>JBKPOM010000293.1:0-7384 GCA_046733115.1 Actinomycetota bacterium | reverse complement strand
AGGGTCCGCAAGCTCATCGAGGGCAGGGGCTGCGAGGTGCTCTATCTGCCGCCCTACTCGCCGGACCTCAACCCGATAGAGCATGCCTTCTCCAAGGTGAAAGCCCTGCTGCGCGAAGCCGGGGCCCGCACCAGAGAGGTCCTGATCGGGGCGATGGGCGAGGCGCTCTCGGCCATCACCAGCCGGGACGCGTCCGGCTTCTTGCGCCACTGCGGCTACCGAGCCCCGGCCCAATTACTATGACAGATGCTCTAGTATGTGGCTTAGGTAAGCGGGATATCCGGCTCTGGCAGGGCGAGTGACCACCTGCGTCCGAGTGTGTCCTGGCGTCTACTGCTGCCACATTGCTGCCACGAGTGAGCTACGATGCAACCGGCCCACGTCTCCTTGTTGTTGGGTCCCGGAGCCCCGAAGGGCGATTAGGAAGGGTAAGCAGGCGAAACCCCGAGCACGGCCCGCTTACCCCGGTATCCTCGGTACGGCTCGGATCGCGCTGCGAGGGCCCACGGCGCCGAGGGTAGATATCACGTACTCCCCGGTATTGACGTGGCCTTCCACGGGTACCCATTCAAGGGAGTGGCCACGGTTTATATTAGTTGGGTCGCCAGCAGCTGGTCTAATTCCTCGCTCGGTATTGCTCCGAAGAGGTAGAAGCCTTGGGCAAGGTCGCAGCCCATCCTCCTGAGGTGAACCAACTGCCCGATGCTCTCGACCCCCTCCCCCACCGCCTCCAATCCCAGTGAATGCGCCAGCGAGATTATCGCCTCCACGATCACCGCCGCCTTTGGATCTTCCCCAAGAGCCCAAACGAACGACTTGTCGATCTTTACGAAATCCACGGGCAGCTGCATCAGGTAAGCCAGAGAAGAGCACTCGCTACCGAAGTCGTCTACGGCGAACCTGACCCCTAAGGCCCTCTGTTCTTCGAGCACCGTCATGCTCGTCGGCACGTCTTTCACCAGGGCGCTCTCGGTGATCTCCAGGACGAGGCTTCTCGCCTCGACACCACTCTCCTCTAGCGCCATGCCGACGTCACGTAGTAGATGAGGGTAGCGCAGTTGGTTAGCGGAGATGTTCACACAGGCAACGAGAGGCGGAGCCATATGGTAGGCTCCTGCCACTCCTTCACCTGGCGGCAGGCTTCTCTTTAGACCCACCTTCCGAAAGGTAAGATCAGGCCTGTCTCCTCGGCCGGCGAGATGAACTCCTCGGGCAAGAACAGACCTCTTTGAGGGTGCTCCCAGCGTAAGAGGGCCTCGACCTCGACGATCGAATCCTCTTCTTTGAGACGGACTTTGGGTTGGTAGTACAAGCGGAACTCTTCCTGCTCTATGGCCCTCCTGAGGTCGTTCTCCAGACCCAACCGTCTCAGGACCCGCTCGTGCATGTCCGGGTCGAACACCCTGTGGCCGAAGGTGGCCTCCGCCTTAGCCTCGTACATGGCCGTATCGGCTTTCCTGAGTAACTCTTCGGGGATCTCGGTGTGGTCCTCGCCTAGCGCTATACCGATGCTGGCGGAGACGTACAACTCTCGACCTTCCAACACGAACGGCCTCTTGAATACTTCGGCGATCCGCTCCTTAACCCGCACCGCTTCGTCGAGGCCGTCGGTATCCTCAAGAAGCACGACGAACTCGTCGCCCCCGAAGCGGGCCAGGGTGTCCTCTGGCCTCAGGCACCCCTTGAGGCGCTCGGCCACCACCACTAGCAGCAGATCGCCCACTTCGTGTCTGAAAGAGTCGTTTACGCTCTTGAAGTTGTCCAGATCCATGAGCAGAACCGCCACCCGACGGCCTCGCCGCCTCCTCGTACGCCGTAGGGCATGCTCCAGGCGATCTAGGAGAAGCTGCCGGTTCGGGAGATCGGTTACTACGTCGTGGAAGGCTTGGTGCTCAAGGCGCTTCTGAGCCTCCTTGCGCTCGGTGATGTCCCGGATGGCGGTGACGCGCACTGTGCGTCCCCGATAACGATAGGCCCTCCCTCTAACCTCAAGATCGAGCGGTGTGCCGTCCTTCCTGATCCCTACGGTCTCGTAGGGCTCTTCGGTACCGGAAGCGACCTTCTCACGCACCAGATCGCGGTGCTCTGGTGCCACGAACTCCACGAGAGACCTGCCGGCCACATCCGATAGCTCGTAGCCGAACATATCGATGAGGGCGCGGTTTGCCTCCATGATGTCGCCCTTGTCGCTGATGAGGATGCCTTCGAAGGCCGCGTCTGAGAGCGCGTGTAGCCATCCTTCGCTCTCCCTTAAGGCTTCCTCGGCCTCCTTCTGCTTCGTGATGTCTAAGATGACACCCTGAAAGTACAGAGGTTCACCCTTCTCGTCCCTTACCAGCACCGCATCCTCTCGCACCCAAACCACGGACCCATCCCGGGCTAGGAGCCTGTACTCCTCGCTGAACAGCTCACCGCCCGCTTCAAAGCGCTCGTCGGCTTCTAGTATGCGCTCTCTGTCCTCAGCGTGAAGCCGCTCGGTCCAGAGATGACCTTCCAACCACTCCTCTGGGGTGTAACCGAGCAACTCCTCTATCTGGAGGCTGGTGTAGACGGGCTCGTCGGGACCGTCCGTGACCTTATCCATGTAGGTAACGGCGGGTATCTGCTCGACCAAGGTACGATACCTCTCCTCCGCCTCCTTGGGGGCCTCCTCGGCCCACCTGCGCTCCGTAATGTCTGACTGGACCCCGAGCCAGTACAGGGGCTCCCCTACTGCGCCCCTCACCAGTGTCGCCTCGTCCCGCAGCCATATCACGGTCCCGTTCCTGGCGAACTGCATATACCCCATGGCAAAGGGTTCCCCGGTCTCGTTGGTGCGCCTATCCTTGGCGAGCACCCTCTCCTTGTCTTCCGGATGGAGGATCTTCGCCCAGAGGTCCGGAGTCGAGGTGCATTCCTCGGGGGTGTAGCCAACCACTTCCTCAACCTGAGGGCTCACGTAGATCGTGGCGCTTGTGCCGTCTTCGATCTTTTGGATGTAGGTCATCGCAGGAATAGTCTCTACGAGGGTCCGATACCTCTCCTCGGCCTCCCGGAGGCGCTCCTCGGCTTCCTTACGCTCGCTAACATCACCGGGAGGTGATGACCACGCCACCGACTGCCGGGTTGGCGAGCAGGTAGGTGCCCACGCTCTCCATCCAACGCCAGGAACCATCAACATGTCTGAAGCGGTACTCTGCCTTGTTAGTCGTTCTCTCTCCCTCCGAGAGGGCCGTCTCCGTCTCTTCAAGGACATGAGGCAGATCGTCGGGGTGTACATAGTCGAGCAAGTTCGCACCGACCATCGCCTTTGCGTTGTAGCCGAGTACCCGCTGCCAGGCTGAGCTCGTGTACTTCAAGGTACCGTCGGGAGCGACTATCGAGATGACCTCGGAGGAGTTCTCCAACGCCGGACGCAGCCACCGGTAACCCTGCGCTGGCGCGTTGGCATGCCTATGCGCGTCGTCGCGGCGAGAGGCACCGTTACTGAGGTTGAGGTCGGTTCGGTCGTGATCCGAGGAATCCACGCTACCCCTCTAACTGCTGGTCCCAGTACAAGGTTAAGTATACAGGCCAGACGTGCCACGGCCTACTCCAGAGGTCGACCTACCCTAACCTCGCAGTGGGCATTGAGCGATTCGTCGACCACATCCCACTGGGACTCGTCATCCCGCAGCTCTCGGAACACCCGTTCCCATGTGGATAGTCTTGACCTAGGCGCTACGGGACGACTCGACCTAAAGCGTCGAGAGTCGATCTACCCTCGGTAGTCTCGGTACGATCCGGATGACGCTGAACACTCCAGGGTGCCGAGAGCAAATCGATTCAAAGCGATACTCTCGTACAAGTCGGACAGCGGACCATCGTTCGACCGCCTCACCCCCTTGGACTAGACTGCTCGCGGCGCGGATCGGCCAGCTTCGGATGGAGGTAAGCAGATGCTCAGGCCCAGAGAGAGGGAAACGGGTAGGGATAGGGACCGCATCGTCAACTTGAGCGACGGGGTCTTCGCCATCGCCATAACGCTTCTGGTCCTCGACATACGGGTGCCCAACATACCGGAGGACCTGGTGTCTACTGAGCTGCCCGGGGAGTTGCTCTCGCTGTGGCCTCGCTACCTCGGCTACTTCTTGAGCTTCATTTGTATCAGCGTGTTCTGGACGATCCACCACTCAATCTTCCGACCCATAAGGGCCTACGACAGGAACCTTCTCTACCTGAACTTCCTGTTCCTGATGCTGGTGGCGTTCGTGCCCTTCCCCACCGCGCTCCTCGGGGAGTACGGCGACCACCAGCTTCCGGTGGCCGTCTACGCCGCGACCCTCGCCGTAGGCAGGCTGCTCTTGACAGCCATACAGTGGTACTCGACGAGGGACGAAAGGCTGCTGTACGAGCCCCAGGACCCCGCCACGGTGCGATTCTTCTTGATCCGAGGTGTCGCGATACCGGCCATCTTCTTACTCTCGATCGCTATCTCCTTCTTCAGCGTAAGCGCGGCCATCTGGCCGTAGTTCGCCATGATCGCCGTCGACGCGCTCGTAATCCACAGGAGATTTTCCTAGCTAATCAAACATGAGGGGAGCGTAACCGTAAGAGGCACCCACCCTGCCGCGGCCTGTTCTCCTTACGAGGGTTTTGGTGTCTCCCATACCCGTGGTTGGGTCATCGGATCGGTATAGCCTGCTACGGCTACTTGATTTGCTTCTGGTTCCACCGGCACCAACGGCTGGTACTGGCACAAGTAGGTGTGCAGTACTTCTGTTTGCCCGATTTTGGGATGAACGTATGGCCACAACCTTGGCATTCTTCCATCGGAGCTCGACTGACCATAGCCATAGCGAGTTGAGCGTATGAGAAGCTTGTGCTGGAAGCAAAGGATGGGTCTAGGGGTGTTCGAGGGTAGGGGAGCGGTAGGGTACGACCACGGGTACGACGGAGAAGTTTTCTATCTCGGCCTGGCCCTCGACCCCAACTATGTAGAGGGTTTCGTCGAAGGCTGCCTGGAAAGGATCGATGAGGACTACCCGGAGGACGAGACCATCTTCAGACCCTCTGGGAGTACGATGCCGAGAAGGGGGCATTGCTAGAGTTACTTAAGGCCGAGTGTGAGGTCCGGCCCGGCAGACCGCCGCAATCAACTCCTACCCCTCCGATACGTGGTGTTACCGAATCGCTCACTGGCTACCATGCAGATATGAGCGGTGGAACCCTCTTCTCATTGCCTGGAGTACATCGGCTGTCATTAAGCGTGAACCACACACGCTGCTCTTACGTAGATCATCGAGAAGGTTGATGAAGGATTTATGAGAAGAGGGGACAGAGGAAGCCCGGGTAGAAGCACTGGTGGAGAATCTCGCTGTGGCCGTAATGCAAGCGAACAGCCAGGCCGCAGATTCACCGGAGTACGAGGCGTTGGCCGCAACCCTGGCTTACGCACTCGACCTCGCAGACCTTGGCCTCTCAGCCGAGTCGCACGTGTTTGAAGCATCGGAGCCACCGAAGGCTCTCTGACCCAGAAGCCCACCGTTTGCCCTTGTGAGCCGCTTTCTCCAGCTGCTCGTTGAAGAAGGGGCTGCTACCATCAAAGGGTAGGCGGTGATCGGGAGGTAATCTTCGGTGAAGGTGAAGCTTTACAACACCCAGCAGTGACCCTACGCCCTGCGCACCAGGATGGTGCTGCACGAGAGGGGATAGACTTCGAGGTCCACGAGGTCGACCTGAGCAACAAGAGCGAAGAGTTCCTGAGCGTCAGCCCCTACGGTAAGGTGCCGGTGCTGAGAGTCAAAGGCACCTCTTTGTACGAATCGAACATCGTCAACGAGTACCTGGATGAGGTCTACGAGTCTCCCGGCCTGATGCCGGACGATCCCGAAGGGAAGGCATCGGTACGTTCCTGGATGTCCTTTGCCGATGACTACTTCTTCCCCTCTGTCTATAGGGTTCGTATGGGGCTGCAGCGAGGGTACTCTGAAGATGAGATTGAAGAGGCCAAAGAGAAGCTCTACGATGCGCTATCACGTCTGGAGCACCAACTGGAGGGCAGGGAGTATCTGGTGGGGGGCTACACGTTGGCGGACATCGCCCATGCCGGTAACTTCCAGCGTCTACGAGTCCTAGCCAAGAGCGGCGAGGTTCCCCTGCACGAATACCCCAACGTCATGGCCTGGATGGAGCGGGTGGAGGGTCGAGAGAGCTACAAGGCTTCCGCATACAGCACGTTTCAGTGTGATCGACCCACATCGCATGATGCGGACATGCGCTCTCACCGACGGAATTGTCCGAACGGGCATAATAGCATCGACCTACGGGCAGGTCAGTGTCAACGCAACCCGCTGTAGGCCCCAGAGTTACAGCCTCGCTTCGCTAGAAGGGTCACCGGGTCGCTGCAGATGCGGGAACGGGACCGCATAAGCTGAAGGGCAAAGACGCCTCCGACCCTCAATGAGGACCGTTCGTGAAGCCTTTCGGAGAGTCATGTGCATAGCGCAAGCAGAAATACAATATGTCGAGTTGCGCTTTAGAGTAAGCCCCACTTACGGTAGCCATACATGTCCCCACGTCCACGGGCGGCCTCGACCTCAAACACCACTTCATCGGCGACCTCTTCCAGGTAGCCCACGAGCTTCGTCTGGCCCTTGGAGCTTGTCTGTTCCAGGGCTTCAACCAGCCACTTCACTGTCGCCTTCTCGGTTTCACCACCCAACGCTGGGTCCAACGCACCCCCTTCCGAACATGGCGTTGTTGGCACTATAGTGATAGAGAAGGCCTTCGCCCTATGGGGCAAATGTCCCCGTCCATGCTCGGTTCGTCCTACGCCCCTGAGGTCTTTTTGTCCCGTATGCGTTCGAGAGGCTTCACCCGCACGGATACATGCGGTATGAAGAGAGAGGTAACCGGTGCCCGCATCCTCCTTTCTCTTTTCCCATCCTTTCCCGATACGGGCACCGGCTCTCACTATCAAGACTTTACCTTAGTCGGATTCCTCGTACAATGCCCGTTTCAGCAGGCTTAGCGACGCTTAACGCTACTTCATGCGGGGACCTCCCCTACGTTTGGGACGGCCAGACCCAAACAGCGAACGTTACCCCTGTTGAATCCTGCGTCGGTCAGGACGGTTGCATCGTCTCCCTTATCACTCCTACCAGTTCGTCGTTGAGCGCCTCTGCATTCGTCTCGTCCCTCAGCTTGGCCGAGAAGGCTTCCAGCGTCTTCCTGGCATCGTACTTCCTGCGGTAAAAGCGCCTATCTATGAAGGACTGTATGCGATGCCTTAACGGGTTGAGCAGGGCCCCTATCAGGAGGGTGGAGGCCACCGCGGTCAGGGTAGATTTCTCGCCGGTGACGAAAACGAAGAGCCTCTATGACAAGACGATGCCACAGAAGTAGAGGGCGACCAGCGTAGTGG
>JBKPOM010000292.1:0-4470 GCA_046733115.1 Actinomycetota bacterium | reverse complement strand
GCTCTATGTCGAAGAAGCTCGCGACCTGGCGGTAGGCGTTGGAATGGGCGCGGCCCATGAACTTGTAACCGACGAGCCCGACCCCGATCTCTGTGCGCTCCAAGGCTACTCCTCCCTCGCAAACGCCGCATCGAAAGCCTGCGTCGATGGCTCGAAATCCGTGCGCCCCGCGAACGCGAGGGCATCTTTGGCCCCATACTCGCGGTCCATCCCAGAGTCTTCCCACTCGATGCTGAGGGGCCCCTCGTAGCCGATGCGGTTGAGCGCGCGGATGCAGTCCTCCAGGTTCACATCGCCGTGGCCGGGCGAGACGAAGTCCCAGCCGCGCTCCGGGCTGCCGAAGTCGAGGTGGCTACCGAGGATGCTCCTGCGGCCGTTCAGGCGCTTGCGACTATCTTTGATGTGGAAGTGGTAGATGCGGTCGGCGAACTCCTCGATAAAGGCGGCTGAGTCCAGGAACTGGTGGGCGAAGTGGCTCGGGTCGAAGTTGATCCCAAACCCCTCCCTGTTCCCTATCGCGTCGAGCGCTTTTCGTGTGGTCACGAAGTCGTAGGCTATCTCCGTCGGGTGGACCTCAAGGCCCCACCTCACGCCTTCCTCGTCGAAGACGTCGATGATCGGGTTCCACCGCTCGGCGAAATCTTCGTAGCCGCGCTCTATTTCGGCGAAGTCGTTGGGTGGGAACGAGTAGAGCAAATGCCAGATGCTCGACCCGGTAAATCCGTTGACCTGCGTTACCCCGAAGCGCGCCGCGGCCCTCGCCGTGTCCTTCATCTTCTGTGCAGCGCGCTGGCGCACCCCTTCGGGATCTCCGTCCCCCCAAACGTCCGGGGGGAGCGTGGCCTTGTGGCGGTCGTCGATGGGGTCGCAGACCGCCTGGCCGACGAGGTGGTTGCTTATGGACCAGCAGTTCAGGCCGTTGGAGCGCAGTATCTCCCACCGCCCTTCGACGTAGCCATCCTCCCATAAGGCCTTATCTACGTCGAAGTGATCCCCCCAGCACGCCAGCTCGAGCCCGTCGAAGCCCCATTCCCCGCACTTGCTGGCGAGCTCCTCGAGCGGCAGGTCGGCCCACTGTCCCGTGAAGAGCGTTACCGTTCTGGCCACGTTCTAACCTCCTCTATCTCCCTCGCAAGCTGGCAACTTATGGACCTGCCCCTACAGCTTAGCGTCACCCAAGGCCAGAAGCGCGGCCACGTCCACCCCTTCGCCGCTTTCGATGGACCGGACACAGCCGAGCACGACGGCCAAACTCTTCACGTTGTCGGCCGCAGTGGTCTCCGGTTGCCCCCCGTCCTCGACAGCAACGCGCAACGCCTGCAGCGTCGCCACCCTCTCCACGAACTCGAAGCTCTCTTGCTCTACGGGACGCGCCTCCCCGCCCCACCTTTCCACCAAGACCTCGCCCGTCCCACGATCCTCCTAATGACCCCTCCAGAGCAGCCGTCCCCTCTCACCGATGATCTCCCAGGCACCGTTCCAGGAGGTCTCGGGCCCGTGGATTGCCCAATCTCCCTCGTAGACAACGGGCACGCCGCCGTCGAGGTCCAGGATCGCGGCCACCGCCGGATGGTGAACCAACGGTCTGTCGGGGAGGCGCCAACTGCGGGCGAACACGCCGCGCACGTCTCACCCCGTGGCCGCCCGGAGGAGGTCGAAGTGGTGGATGGACATGGCCATGACGTAAGGGTGGCGCATCGAGTACCTGAAGTCGTCAGGCGCGAAGAGCGTTCGGGTGTCGCGCCGGCAGCTTATCCGGATCGAGACCAGCTCCCCGAGGTGCCCTTCCATGAAAACCCGCTGCACGGCGCGGAACGGCGCGTTGTAGCGGTCGTTCTGGCTCACAATAAGGACGCGCCCCGCCCCGTCTGCGGCCTCGATGAGGCCGAGAGCGTCTTCGGGGCTGGTGGCGAGGGGCTTCTCACAAAGGATGTGCTTGCCGGCCTCCAGTGCGGTCTTCGCCACGGCGTGATGCGTCCGGGGCGGCGAGGCGACGAGCACGGCGTCACACTCGACCGCCGCGAGAGCCTCCTACAAGGTTACGTAGCCTGGGGTGGCTTCCGCGAGCCCGAGCGCTCTCGGGTCGGGGTCGACCACGGCGACCAGCTCAGCCCCGGGCGCCTCTTCCACCACCTTGGTCCAGCTACGTCCCCAGATGCCGAGTCCGGCCTGGACTACGCGGATGATGCCCGCTCCCCTTCCAGGTTCGCGCTGGCGTCTCTGTACATTCGAGATGCCGGGCGAGCCCCTCTCACCGAGGTTTACGGGCCGCGATGCTACACAAGGGTTGGCATGGGATCAAATCAAGCCGATTTGCAGAGGTATTGACCTGCTGAGAATCGCCCGTTCGGCTGTAAGCGAGTAGGTATCAGCGAAAACAAGAAGCTGACGGGCTGAAGTGCTGACCCGCCGAAATGCTCGCAAGGAGGTTGCGCCGGCTTCGCGCCGCCTGTTGAATGGGCGCACGTCTATCTCGAAGGAGCGAAGCGTGGAGTACAGGAACCTCGGAAGAACCGGAGTGAAGGTCAGCGAGCTCTGCCTCGGTTGCATGATGTTCGGCGGGCGGACGGGCGAGGAGGACTCGGCTGACATAATCGACCGCGCCATAGACGCCGGCGTCAACTTCCTAGACACGGCGAACGTGTACATCACGGGCGCCAGCGAGGTGGCCGTAGGGAAGGCGCTAAAACGGAACGGCAAGCGCGACGCCATCGTGCTCGCGACCAAGGTGCACGGGGTGATGGACGAGGCGGATCCAAACGCCTCCGGCAACCACCGCAGGCACGTTATCGAGCAGTGCGAGGCTTCGCTGGGGCGTCTCGGGGTGGACTACATTGACCTTTATCAGATCCACCGCCCGAGCTCCGACGTCCCCATCGACGAGACCCTGCGGGCCCTGGACGACCTAATCCGGGCCGGCAAAGTTCGTTACGCCGGCACGTCCACCTTCGCCGCCTGGCAGCTGGTCGAGGCGTTGTGGGCCGCAAAGGAACTGGGGCTGAACCGCTTCGGCACCGAGCAGCCCCCCTACCACCTCCTCGACCGGCGCATCGAGCGCGAACTGGTCCCCTTCGCGCAGACCTACGGGACGGCCCTGATCCCTTGGTCCCCCCTCGCGGGCGGCTTCCTGACCGGCAAGTACGGCCGGGACGAGAGCCTCTCCCCCAAAGACAGCCGCTACGGCCTCGAACCCAGGAGGATGGGCCGCAACCACTTTACCGAAGCGGCCTTCGACGTCCTCGAAGCGGTGCGGACAATAGCGGACGAGAGAGGCTGCACCCCGGGACAGGTCGCCCTTGCCTGGTGCAAAGACCAGCCCGGCGTCACGAGCCCCATCGTCGGGCCGCGCACTATGGAGCAACTAGAAGACAACCTCGGCGCCGTAGAAGTGTCTCTCGACGAGGACGACCGCGAGCGCCTCGACGCCGTTGCGGCCCCGGGGCGGGCCACCGTCCCCTACTACGAGGCGGACTTCGGCCCGCACCGCTTCCGCTGGTGAGCGGCGCGTAGAGGGATGCGCTCTGCGTAGAGGGATGCGCCCTATTGCTGCTGGTTCCTCCGGGCGGCGCGGCGCCGGGGCGAGGCGAGCGTCAACCCAAGGATGACGCACCCCGAGACGACCATGACCAGGCCCCACCACAAGTTCACGTTAAAGCCGAGGTCGCCCTCGGTCTGCTGCCCTGCGTTGAGCATCCCGGCCAGGACAAGCGCGACGCCGTAGATCAGGACGAGGGCCGAGATATAGAAGCCTATCGCCATGGAGTGGTTCGTCCCGGAGTGCTCCGGTACCCTCTCCTCTTCCCCATATTCATGGTGTTCTTCTGTCATGCTCTCCTCCTACCAGAAGTAGATGTTAAGGGCCACGGTAATGGCGAGCACGGTGACCGCAAGGACCCACGGTTTCTTGTACCAGGCCTCCTCCTTGGCCTCCTTCTGCTCGGTCAGGCCCCACACGATGCCGCGCAGCTCATCGTCCGGCTTAGGTTGGGTGACCAGAGAGACCGCGATCGTTACGGCGAGGCACACGATCCATGCCCAAAATGCGCGCGCCATTGACGCCCCGAGGCCGCTGTCCAGCGAGATGAGGTACGTGATGAGGCCGTAACTCGTTCCAGCAACGAGTCCGGTGAATCCGCCCCAGCCCGTCGTGCGCGTCCAGAACATGCCCAGGAGGAACGTCCCGAAGAGCGGTGCCAGGAACATGCCATGCAGCACCTGGACGTAATTCATGATGGTAGGGAAGCCGAGAGCCAGGTAGGCAGTTACGATGCTCAGGAGCACACCAGCAACAGTGGCGATGCGGCCCATATTGAGATAATGGCGGTCGCTGGCGTTCCGGTTGATGTACGGTTTGTAGATGTCGTAGGTCCAGACGGTATTAAAGGCCGTCACGTTGCCAGCCATCCCGCTCATGAAGGCCGCGAGCAGCGCCGTCAGGCCAAACCCGAGCATCCCGGTGGGGAAGTAGTA
>JBKPOM010000291.1:0-6061 GCA_046733115.1 Actinomycetota bacterium | reverse complement strand
ACCAGGACTATGGGCGAGACCGTGATCAGCAGGGTGGAGAGCGTCGCCACCGAGGCGAAGTTGGGGGTGACGATGAGGTTGAAGACCACCAGCACTACGAACGCGACGTACACCCCGCGGCCGCGCACCCAAGAGGTTACCCTGGAGAGGTCAAAAGCCTTGTTCGGCGTCGCCCCCCTATCCATCTGCGCTCTCTCCGCCCTCCTGGACCCTGTCGTCCGCATCTTCGCCGTGCGCGAGCATCTCCATCAGGTTACCCTCGGTAATCTCCTTCTCCGAGAGCAACCCGACCACGGTGCCGTCCCTCAACGCGACCACGCGATCGCTGCCCTCCGTGATCTCTTCCAGCTCCGAGGAGATAAGGATGATGCCCAGCCCCTTCGCCGCGAGATCGTCCACGAGCTTCTGTATCTCCGCCTTCGCTCCCACGTCGATGCCGCGGGTGGGCTCGTCCAGTATGAGCACCTTGGGGTTCATGCACATCCAGCGGGCCAAAAGGACTTTCTGCTGGTTGCCGCCGGAGAGCTCCCTGACCGGCTGGTTTGGGCTCGAAGCCTTGATACCGAGGCTCTGCACGAATTCTTCGACCAACTCGTCCTGCGCCTTCTCCGAGACCAGCCCCGCCCGCGCCAGCCTCGGCAGGGCCGCGGCGACGATGTTCGCCCTCACGGAGAGGTCCGGGATAATGCCCTCCAATTTGCGGTCCTCGGGCAAGAAGGCGACTCCGGCCTTTATCGCTGCGCCGGGAGAGCCGGTCTTGATGTCCTTCCCCTCAACCCTGACGGACCCGGAGTCGATCGGCTCGGCGCCGAAGATCGCCTTGGCCGTCTCGGTTCTGCCGGCACCGAGGAGGCCGGCGAGTCCCACCACTTCGCCCGGATGGACGTCGAAGGAGACCTCGCGTAGGCGGGGGTGTTGGCTGAGGCCTTGCGCCACGAGGACGGGTTCCCTGGCGGTTTCGTGCTCCCCGCCGAAGCCGGTAGCGCCCTCCTCCCGAACCTCGGAGAGTTCCCGGCCGAGCATGTGGGCGATGAGTTGCAGGCGGGCGAGCCCGGCGAGTTCCCCGGTGTGCGCCACTCGACCGTCGCGCAGGACCGTCACGCGGTCGCAGATCTCGTAGAGCTCCTCGAGGCGGTGGCTGACGTAGATCACGCCGACCCCCTCCTCGCGCAGCTGCCCGATCACGCCGAAGAGCGTCTCCACCTCCCGCGCCTCCAGCGACGAGGTAGGCTCGTCCATGATGACCGCTCTCGCGTCCACCGAGATGGCCCGCGCGATCGCGACCATCTGCTGAACACCGAGTCCAAGGGAGCGCAAGGGAGCGGTGACGTCCGCGCGAATGCCGTAGCGTTCGAGGATCTCGGCCGCCTCCCGATTCATGCGGGCCTTATCGATCAGGCCCAGCGAGTTGCGGGGCTCGCGCCCGAGGAACACGTTCTGGGACACGCTGAGGAGCGGGATCAGGTTGATCTCCTGGTATATGGTGCTGATTCCCGCCGCCTGCGACTCGCGCGGCTCGGCGAAAGAGACCTCTTCGCCGTTGAAGAGAACCTGGCCCTCGTCGGGCCTGTACACCCCGGTGATGACCTTGATCAGGGTCGATTTCCCGGCGCCGTTCTCGCCGACCAGGGCGTGCACCTCTCCTGGCCGCAGCTCGAAAGAGACGCCGTCGAGGGCCAGCACGCCGGGGAACCGTTTCGTCACCCGGCGCACCTCAAGGATGGGGGAGTGCCGCTCCATTGTTCTGGTCCCTCCCCCTAGTAGGTCTCGTTCAGGTTCTCCTGCGCGTTCTTCTTCGTATACACGTCGTCTTGGACGATGATCTTCTGTGGGATGGGCTTCCCCGCCAGGAACTTCTCGATGGTGTCGAAAGCCAGCGGACCGAACCGGGGGTTGGTCTCGATCACGGCGTTGATGTCACCCGCGATTATCGCTTGCACGGCCTGCTCGGTACCGTCGATGGAGACCACCTTGACGTCCTGCCCGGGATCCTTGCCGGCGTCCTTGAGGGCCTGGATGGCCCCGAGCGCCATCTCGTCGTTCTCCGCGTAGACCGCGTTTATGTCGGGGTTGGACTGTATGAGTTGTTCCATGACCGTCTGGCCCTTGGTCCTGAGGAATTCCCCGGTCTGGGAGGCGACGATCTCCATGTCCGGATGCTTCTTGAGCTGCTGCTCAAAGCCCTCGGTGCGGTCGATCGTGACCGAAGCGCCGGGTGTTCCCTCGAGCACGGCGACCTTGCCTTTCTCGTTGGTGAGGTCGGCCATGATATCGGCGGCCCGCTTTCCCTGCTTGAGGAAGTTCGAGCCCATGAAGGTTATGTAGTCCTCGCAGGGCTTCCCCGCCGTTTCGCGGTCGATCAGGAAGACCGGCACCCCGGCCTCTTTCGCGGCGTTGAGCGCGGGGTCCATGCCCTCCTCCAGGAGCGGCGCGACGATAATGGCGTCCACGTCCTGGGCGATCATGTCCCGTATGTCGGAGATCTGCTTGGAGGCCTGCGAATTGGCGTTGGTATACACGAGCTCCTTGATATTCCGCTTCTTTGCCTCGCCCCTTATGGACTCCGTTTCCGCGATGCGGAACGGGTTGACCTCCTTCTCCGATTGAGAGAACCCAACGACGGCGTCCTTCAGCTTAAGATTCGGCGGCTTGACCTTGCACACATTCCCGCTGGCCTGCGCTATGTCCTGCTGGGCCTGCTTGCCACCGCCACCCGAACCCTGATCCTCCGTCTTCGCACCTGGAGGCGAGCACGCCACGATCAGCACCAGGCTCACCACAGCGGCTGCTAACAGGCTCACTGTCCTCGTCAATCTCAACGGTTCACCCCTTCTTCGTCTCCTGTCTCCTCATTTGTTACCGCCTTACAGCTTACGCTACGGCGAATCGCCGTGCTACAAGTGTGCCTCTCTTGTCGTGATCGTCGAGGCAGATCGGTCTCCAGCCCTTCTCTGTTACCCACCGATACAGCTGGCGCGCAGGCCGACAGAGCCCTCTCGCTGGCTTGGGTCTCTAGAAGAGACCCGTGAGTCTAGCACCTATCAACCAGTGCCAGAGCCCTGTAGACCGAAAGCGATCGTACTCCTTACACGCGGGGCACAGGACGCATCATATTCCGGATAACTTTCTAACCTCCGAAGCAAGATTAGGCTCACGGGGACGCAAACTCCCCTTCGACGTTCGCGCCCCGGAGGTATAGTCTCACGGGGCCTCGACGCCAGACACGATCCCCCGTTCGTGTACGCTCGCGGTCTTCGTTCCGAGCCGAATCTACTTTGGCGTGAACTCGTAACCCAGCATGACCTGTGTTGCCTCCATTACGAAGAAGTCGCCGTGCGTGCCGTAACCCAGCAAGGGCTCGTGGTACTGAGTACCGTTGAAGGTGGTCATGATGTACTTGGTGTTTCCAGTGCTGAGTGGTACGGGCACCACCATCGGATGGGGAATGTTGGTCGGGTGCGGGGCGTCGAGATAGCCGTCGAATCTCAGCTGGCGCTCAGCAGCCTCGACATCGGGATTCGCCGCGTCGGGGAAATACATGGGGTACTTGCCGTCGAATCCCAATTCGTCAGGCTCGTCGTCGCCGCAGGAGGCGAGCACAGGCCAATTGCCTCCAAGCTTCTGGATGATGGGACCTTTCGTAGCCCTCTTCCCCCAGGCGGCGCCCACGAACTCGAGCATCGTATGGTCGGTACCGGAAGCAGTTCTCGCGAGGGCAGGCTGGAAGTCCGTAAAGAGATCGAGGGCGATGACGTAGGAGAAGTACCAGCGATCATCGATGCGCGTGAGGGCAGGGTCTAATCTCGCACTTGGCAACACGCTCACTCCTTAGATTGCCAACGTCCGTCTATTCGTTTACCTTACTTATCCGCGGCTCTGCAGCATACCGACGCAGCGTCTCGGAATCGAGGCGCACCCCCAACCCCGGACCATCCGGGACGGTGACAACCCCTCGCTCGTCGGGCTCAATGGGTCGGTCGAGCAGTTCGGTCCGTAAGGCGTTCGGGTTCTGGTCGAACTCGAGCAGGTACGAGTTGGGTATGGAGGCTATGAAGTGGAGGTTCGCCGCCAGGCTCACCGCGGTGGAGAACACGTGGGGCACGCAGGGCAGGCCGGCAGCCATGGACAACGCCGCGATCCTGCGGCAAGCGGTTATGCCCCCCGACCAGATGACATCGGGTTGCACGATGTCTACTGCTCGATCGGCTATGAGGTCTCTGAAGCCTGACAGCCCCGTCCGGGTTTCGTAGCCGGCTATGGGTACGTCGATGGCTTCCGCAAGCGCCGCACTGCCTTCACGGTCGTCGGTCGAAACAGGTTCCTCGAACCAGTGGACCCCGAGGCGCTCGAACTCGCGTCCGGCCTTGAGTGCGGTTGGTTTCGCCCAGGCGTTGTTGGCGTCTACCATGAGATGCACGTCTTCGCCTATCGCCTTGCGCACCGCACCTACGCGCCTCAGGTCCTCGGCAAGCGTCACCGTGGCGAACCCGGGGGCGTCCATGTGCACCAGCGGGTTGACCGGGGTGTCGGTGGTGCGTCCAACCTTGATCTTCACGTGCCGGAACCCGGCCTCGACATATCTCCGCGTCTCGTCTGCCAATCCCTTCGCGTCCTTGCCCTCCGCGTAGAATCCAGCGCTTGCGTAAGCTCGGACCTGGTCGCGGTAGCCGCCTAGCAAGCGGTAGAGGGGTAAGTTAGACATCCGTCCCATAAGATCCCATATCGCGATGTCGAGGCCGGAGACGGCCGCGGGGAGCACGCCCCCGTCGCCGTGCTGGTGGGAGCGGCCCATCATCACTTGCCACAACCACTCGGGCCTGGTAGGTTCCTCCCCGAGGATGCGCGGGGCCAGTTCCTCGTGGATCATGGTTTCCACCACAGTAGCCGGGCCTCCGTAGATGGCGGCCTCCCCGATACCGACCTCTCCGTCGTCGGTACCCAACTCCACCAAGAGGGCCGCCCGGACCGGCATGTAGTGGATGGAATCGGACAGTGGTTTCTCTAGCGGATACTCAACCTGGTAGGTTTTGACGTACGCGATCTTGGACACAGAATCCTCGCTTTCTCCGTCGGTGATTACTTCAGGTACGGGAGCTACCTAGTAGAGCACTCACGCGCTCTTCGCTACGAGCTGCCCGCTCCATCGTCCTTAGAAGTAGCGGCTATGTGGGTCCGGGACGCTAACGACCGCGCTGCGCCCTCCCTGTCCTGCGCTCCTACCGGTCGGAACGTCTATCCCGAAGCAGCATCGTAGCAACCGGTTCGTGCACACGCTACACACCACGACCTCTCAAAGGGGCCACGATGGTCACTGTCGTGACGACTTCCTTTTCCGTACGGAGACAATCACCAAACAAGATTCAAGCGCTGCGAGTGTGCAGCAACCGTGCAGCAACCCGAGTAAATCTCCTGAAATGCTGGGAACTGCTTTATAGACTGAATTCCTTCATTTGCGGGCGTTTTGCAAGCTCCAGAAAGGTCTAGCAACCTGTCGTACTACCTTCACACGGCAGAGGTCGCTGGTTCGAACCCAGCATCGCCCACTCCAAAAAAGTGGCGTTTTGCAGCAAGACTGTGGAACTTGCGAGAAGGTCAGTAATTCGTGTCGGCTCCTTATACACCACAAGTACACCAACGTTGCTACGCAAGGGAAGATCGCTACCGCACACAGGAAACTGCTAGCCTAATTGGTCTTAGGCTACGTGGAAGTGGGACGGCTCGAGCGTATCCGAGTTCGCCGAGAAGGCCACCGACCGCTGCTTCAAAGCGCTCGACATCCCCGGCAGGAATGTGTGACCTCCAGTCCCTAAGACCTGAGGTGACCGGTTGCCAGGCCGTCTTCGCATCGAGGACTAGCTCCGTCCGCTCCCAGCCCTTGCGGCAGTGGAGCATGTCGTCCTCGTAGGGCACGTCTAGGAGCGTGGAGATGACTCTATCGGATCTCCGCCTCGACTACCCGGAGCCCGAGGTCTTGGCGAAGATGCCTCTCAATGAAGAGCCGGTCAGCTAGTCAGCACGTCGCCTTGAGAAGGCGGCTCGTCAGCTTCTCAGCAAAGGGAAG
>JBKPOM010000290.1:0-9635 GCA_046733115.1 Actinomycetota bacterium | reverse complement strand
ACCCTTTCCGAGAAAGGCCCTAGGCCCGAAGGGCCGCTATTTGAAATCCTCCGGGGAGACGCGGTTCATCCAATCCTTGAACTTGTCCACGACCTCTTCTTCGGGGGCTTCTTCCATCGCCTCTTCGAACACGACACCGGCCTCCTCGATGACTTCGTCGGAGGCGAAGATCTCTGCTCCCGAGCGGATGGCGAGGGCTATGGCGTCCGATGGCCTTGAGTCGACCTCGACGGTCTTGCCCTCTATCTCGAGCCTTATCGTGGCGAAGAACGTGGAGTCTTTAAGCTCGGTCACCGTGATCCTCTCCATCGAGCCACCGAGCTCGTTGACGAGGCTGAGGGCGAGGTCGTGGGTCAGGGGACGCACGAACTCCTGGTTTTGTAGCTTGAACAGGATAGAGCGGGCCTCCGCCTGGCCGATCCAGATCGGCAGATAGCGATTCTCGTCTTCGACCTTGAGGATGACGATGGGGCTCGAGGAAAAGAGGTCCATGTTCATCCCGTAGATGGACATCTTGGTGAAGCCGTCGGCGCTCACTGGCTATATGCTCCTCTCACTCCGCGCAAAGTAGTGCACGGGGATTCTCTTATACGGGCCGATTTTACTGCCAGCCTCCACGGTGTTCAATCGGGTTGTCAGCAGCCTGCCCGTGTTGTACATTATTCTGGCGGCGTGCATCTGTTGCGCAGATCACTCGGGGCCTGTAGCTCAGCCGGTTAGAGCGCTTCTCTGATAAGGAAGAGGTCCCTGGTTCGAGTCCAGGCAGGCCCACCGGCGAATCCCTTTACTTGAGGCTATTTTCTCCGCGCCGCCCGGTTCGATGGTCCCAATTTGTGCGATGGTGTATGTTCACGTTTCGTGGGATGGCTCTCAGCGGGAGAGGAACCAGTCGAGAGATCGTAGACGCAGTAGGCGGGGAAGGCGTTCGAATGGCGTTGGTCGGAAGGCCAGGTGTAAGGATCCTTCTAACCTTACCTCCTCCGGTAGGTGCCCATCAACTGCCCTTCGGCGAGGACGTGTCCCTCCATGGCGTCCGAGAGCCTTTCTGCCGTCGCGCCTGCGCCGACGCCGAGACCAGGTCTTGTGTCGAGGGCGTAGATCTTGAAGAAGTAACGGTGGGTGCCGCTTGGTGGGCACGGTCCCGTGTAGCCGCTGCCGCCGGCTCCGTTCACGCCCTGCTTTACCCCGCTGGGTAGGGTTCGCCGGTTCGGAACGCCCTCCGGTAGTCGCCGCGTGTCCGGGGGCAGATCGTAGATCACCCAGTGCACGAATGTAGCTCCCGGGGCGTCCGGATCGTCGGCGATCAAGGCCAGATTCTGGGTATCATCAGGTGCCGAGGCCCACGACAGCGGGGGAGAGACGCCTGGGCCGTCGCAGGTGTAGCGTGACGCTATGGCGCTGCCTTCGTCGAATGCCGGGCTCGTGAGATCGATCGCCGTCTCGACTCCTTTGGGTTCTTCCCTCGGTCCCGCGGGTGCATCTTGGGGACCTCCCTCGCACGAGGGAAGGAAGACCATGATCAGTACCAGCAGCGTCGCTTTGTACGTAGCCTTGCCTTCCTTCTCGGGCTCATCAGTCCTTGATGATACACGCCTGGCCTCGAGCCTACGACTTGAACACGCTGTCCCAGTACATCGGGCTGGGGTCGGGATTGCCGCCCATCTATGAGAGAGATCTTACGTGCGCACCGGGTTGTCTCGGGCGTAGAAGTAGGCGGTGTAGGCCGAGACGACGTGCGCGATCCAGCCGAGCAGTCCACCGCGGTGCCGATCCATAGGCCTGGCGTGATGATCAGCCACAGGACGCCGGCCAGGATGCGCCCGTTGTAGAATTGTCCGATTCCGGGGACGATCGCGCTCAGAACGACCGCCAGTCCGGGATCACGCATCGCCGAATTTCACCTCCATTTGTCACCCATACGTGGAGCGTGGCGCAAGGTTCCCTGACGCTTCGATCGTCCTGCGAATCACGCTAACCCGGTCCACCAAAGAGTTTCCGTAGGGACCCTTTGCCTCTCTCGTTCTCCAGCTCCTCCCTTAGCGTATCCGCCTCTTGCTGCAGCTGGTCAGCGCGCTCTCGCTCCCGGCGGTGGCCCTCGCGCTCCTGCTCTAGCTCCGCCTGCAGGCGCTCCCTCTCTTCTTTCTCGGCGCGCCGCGCGCGATCCAGGTGGCTCCTCAGGTGTCCGACCTGTCTGTGTAACTCGCCCAATTCGTCCACGAGGCCGCGGAGCATCTCGGTAGACCGCTCAGGGGGTTCTTCGGCAAGGTCCTCGGCCGAGTGATCCTCCTCTGATACAAGCTCGTCTACGGCTTGCTTGGAGACCTTCCACCGACCGCTCTGCGGGTCTCGTTCTCCTTCGATCTCTCCGCTCTCGAGTCTCTCCAGGAGACGACGTTGGGCCATCTCGAGTAACTGAGCCGCCTCCGGGAGTGTGTAGAAGTCCCTCCTTCTTGGCATAGTTCCTGTCCATTGCCGGTCCTATCCCACCAGCATCATACTAGCAGAACCATCGTCCGGCTTTGTTGCTTTCCACCGCTAAGCCACCGCTCAGCAAGCCTCTCATTACAAGCTGCTCGAGACGCGGCGCTATAAAATCGTGCTCCGGCCTTAGGGCCTGCCGCTACCCTCTTGTAGAATATTCCCAATATGGTGAATCGACGATGAGCTTCCTCAGCGAGCTTCGGGCCGACGAGAGGAGACATCCGGAGTATCCGGGCCTGTCCCGAGGCCGTGACGTGAAACGTTCGTCCGACCGGTGCCCCACGCTTCGGGCAGGTCGCCTGGCACCTGCCGCCAGATGATTACCCTGGCGCTGACCGGCGACGTCATGCTCGGTCGCAAGGTCGCCGAGGCCCTCGACCGTTATATGCGCCCCGAGGAGCCGTGGGGCGACGTGATGCCGCTTCTGGACGCGGCGGATCTACGCATCATCAACCTGGAGTGCGCCGTCACCGACAACGAGCGGCCGTGGACCCGTACGCCCAAAGTCTTCCATTTCAGAGCCCAACCCTCTGTCATCGAAACCTTGCGGACGGCCAGGATCGATGCCTGTTCGCTGGCCAACAACCACACCTTAGACTTCGAGGAACAGGGGTTGCTCGATACCCTGGAACACCTGGACGCCGCCGGCATCCGGCACGCCGGAGCGGGCCGCAACCGGGAAGAAGCCGCAGATCCCGCTATCCTTGCCGTGCCGGCTGACCGTACGCGCCGCGTGGCGCTGCTGGCGTTCACGGACAACGAGCCGCCGTTCGCGGCCGACACCGACCGGCCGGGCACGAACTACCTGCCGGTCTCCTCGAAACCTGACGTCCTTCGGCGGGTGGAGGGGGCCGTGTCGATCGTTCGCGAGCTGGGGGCTGACACGGTCATATTCTCCAACCACTGGGGTCCGAATATGGTGCAGCGGCCCAGAGAGCTCTTCCGCCGGTTTGCCCGTGCCGTCATAGATAGGGGTGTAGACGTCTATTACGGTCACAGCGCGCACGTCTTCCAGGGGGTAGAGATCTACCGTGGCAAACCCATCCTCTACGATACGGGCGATTTTATCGACGATTACGCGGTAAACCCCGAGCTCCGTAACGACTGGTCTTTCCTCTTCCGGGTTTCCGTAGTAGAAGGCATCCTCGAGCGGCTGGACCTTACCCCGGTCAAGCTCTCTTACGCGCGGGTTGACCTCGCCACGGGCGGCGAGCGGGAAAAGATCCTGGACCGGATGGAACGCCTGTCCGCCGAGATGGGCACCGCCTTCGCCCGCCACGAAGGCTCCCTGGTGCTCGAACGCTGCTAGCGCCCCGCTCCTTCCGCGATCTCGTGACGAGGTCGACCCAGGGACGCGAAAGTCTACTTCTCCGGGAAGGCGTAAGCGCCGTGGAGCCTGACGAAGTGGGCCCGGGCGATAGTGCGCCGCCGCACGAACCCTCGAGTGCCGTTCTCGAAGAGGACCACCTCTTCTCTGCCGCCTGGACCGGCGGGCTGCACCAGGCGCCCTCCCGCACCGAGCTGCTCCACGAGCGGCCTGGGGACAGATGGGAACGCCGCCGCGACCAGGATGGCGTCGTAAGGAGCATGCTTAGGTAGACCCTCCGTCCCGTCGACCGTGACGACCTCGGCGTTCGTCACGCCGGACCGGGCGAGGTTTTTCCTCGCGGTCTGGGCCACGTCCCCGAAGCGCTCCACCGCCCACACGAAGGCGCAGAGGCGGGCGAGCAGCGCCGTCTGCCAGGCGTAGCCCGCGCCGACCTCCAGTACCCGCTCCGAGCCTGCGAGCTCCAGAGCCTCCACCATCCTCGCTACTAACGAGGGTTGGGTCGTCACCTGGCCGTGGGGGATGGGTAGCGGCCTGTCCTCGTAGGCCTGCCAGGCGAGGCTGGCGGGGACGAAGCCGGCCCTGGGAACGGTGCGCACGGCCTCGAGGAGGCGGGGATCAAGCACGCCCTCCCCGGCGATGGTCTGAACAAGATCCTCCGGCTTGCTCACCATCCCGCCATGTTACCCTGGCTCTGGACTTCGCACCGTCCGTGTCTTACAGTGATGCATAGACGGGGAAGGAGTCGAGCCTTTGGACACCATCTCAGAGAGCTTCGTGCGAGCGGCCCTGTTGGACGACGTGCGCGCCGCTGGTCGCACCTCCGTCCGCGTCGGCGGACACCCGCTCGCCCTCTTCTTCCACGATGGCAGGGTACACGCCGTGGACAATCGATGTCCTCATATGGGGTTCCCCTTGCATCGGGGCACCCTGCAAGAAGGCGTCTTGACCTGCGACTGGCACCACGCCCGCTTCGATCTCGAGAGCGGCGGGACCTTCGACCAGTTCGCCGACGAGGCGCGCGTCTTTCCCGTGGAGGTCAGGGACGGCGAGGTGTGGGTCGATCTCTCGCCGCGGGAGGACCGACCGGACTACCTGCGCCAACGCTTGAGGGACGGGCTGGAGCGCAACATCTCGTTGGTTGTGGCAAAGGCGGCCATCGGGGTGCTGGGCAGCAGGGAAGACCACGCCCAGCTTTTCCGCGCCGGGCTCGAGTTCGGCGTCAAGTACCGACGAGCGGGGTGGGGGCAAGGGCTGACCATGCACGCCTGCATGATGAACCTCCTGCCTTACCTGAGGACCGAGGATCGACCGCGCGCCCTCTACCACGGCCTTACGGCAGTCTCGCGCGACTCCGCCGGCCAGCCACCACGTTTCTCCCTGCGCCCGCTACCGACTGAGAGGATAGGCCTGGCCACGCTCAAGGGCTGGTTCAGGCGCTTCGTGGAGGTGCGCGACGCGGAAGGGGCCGAGCGCTGCATCGCCTCTGCGATACGCGCCGGGGCCGATCACGCCAGGATGGCGGACATGCTCTTTTGCGCCGCAACGGACCACCGCTACCTGGATGTAGGGCACGTGCTGGATTTCACGAACAAAGCCTTCGAAGCCCTGGAGGTCGCCGGATGGTCGCATGCGGAGGCGGTCCTCCCAAGCCTGGCCGAAGGATACGCGAACGCGAGGCGCATGGAGGAGTCGAACTCCTGGCGCAACCCCGTGGACCTGGTGGAGGTACTCGATGACGCCTTCGAGAGACTGCCGAACGCGGTAGAGAGCGGCCAGGATCGCCGCGGGAAGTGGGAGGGTCGCGAGGAACTCGCCGCCGTGCTGCTGGGGGAGGATGGGAAAGCCATCGCCAAGGCGTTGCTCGAGACGCTCACCGAGGGCTCTACCGAAGAGGATCTGGCCGGGGCGGTGGCGTACGCCGCAGCGCTGCGCATAGCGCGTTTCCCTACCACCAACAAGTTCGGCGACTGGGACACCGCACTGCACACCTTCACCTTCTCGAACGCTGTATGCCAGGGGCTGCGGCGAGCCCCTTCTTCGGGGCTGTTGAGAGGTGCATTCGACGCTGCGATGAGCGTCCACCTTGACCGCTTCCTCAACGTCCCGCCAACGCGTGTGCCCGAGCGACACGGTTCGGAGGCAGCGCCAGAAGACTTGCTGGCGGCGCTTCGGTTGCTGCTAGACCAACGGCAGCGGGTAGACGAGGCCGGGGAGCTGGTAGCCGGCTACCTCTATGGCGGAGGAGAGGCCGACCCCCTCTTGGCGGTGATGGTCGGCCTGCTCCTCAGGGAGGATCGCAACTTCCATACGATACAGGCCATCGAAGCCGCCTTTAGGCAGTATGCCCGTTTGCGTGACACCACTGCCGGCGCGCACGTGCTGGTGGCGGCGGCACGTTACCTGGCAGCCCACTCTCCCACGATGCGTACTCAGGGACAGACCTACGACATCGCCCGGCGCCTCTATCGGGGTGAGATCCTCTACGAGGAATGAGCAACGCCATTCCCCGCACTCGCTTCCTTTCGCTCGAAGAGCGCCCCGCGTGCTCGTCGAGCTCTAGCGTAAGTTCCACTTGCCTCCGGGGTAGTATCTGGTGGAATGGCTAACGGCAGCCCGGGCAGCACGAACGCTACTACTCCTTCGACTGGGGAGACGCCCACTTCGTCGCCCTGGACAGCGAGCTGTACTACCACGACGGGTGAGGATAACGAAGCAGCTGTCTCTGAGTAGAGCCGGGCCTCGTAGGCTACGCCTTGCCGCCGCAGAGTAACAGGGAGGCGCAGAATGACAAAGGAGACTTCCGCAACGGTAGCGCCCGGCCGCTCGCGCCTCCGCAGCTTTCTTTTCGTGTTGGGGATCGTGCTTCTGGCTGCCAATCTACGACCGGCACTCACGGGCGTAGCACCCTTGATCGGCCAGATCCGCGCGTATACCGGCATCTCCAACGGGGCGGCGGGACTGCTCACAACGCTTCCGCTGTTGGCGTTCGCACTGCTCTCGCCGGTGGCACCGCGCGTAGCCCGTCGGTTCGGCATGGAGGGCGTGCTGCTGGCCAGCCTGCTTGTCCTGGCGGCCGGGATACTGTTGCGTTGGGCTGGGACCGTGGCGGCCCTGTTCTTGGGCACGGTCATCCTGGGGGCGGCGATCGCGTTCGGCAACGTGCTCTTGCCGGGCCTCGTCAAGCGGGAGTTCCCCGGGCACGCCGGCCTGATGACGAGCGTGTACTCCACCTCCCTGGGTATCAGCGCCGCGCTCGCCGCCGGCGTGAGCGTCCCTCTGGCGCAGCTGGACGGCATCGGCTGGCGGGGGGCCCTGGCGGTGTGGGCTCTGCCCTCCCTCCTCGCCTGTGTCGCATGGTTACCCCAGCTCGGTCGCACGGATCATCCCGCCGGTCCGCCCGGCCCGAACTCCCCCACGATCAAGGACCTGTGGCGCTCTCCGCTGGCCTGGCGGGTGACGCTGTTCATGGGGTTGCAGTCGCTTGCTTACTACGTCACGCTGACGTGGCTCCCGGAGATACTGCAGGAGGGAGGTATGGGCGCCGCCAGAGCGGGGTGGATGCTCGGACTCTCTCAGGCCGTGGCGATCGTGGCGATGTTCTTGGCCCCCGTGTTGGCAGAGAGGAGGCCCTCCCAGCGGGGCGTCGTGACGATCGCGGTTGTCGTGTCTGGCGCCGGCGCCTTGGGCCTGTTGGTCGCCGGTTCCGCCGCAGCCACCCTGTGGGTCGTGCTCCTGGGCCTCGGGCAGGGGGCCTCCTTCAGCCTGGCGCTCGCCTTCTTCGCGCTGCGCTCTCCGGACCCCGGGCACGCCGCCGCGCTGTCGGGTATGGCCCAGTCGGTAGGTTACCTGCTCGCTGCGGGTGGGCCTTTCCTCTTCGGCGTTCTGCGCGACGCGACGGGCGCGTGGGAGGTACCACTGGCGTTGCTGCTGGCGATCACGGCGTGCCTGCTGATCGCGGGTCTGGGAGCCGCACGCGACGCCCACGTCGGCGCACCCGCCCGAGAGGACCTAGAAAAAGGCGGCGACAAATGGGGACCCGGAGGAGCCTAGGGAGCGCGGGTTGGACCGCGCACGAGCGATTCATTCCGGGCCGAGTCTAGGAACGGTAGAGGGTCGTTCTGTACGTGACCTCTACTTCCTGTGAGACGTCAGTATCGTTATTATTGTGCTTTAAGAGGCACGGAGCAGGTGCTTAGCAGCGACCGACAGCCAAGACGACGCGATCGGGTAGGAGACGCGTTTCGGGCGGAGCTAGCGAGGCGTTTCGCGTCGAGCTGCTCGGCGGCTTCTCCGTCTCGGTAGGCTCCAGGACGGTGCGGCACGACGGGTGGAGGCTCAGGAAGGCGGCCGCCCTGGTGAAGTTGCTCGCGCTCGCTCCCGGTCATCGTCTGCACCGCGAGCAAATCATGAACCCCTTGTGGCTCGACTCCGGCAGGAAGGCGGCGTCGAACAGCTTGCGGAAGACACTTCCATACCGCGCGCAAAACACTCGACCCGGCCGAGGGCTCCGGCTATCTGGCGAGCGAGGACGAGTCGCTGGCGCTGTGTCCGGGGGGCGAGTTGTGGGTGGACGTTGACGCCTTCGAGAGAGCGGCTGCTACGGCACGTCGCTCCCGTGACCAGGCGGCCCACCCGGCGGCGCTCGATTTGTACGCCGGGGAGCTGTTGCCGACCGATCGCTACGAGGCGTGGGAAGAGAGGCGGGAGGGACTGAGACGCCTGCGTCTTGCGCTGCTCTTTGAACTGGCCGGACTCTACGAAGAACACGGCGATCTCACGTCGGCTATGGAGGCAATGCAAGAGGTCTTGGCCGATCAACGAACCGACGAGAAGGCGCACGCGGGGCTGATGCGACTGTACGCCCTCTCCGGGAACAAGGCGCAGGCCCTCGCGCAGTACGGGCGGCTCGAGAGGGCAATTTCCAGCGAGCTCGGCGCCGATCCTCCCGCTTCGAGTCGCGCCCTCAAGGACGAAATCGCAGCGGGCCACTTCCAGCTAAGCGAGGCTCGTCTCTCGAGCTCTCTTCCCGAGAAGCCAATAAGCGTCGGTAAGCATAACCTGCCCGCCCCGAGGCCAGCTTCGTGGGTCGAGGGCAGGAGCTCGTCGAGATCAAGCGCACGCTGTCTATGACGAGGCTGCTCACCATCACGGGAGCGGGCGGATCGGGCAAGACACGTCTCGCTTTGGAGGTGACTCGTGACCTCGTCGGTGCTTACCCAGACGGGTGTGGCTCGTGGAGCTCGCCCCAAGCTCGGAGGGGGAGCTGGTCGCCAAGACGGTGGCCGAAGCCCTGGGCGTGTCGGAGCGACCCCAAGAGCCGCTCTCCGACACGCTCTCCGACGTCTTGCGCGATAGTAAGATGCTCCTGGTCTTGGACAACTGCGAGCACCTCGTGGACGCTGCGGCACAGCTGGTAGACACCCTTCTCTCTGCGTGCCCTCGTCTAAGTCTCCTTGCCACAAGCCGCGAAGCCGTGGGGGTCGAAGGAGAGTTCAGATGGGCCATGCCTCTGCTCTCCGTACCCCACGGCACACCCTCTTCAACAAGATTGGGCGTACTCGGGCTGGTGCTGCTCGGTGCGGCTCTCTGGCGGGCAGAGTTCGCGCCACCGTGGGTGCCATCATCTTGCTCCTCGGGCTAGCCATCGGGCTTGTTATCGGGGTCTCCGCGTGGTTCGGGAGCTTGCTCGTTGGCCTCGGTTACCTCGGCGTAAAGGTTCTCAAGATGACGGACGACGAGTGAGCGCGTGGCGTAGGGCAGGTCACTGAGGAAGCTATTCACGCAACCTCCTAGAGAAACCGTCCAAAAAATGCTAAGCACGGGC
>JBKPOM010000289.1:0-6372 GCA_046733115.1 Actinomycetota bacterium | reverse complement strand
GCATAGACGACTACCTAGCAGCCGGCGGTAAGATCCTCGACCTTTACAAGACGGCCCAAGAATATCCCGACATCGAGGCCATCCCGGTTGGGATAATGCTCTCTGAGGTTCAGGCCGAAACCGTGGAGTGGCTCTGGGAGCGGCGCATCCCCCTCGGCAAGATCATGGTCCTCGACGGGGACCCCGGACTCGGTAAAAGCGTGCTCACCACGGACCTAGGGGCGCGCGTCACGACGGGCCGCGCGATGCCGTACGGCTTTCAGAAGCGCGAGCCCGCTGGTGTCGTCATCCTAAGCGCGGAGGACAGGGCTGGGGACACCATCCGCCCTCGGTTTGACACCGCCGGTGGCGACCCCACGAAGGTTGTACTGCTCGGCACCGAAGAGACGCTAGGCATCCCCGAGTAGTATCAGCCACTGCGAATCGGGTACGCTCTGGTGCCCCGTCTCGTAAACACGTAGTAGCCCCATTTCGATAGCCCCTCTTCTGTTGATTGCATAGGCAAACTAGTAGGACCAGCGTGCCCTAGGTGCTCCTCCCGGAGAAAGGACACAGTCTCTTGCCAATCGACGCACCGCATTGGTATGTGCCGCACTCTTCTCCGTTGGACATTATGGATCGGTGCGAGCCGTGGGATGTCGGTGCACGGCCGATTGTGCTATGGAGAGAAACCGAGACACGTCAACCGTGCGCCGCGGTTTGATCGGGATCATTTCGGGGGATGAGACACATCGTCGAACGAATAAAAAGTCCGCACGGCTTACTCTCACGGCTCGTGAACCAACGGTGACGTCGGGAAGCGAGGATGGCACGAACGGCTCGGAAACGTATCGGTAGCGAAGGAAGGTTTTGGCCTTCAAGGGGGCGCGAATGGCCTCGGGGCTCCGGAGGTGTCGACGCTGGTGAAGGCTTCGCCCCGCTACGCGTCGTGTGGATATGCGCACTCTGGGCGCTCCTACACAGCTTACTCGCCTCCAAGCAGGTCAAAGATCTGGCTCGCCGAATCTCTGGGCCGCGCTACCGCGACGGCCTGTACCGCTTCGCCTTCAACACCCAGTCGGTCGTGTCTCTACTGTGGGCGGCGCAGCGGTTCTCGCGGCTGCCCGATCGTGGTCTTTACCGCGTGCGAGCTCCTTGGTCTTGGCTCCTCCGAGCGAGCCAGGCTGCCTCTTTGGGCGTGTTGCTCTCGGGCGTGCGGGTCATGGGCACATCGAGTTTCGCCGGACTAACGCCGCTGATGGACCTGCTTGCGGGAAGGGACGTTCGTCCCGCACCTGAGGCGCAAGGGCCACCGATCGGCGCCGACGACGAGGTGGTGAGGGCGGGGCGTTCCGCTTCAGCCGCCACCCGGGCAACCTCGGTGCCCTGGGGTTCTTCCTGTTCTTGCCACGCATGACGGCGAACCGAGCGGTCCTAGTGGCGCTCGTGACGCTCTACGTAGTCTTGGGTTCGATGCATGAGGAGTACAGGCTGCGGGCGGCCTACGGCGCCGCCTACGGGCGCTACCGTGGGGCCGTGCCCTTTCTGGTCCCCGGTCGCACACGGGAGTAGGCACGCCACGACGCGTTCCGCGGCCTCCTCTATGGGCATCGACCGAATATCCAAGAGGAAAATCGCGCGAGGAGGCGTTCACCACGCGCCCGCCGGCTACGACCAACTGGCGCTGATAAGCGCCGGTCCGAATCCGGAAGGTTTCTTCGACTTCTTTGCCTCGGAGCTCGCCGAACCGATGCGGAAGCTGACCCTGACCTCTTGAGAACCTCCGACCTTCCACACCAAGAACGGGCTCCCGAAGATATACATGGCGGCAACCGTGGTGTGATGCGGAGGGGTTAGGATACCCAGGTTTCGGTGCCCTCACGCGTCCACTTTGAGGATCTTCGCGGCGGTCGAGGGGCCATGGGCGAGGCCCCGACCCACGAGCCGCGCCGATGTATCGTCCCGGACTGAGAGCAGGCGTTCGATGGGAACGCTGTGGTTGCGCAGGAAGACTCTAGCTGCTCGTCCACCAGCATGTCCCTGGGCTCCAGGCCGCCTCGTGGCGGCCTGATGCCTAGGGGTGGACGATGCAAATACACGCTAGGTGGGTGGTGCAGTGCGCTAAGGACAGGGGCAAGCAGCGGGGCGCGACGCTAGGACTTTTTTCGGCCTCGTCTATAACTTCGCCGGTACCCGCTCATCTCCGCCCGCCGGTGCTCACTGCGCGAAGCCCAAGCCAAGCCAGGAACCCCACGCCGACGACGCACGCCCCGGTGCCAGCGATGCGTCGCACCGCGCGGCTTGCCCTTCGCCTCGCCTCCTCGTTGTACCCCCGTTCGTACCGGTCCACTCCGATGAAGGCGCGAACAGGTTTCCGGGAGAAGGTTCCTCACGCTCTTGGCGCAAGAAAACCCCCGCTCGATCGCCCACGCCACCGCGCGTCGTCGAGCGCGCGGTGCTAGAGTGTGCGTGAGCCTCAACGTTCTGACGGAGTTGCCCACGACCACTTCGGGGCGCGGCCTCTCGGCGCACCACACGACTACCCGGGCGATCTTCTCGGAACTGGCGAGGAACCCCTTCGGCCCGGCAACTCGACCAGAGTAGTTGGCCGCGAGGCGGTAGGCCGGCGTGTCCACCCCGCCGGGCATGATGGTGCAGACATGGACCCCGTTCCCGCGCAGCTCGCCCCGAAGCGCCTGGGCGAGTCCGCGCTGGGCAAACTTGGTGGCAGTGTAGGCGTCCGCGTACGGCGCCCACCAGCCCGAAGCCCGACGACATGTTGATCAAGACCCCCGAGTCCTGCTCCCGGAAGCGCGGCAGCGCGGCCCGGGCCCCGTGCATGTAGCCGAGCAGGTTCGCCACCGGCGGCACATCCTCGAGGCGCCCGACCGCGGCCAGCAAGGCGTTGTTGACCCACACGTCGATGCGGCCGAAGCGCTCGACGCTCCGCCGCGCGAGCTCCTCGACCGCCTCCCAATCGGCGACGTCCGTTAGCACCGCAAGCGCCCTTGCGCTCATCGCCTCGCACTCGGCGGCTGCCTCGAGCAGCGCACCCTCCGAGCGGGCCGCAAGGACCACCGAAGCGCCGCGCTCGGCGAAGAGTCTCGCCGTCGCCCGGCTGATGCCGCGCGATGCCCCTGTGATCACGACAACAAGCCCCTCAACGCTGGTTCGCGTCTACGCACCCCAGGCTAGGTCGGGTTCAGCCGTACGCGCGTGCGCGGGGCCGTGCCGAGATTCTGTAAGGAGCGGCCCGTGAGGAGCGGCAGGATGCGGCTCCCGTCGATCCTTATCCAAGACTACGTCATCTCCTTTACTCTCGGGCTCCGTAAAAGGCTTGATCCTTCCTACCCCGTTCTAGTGGGACAGCGGGTCCCACACCGTGAGCTCCCATACACTCCTCCCTCAAGGAGACGAAAGCGACACCGGCACATGCGAGGTTCGCCCTATGGGTATCGTCGCGTAAGGGGCGTGTCCATGCGGCGCGGCTCGCCGAGAGGGCAAACGTTCACTTTGGACGAGTCAGAGTTCAGGTGGTGTTCGGGCGTCCCCTGAACCGCAGGCACTCGTTGCCTCGAGTATTCCTTTCACCTAGCTCGTCTGTGGCGGAACGCGTCAGGGCGGACCCCGCTCAGGGAAGCTCCGCTCGGGTGTACCATAGCCTTCGGGCGAGATATGACCTAGAGGAGGGCAGCGTGTTCGAGCCCGTGGCCCCAGGGCTGGCGGGACTGAGGATCGTTTCGTCAATGTGTACGCGCTCGGGGAGCCGGGCGAACCCGTCAGCATGCCGAGGCGAGACGGCATGAAGGTTCGGCCCCTCGCGAGCGCCGAGATCGTGGCGGTCGGGACCGAGATACTGCTCGGGAGCCTCGTGGACACCAACACGGCCTGGCTCAGCCAGCGGCTGGCGGCTTCGGGGATAGCGGTCCACCGCCACACCGCCGTCAGCGATGACAGGGGCCGCCTCGTCGCGGCCCTTTCGGAAGCCGCCGCCAGGGCGGACCTCGTGCTCTCCACCGGCGGATTGGGGCCGACCTTCGACGACCTTACCAACGAGGCACTGGGACAAGCGGCGGGCCGTGAGATGGTCGAGTACCCCGACGCAAGGCGGCACGTAGAACGGACGTTCCGGCGCTTCACCGGCCGCGAGTCCCCGCCCTCGGCCTACAAGCAGGCCCTCTTCCCCGAGGGCTCCGAGCTTATCGCCAACCCGTTGGGCACGGCTATGGGCGCCCTCCTCGAGCTAGACAGGGTGCTCTTCGCCACGTTGCCCGGCGTGCCGGCGGAGATGCGGAGGATGTTCGAGGAGGCGCTCGAGCCCATGATCAGGGAGCGCAGCGAGGGCGTGATCGTATCGGTGGTGCTCGAGTTCGCCGGGATCAGCGAGGAGGAGTTGGGCGAGGAGATCCGCGACCTTCTCGGCTCCTCGGATCCCTCGCTCGCCCCGTTGGTTGGTGCGGGCGAGGTCGGCCGAGGGGAGGTCCATATCCGTCTCACCACCAAGGCTCCCACGCGGGAGGGGGCCAACAAGAAGATAGGACCCGTCGCCGAAGAGCTCGTCCGCCGCTTGGGCGAGTATTATCTGGGGACGAAGCGGTCGTGAAACCTCCTCAACGCTGCACCATGGAGGAGAGCGGCAAGTAGGGAGCAAAGGGCCGGGGTGCAAACTTCCCGGCCCTTTGTATTCGAAACCTCTTACAGCGCGCCCCCGCCGCTCTGGAGAAGCGTGCCTTCGTCGGCCGAGCGCCCGAGAAGGGGCACCAGGCTTTATGCCGAAGGATTCAGCTACGCTTCGTGGGCTTCTTAGGTATCGTCCTGGTCCACGGGATGCGCGACCCTCAATCGGTCGCGCGCTTTCGCTACGCGCACGTCGAAGGGGTGCTTCCTCAACCAGCGGTTCGCCTCTACCAGGACCCCGTCCGCTCTGCTCCGGTCGGCGGAACGCCTGGCTTCGATAAGATCGTCCAGGAGGTGGAGGCGCCTGATCACCCGGCTCGTCGTGACGGTAACCGCACGGCTCTTGCCGTGACCCGACGGTACGATCACGACCGTGCCATGCTCGCAGCCTCCAACATAGACCTACTCTAGCGGCCACCCCGGCGTTCTGCCATGGCTCTACGCGAGGCGTACGACGCGTGGCCCGGCGGGACGCGATCTCCTCCCGTCCCACCCACACGAACCTGCCGCCGGTATCCTCGGCAGGCCGTTACCGTTCGCCGAGATTTTCCAGCAACTTCGATAAAGGAGAAGAGCCGACGAGCGGACTCGAACCGCTTTACTGCTCATCACGAGTGCTCATTACGAATGATAACTTACGCGTTGCAAGGAGTTGCACAGGCTTGCAATAAATTCCTGGTGGAAGTGGATCAAAACCATTACGGTCTGCGGCCGGTTGTGTAAACTCGGGCGGCAGGGCTTCCGGCGGAAGGAGTGATTTATGAACCGGCGTAACCTGGGAAGCGAGGGGCTGGTCGTCTCCTGCTTAGGCCTCGGGTGCATGGGGATGAGCGAGTTCTACGGCACCGCCGACGAGGAGGAGTCGATCGCCACGATCCACCGGGCGATAGAGCTTGGCATCAACTTCCTCGACACTGCCGACATGTACGGCCCGTTCACCAACGAAAAGCTCGTCGGCAAGGCTATTCAAGGCGGGCGCGAAGAGGTCGTCCTCGCCACCAAGTTCGGCAACGAACGGCGCGAGGACGGAAGCTGGGTCGGCGTCAACGGCAAGCCCGAGTACGTAAAAAGAGCGTGCGACGCCTCACTCGAGCGGCTCGGCGTGGACACGATAGACCTCTACTACCAGCACCGGGTGGACCCGGAGGTACCTATCGAGGAGACCGTCGGCGCGATGAAGGAGCTCGTCGAGGCGGGGAAGGTGCGCTACCTGGGCCTCTCCGAGGCGGGACCCGAGACCATAAGGCGGGCACACGCGGTGCATCCCATAACCGCACTTCAGTCGGAGTACTCGCTCTTCACCCGAGATCCGGAGGACGAGATCCTGCCGACCACCCGCGAGCTAGGGATCGGATTCGTCGCCTACTCTCCTTTAGGACGCGGCTTCCTGACCGGCGCCTGGAAGAGCATCGAGGACCTGCCCGAGGACGACACCCGCGCCGGACGCTTCCCGCGCTTCTCGGAGGAGAACTTCAACAAGAACGTGGAGCTGGCGGAGCGGGTCAAGGAGATCGCCGCCGAGAAGGACGCAACTCCAGGGCAACTTGCCCTCGCCTGGCTACTGTACCAGGGCGAGGACATAGTCCCCATCCCCGGCACCAAGCGCCGCAAGTACCTTGAGGAGAACGCCGCCGCTGCGGACATGACGCTTACCGACGAGGACTTGAGGCGCATCGAGGAGGCGATGCCTAGGGGATCAGCCGCCGGCGAGCGCTA
>JBKPOM010000288.1:0-6564 GCA_046733115.1 Actinomycetota bacterium | reverse complement strand
TCGGGATCCAGATCGTAGAGCTCCCTCGCGCCTTTTCTGTACTCGACGTACTTGAGCTTGGATATGCTGTCGGTGTTGACGGTGCGGATGCCTCGGTAGGCCGGCGCGCGGTGGGCCGCCGCCTCGAGAAGGACGGCGCTCCTCCAGGTGGTTACGGTACCGTGGAGCACGGGCTCCAGCGTACGCCCGTCGACGTAGGATGGGGTTCGCATGCCCGCCAGGTCCGTGAAGGTTGGCAGGTAGTCGGTGTTCAGAACCATATTGTAGGTGGCGGAGCCCGCCGCCACGCCGGGGCCGCGCACAAGGAGCGGCATGTGGACGTCCTCCTCGTAGGGGAGCCATTTCTCTCGCGGTATGCGGTGCTCGCCGTGGTGGAAGCCGTTGTCCGAGGTGAAGAAGATGTAGGTGTTGCGCATCGCCCCCGCGTCACTTAGCGTCCTCACCACTCCCTGGACGAGGTCGTCGACGGCCTGCAAGGACTCGACCCGTCTTTCGTGACGGTTGTCTATGGCGGCGATTTTGTCGGGGGTGAGCCTCGGCAGCTGCCTGATCCAGGATGGCTTGTCCGAGACGTTCGTCTCGTCGAAGGAGGACAAGCGCGGGGCGTTCACGCCGTCGTAGGTGTGTACGTCGCGCGGTGCCGGTGTGGCCGGTGCGTGCGGAGCTACGGGCGCCACGTAGGCGAAGAAGGGCTTGCCTCCGGAGGCATTGTTGCGGATGAACGCATTGGTCTGCCTGCTGAGCACGTCGGTGATGTAGTCGCTATCGCTCGTGTCATAGTGCCTTATGGTTCCTTGATCGTTTACGTCGTAGTCGAAGTAGTTGGGGTCGCCGTACTCGGAAGCGGCGAACCATCTGCCCCACCCCGGGGGCCTGTAGGTGGTGTTTGCGTAGCTGTTCATGTACTTGCCGAAGAGGCCGGTCTGGTACCCGGCGTCGTGGAGCCGAGTGGCGACGGTGCTGTGCTGCAGCCCCCGATCCCGGAACTTTTCCCATCCCCCTTTGGGAAGGGAGTTGCCGAAGATTTGGGTGTTGTGGGAGTACTGCCCGCGCAATATGGTGGCCCTGGAAGGGGCGCACAAGGCGTTGGAGACGAAGGCGTTCTCGAAGCTCATGCCCTTATCCTCGAGCAGCGAACGGGTCTTGGGCATGTACGCGAGGTCGTCTTTGCGCATGTCGTCGGTGAGGATAAAGACGATGTTGGGTCGTGCGGGAGCCGTCCGTGCCACGGCCTTACGCAAGTCGGCGGAGATGCCAGCGTAGGAGCCGGAGAGGAGCAGCCCCACAGCTAAGAGCATCGAGGCCAACACTACGACGATTCTCCTCATACCTGTCACCCTTCCTCGGTAGGACAGAGCCAGAGAGATGATAGAGCCCCGACTCCTCCCTACGTAATGGGTAGATCATACAACGACACGGGGCGGGGCGCGCCTGCCAGACGTCTGGCTCTCGGTACTTTTCCGACCCACTTCGTGAAACGTGGCTCCCGAAACCGCCTTACAACCATCCGGCGCGTTTGAAGCCGAGGTAGAGCAAGCCGGAGATCGAGATCATAAGCGCAAGCGCGTAGGGGTATCCGAGGATCGAGTTCAGCTCGGGCATGTAGCGGAAGTTCATCCCGTAGACGCCGCTTATGAGGGTGGGCACGGCGAGGATGGCGGCCCAGGCGGAGATCTTCTGCACCTGCACGTTCTGGCGCTGCATGGCGGCGTTCTGCTGGACGCTTACGATGGTCAAATTGACGCTGAGGATGTTCGAGAGCAACTCCCTAAAGCCATCGAGCCGCTCCGTGATGCGCAACGCGCGGTCGTACACGCCGCGCATTCGGCGGAGCACCTCGCGGTCGGCGCTGTAAGGCTCCGCGGAGAGACGTTCGAGCACCCCGGCCAGCGGTTGGGCTGCCCGGCGGAACTCGAGCACCTCGCGCGAGAGCTCGTAGATCCTGCGCGATACGTCGGCCCTGCCCCCGAAGACCTCCTCTTCGATCTCGTCGACGTCGTTTTCGAGCCCGTCTATGACGGGGTCGTAACAGTCGAGGATCCTGTCCACCACGGCCCAGAGCACGGCCCCCGTGCCCCTGCCAAGGAACCCGGCATGGCCTTCGAGATCTTTCCTGAGGCCCTCCAGCGAGGGCGCCTCACCATGCGTGACGGTGACAATAAAATCCCTTCCTAGGAAGATGTGGATCTCGCCAAACTCCACCCGTTCTTCCTGGTCGAGATACCGCGCCGTCCTGAGCACCACGAAGAGCGTCTTCCCGTAGCGGTCGACCCTGGGACGATGGTGGACCTTGATTGCATCCCGCACGGCCGTCTCCGGCAGGCCGAACTCGCGCACCACCGAGGCCAACTCTTCGTCGTCGGGCTCGACGAGGCCGACCCAGGCGAACCCGCCCCGCTCGCCGCAGGTATGCCTGGTTCCTTCGAGGCCGGGAGACTCCGTCCGCTTTCCGTCGACGTAGATGGCGCTGTCAGAGATCACGGGCGGACATTATACGCCCGGCAATGGGCTCACTTCAGCCGTCCGCCTGGCCCGGCCTTCCGCAGGCCAGGGTACAAGAGCGCGGCGAGGAGTATGGGCAGCCAGAAGTTGAACAGGCGGTAGCCGAGGACGGCGATGGCGCCCCCGGCCCCAACCCCGAACACGGCGAGGGTCGCGAGCATGGTGGCCTCAAATACCCCTATGCCGCCCGGCGTCAGCGGGAGCGCGCCTGCCGCCGTCGCGATGCCGTAGGCGACGAGCAACTCTCCCGTGCCGGCCTGCACGCCGAGCGCGTTGAACATCAGCATGAGGCAAGAAGCGTCGAAAGCCCAGTAAGAGAAAGCGAAGCAGCACCCCACGACCTCGAAGGGACGAGCCTTGATCTGCCGTCGCAGGGACCTCGTCTCCTCGCCGATCCTGTCCGCCAACCGGTCCACCAGCTCTTCGGCCTCCCGCCTCCCGTACCGGCGACGCACGACCCTGACCACCCTGTAGACCGCCCCCTCCAGCATCCGCCGCGCTACACGGGGCCTGGCGCGGACGGCGTACACAGCCACAAAAGTCGCCACCAACAGTCCGGCGGCCGCGAGCGTGAGGAGCGTCTCGGCCGGCGTCAGGTCGCCACGGACGAACATGTATAGTAGGCTCCCCGAGAACAGGACGGCCAACGCGCTGTACACCAGGGCCGTGACCGCGGCGACGGCGAGGCCGACGGCCTTACGGTCTACCCCGCGGGCCCGCAGCGCCCCGTAGATCACGGTCGCGGCAGCGGCACCCCCGCCAGGCAGCACGTGTGCCGCGCCGTACCCGCAGATCGTCAGGCGGAGCATGAAAAGGGGGCCGAGTCCCCGGTAAATCCTGGATCTTAAGGTCGTGTCCGTTCTCGACGCGGCGGCCACGGAGCGTCCGAGCAGCTCAGCGTAGGACATCTCGCTCAGGAGTTCCGCCAGAAAAGCAGCGCCCACGACGAGCGGCGAGGCTGTGGCCACCAATCTGGCCGAGTGCTCGAGGCCGGGTATTTGCGGTAGGATCATGTGCACGGCCAACCCCAGCGACGCCAGGTACATCACGTTGTGTAAGATCGTCGTGTACCTGCCCCCTAAGATTCGCAATCTTCCCACGCGACACAGCATAGAGCACGCCCTCCGAACGGGCTGCCCCGAACCCGGATCGGCATTATGATTAGAAGCCGGGAGAGGTTATGGAGGAGAGAGTGACGACTCTGCCAGCTAAAGCATGCAGCTTCTCAGGACACGTTTGCGGCAACCCGCTGCGTTTCGGCCTGAAGGCTCCGTCCGAGCCTCAAGATGTTTTGTGCGGCGTTGACGTCTCGGTCGGTCACGTAGCCGCAGGAGGAGCAGCTGCGTATCCTCTCCGAGAGCGTCTTTTTGACCTTCGGAAGAGCACCTCAGTTGCTACACGCCTGCGTGGTATTTTTCGCGTCTACCGCGACAACTTGCACCCCAGCCTCTTCCGCTTTGGCTGCGAGGATGCCAACAAAACGCGCCCCGCCTGCGTCATGCGTGCTCTTCGCAAGGCGGGTTCTAGCGATACTCTTGACACCCAGGGTCTCGTGGGCTATCAGCCCATGCCGCCCTACCAGTCTCCGGGCTTGTTTGTGGTGAAAGGCCCGCCGCTGGTGTGCGACCTTCTCGTGGAGCCCGGCGCCACGCTCACGAGCTTTACGGCGGCGATTAGAGCCCTTCTCCTTCCGGGCACGCGATCGCTGAGCCCGCCTGAGCTTCTTCAGGACCTTCCGGTAGTAGCGCGGAGGTGCTACGACCTCACCATCAGAGATGGCAAAGAAGCTCTCAATCCGAGGTCTATGCCGACCGCAGGTCCGTCGCAAGCGGCTTCGGGAACATCCCCAATGTCGCAGACGAAGATAGCGTACCACTTACCGCACGACTTCTTAACGGAAACGGTCTTTATCTCCCCCGCAACCGGGCGATGCAGCTTGACCTGGATGTGCCCGATGTGCTGGAGGTCAAGCCGTCTATTCTCCTTCAGCCTGCAACCATCGCCGTAGGAGGAAAACTCGACCAGCCGGAAGCGGTCCCGGTCCCTGAAGCGTGGATAGCCCGGTGCTTCACCGACCTTCAGCCTGCGGAAGAACGATTATTTGAAGGCGTGATCCAGCCTCCTGAGCGTAGCCTGAGTGCCGGAGAAGTTGGTCGCCGCAGGGTGCGGGTCGGACCTGCGGGGTTCCTTGAGTCGGCCCGATTGCTCACCATAGGAGACGATGCGATTCTCGGACTCGTAGACATCCCGGCGTTCTGCGAGAGCGTCGTTGTACAGACGGCGGTGAATTTCGAGCAGCGCATCAAGAGCTTCCGCCTGAGAGCGGTTCGGATACAGGCGGTATTTGAACGCTTTCTTCACGCAACAACTTTACTGACGAAGCTAGATGTTCTCAACGGCGAAGAAGGAGGTGTTATGCGGCTTCCCCGTCAGCTAAAGCAGACGGCCCGTCGCGTGGTTTTCTATGGGCCAGGCTACCCGGTTTGTCGAGGCTTTAGCATCCGATGAGCGCTGAACCGATCCTGATCGGGGCCGACGTCGGCACGACGAACATCAAGGTCGTCGCCTTCGATAGGAGCGGCAGGGCCATGGAAGGTGCAAGCTCACCCACCCCCACCCGCTACCCGAGCCCGGGCAGAGCCGACCACGATCCCGAGGAGCTGTAGACCTCCTTCGCTGCGACCCTGCGCCAGGTCACCGAGAAGCTGGACGACCCGGGCCGCGTGGCGAGCATAGCCGTCGCCAGCGTGGGCGAGGCAGCCGTCGCGCTCGACTCCCGCGGCGACCCGACCGGCGACATAATCGCCTGGTTCGACGGCCGGGCGAGGCCACAGGCCGGGCGCCTGGGCCGTGCCGTAGGGCAGGAGCGCCTCTTCGGCCTGACGGGACTCTCCCTGCAGCCCATCTTCGGGTTGTGCAAGCTGCTCTGGCTAAGAGAGAACGAGCCCGAAGCCTACTCGCGCACGGCCACCTGGCTCAACGTTGCCGACTTTATGGCGTTCCGCCTGTGCGGCGTCGCGGCCACGGACTTTTCCCTCGCTTCTCGCACGCTCGCCCTCGACCTACACAACCTGCGGTGGTCCGACGAGGTGCTGGAGGAAGTTGGCGTTCCTCCCGACCTCTTCGCGCCCCTGCGGGAGAGCGGTTCGGCCCTCGGCACCGTGACCCGCGAGGCCGCCGAACCGACACGTCTGCCCGAGGGCGCCTGCGTCGCGGCGGGGGGCCACGATCACGCCTGCGGGGCCCTGGCAGTCGGCGTCAGCGAAACGGGCACGATGCTCAACTCGCTCGGAACCGCGGAGGCGATCTTCCTGCCCTCGAGCGCCCGCTCACGGACCCCCGGGTCGGCAACCGGGGCTACACTCAGGGCGCCCACGTGGCCGGTCAGTACTACGTCTTCGGCGGCCAGTACACCTCGGGCGCAAGCGTCGAATGGTTGCGCGAGGTCTTGGACGGAGTGGACTACGACACCCTGATCTCCGAAGCCGAAGGGGTCCCGCCCGGGTCCCTCGGCGCCTTCTTCCTTCCCCACCTGCGCCTGGCGAACCCGCCCTACGACGATCCCGCGGCGAGGGGAGTGTTCGTCGGCCTCAGAACTGACATGGGTCGTGGGGCGCTCTTCCGGGCGGTGCTAGAAGGGCTTGCCTACGATTCACGCAACTCGCTCGAACCGCTCCTCGCCCACGCCGACCTGGAGGGGTTGTGGGCCATCCACGCCATCGGCGGCGCAACCCAGAACCGCCTGCTCATGCGCATCAAGGCCACCGTGCTGAACCAGGTGATCACCATCTCCGGCGTGGAGGAGGCGACCAGCCTGGGGCAGCCATCCTCGGCGGGGTCGGCGGGAGCGTCTACGACGACATCCCCGCGGCCCTCCAGGAATTACGCTACGACGAAAACCCCGACGAGCCGACCCCGGACGGGGTCGCCTTCTACGACGCCGCCTTCAGAAAAGTGTACGGCAGGCTCTACCCCAGCCTCCGCGGCGTGCACCACGAGATCGAAGACCTCCAACCCGGAAAGGTAACGTCGGCACGCCCACCCGCGGACGAGGGCGGTTCG
>JBKPOM010000287.1:0-7543 GCA_046733115.1 Actinomycetota bacterium | reverse complement strand
ACCAGCGGGACTGCGGCCACCACTTCCGAGACGTTCACCCGCGAAGCCTTTGAGGGCGCGCTGGACAAGGTTAGCAGGCCGCTCAAGGGCAGGTTTGCACACGTGCCTTAATAGCGTTGTGCAGTGATATTGGACCTATGGCTGCTTCGCAGGCCTGGCGGGGGCATCTCGGGCGTTCCGAAGCTTACGGCGCGCTATGCATAAAAGCAGACCTCGGAGGGGTGCTCCAATTTCATTGACTACCGCTTTAAGTATCAGGGGTGGTCACCACATCTTGCGGTGTTGCATAAAGTTGCGCCGAAGTGAATGAAGCAGCGTACTTATCGTACGTTACTTGCCGCTTGCTATTGTCGTGGTGATGGCAGATGGTAAAGGCACACTCACTCCGAGGCAGGAGGAGGGAGCCTTCAAGCGTACGATGCTAGGCAGACTCTGGAGATGGGCAGGATTACGCGGAAGGAGATGACCAAGTACGCCGCGAATGCCTTCCTCGCCACCAAGGTCAGCCTTATCAACGAGATCACCAACATCTGCGAGCTGGTCGGGGCCGACGTGACGGAGGTGGCCCGTGGTATAGGCCTCGACGAGCGTATCGGGTCGCGGTTCTTGAACGCGGGAATCGGCTGGGGCGGGTCGTGCCTGTCCAAGGACGTCTTGGCCTTGAGGGCCGCGGCACGCGAGGACGACCACGAGACCATGCTCCTCGACGCCACGGCCGCCGTCAACGAGCGTCAGAGGCGGCGCGTGATTGCCAAGCTCCAGCGGGACCTGCACACCCTCAAGGGCAAGCGCCTGGCGCTACTCAGGCTCTCGTTCAAGCCGGAGACGGACGACCTTCGCGAGGCCCCGAGCCTGGAGATAGCGAGGGCGCTGCACACGCTAGGGACACGAACCGTCGGCTACGACCCAGTGGCCGGCAAGGCCGCCGCAAGGCTCGTGCCGGAGCTTCGGGTCGTCTTCGGCCCTCGGCCCCTGCAACGGGCGCTTCGAGGGGCGCACGCGGCCGTGGTGATCACGGAGTGGGACGAGGTTAGAGGCCTGAAACCGAAGAGGGCAGCCTCACTGATGCGAGAGGCCAAGCTGCTCGTCGACGGACGCAACGCCCTCGACCCATCATCCTCCTGGCGGCGGGCCGGGCTCCTGTACAGGGGCCTCGGGCGTCGATAGGACCAGAGCGCCCCGCGCGCTCGTGACGGGCGGGGCCGGTTTCCTGGGAAGCCACCTCTGCGAGCGGCTCCTTTCGGAGGGCTACGGCGTGGTCTGCGTAGACAACCTCAGCACGGGTACCAGGGAGAACGTGGCCCACCTCGAAACAGACCCAGGCTTCGAGTACGTCGAGCACGACGTTACTCTGCCCTTCGGGTCGAAGGCCGGCTCGACGAGGTCTATCACCTCGCCTCTCCGGCGAGCCCGAAGGACTTCGAGCGCCTCCCCATAGAGATACTTAGCGCCGGCTCCTCCGGCACCCACAACGCCCTGGACCCCGCGCTCGCCAAAGATGCCTCTTCATGCTAGCCTCCTCCTCGGAGGTCTACGGCGACACGCTCGCGCACCCGCGGCACGATGACTACCGCGGCAACGCGTCAGCACCACAGGCGTCCGCAGCGCCTACGACGAGGCCAAACGCTACGCCGAGGCCCTCACGACGGCCTACCACCGCGTCCAAGGCCTGCAAACACGCATAGCGCGCATCTTCAATACCTTCGGCCCCAAAATGAGGCCCGACGACGGGCGCCTGGTGCCCAACTTCGTCCGACTGGCCCTCGCGGGTAGGCCCCTTACCGTGCACGAGGACGACACCCAGACCAGGAGCCTGCAGTACGTCGACGACCTGGTGGAGGGGTCTTCCGGCTGATGCAAAGTCACGAAAATCGTCCCGTGAACATCGGCAATCCCGTCGAGTATCCCGTCCGCGAGGTCGTCGAGATGGTCTTGAGGCTCTCGGGTTCGGAGAGCGAGACCCTCCACGTGCCGCTCCCCGAGGACGACCCCGGGCGCCGCTGTCCAGACATAGGCCGGGCCAGGGAGGCGCTCAGGTGGGAGCCGCGTACCCCGCCCAGAGAGGGGCTGAAGATGATTAGAAATTCTTCTAGGCACTTCAGTGCATAACCCTTGGAGCAGCGCTCAAGGCTTATCGCGAACCTTCGGATAAGTATGCACAATTACCGCCGATGGGGGAGTAGCCCCCTCTGCTTATAGCGGGGGAGCTGCCGGCCGTCAATACGGAGCTTTTTGTGCTCCCGGCCGGCAGCCTGTGGCAGAGAGACAGAACGTACTGCGCAGCGGGCGAGACCATGACAGGTGTGGGTGTACGCCGTGGTGGGCTCGCCCTTCGCGGGTCCTCACGACCCATGAACAGGAGGGGCCAGTGCCGAACTTTGTTGCCTTCTTCCCGTCGACGGAGGCTGCTCAACCTCCAACAGCAGCATTCTCCGCGCTCGAGAGGATCTTCCGCGCTCCGCTGCGGGCGGATGACGTGCGCACCAATGTTCTACGCGGTGCCACGCTGCTGCGCACACGCTCCGCTGGGATGTCGCCGCGATTCTACGCCAGCGAGGACGGGGCCGGGTGGATCGTGGTCAAGGGCCAGATCTTCGATATGCGCTCCGAGACCCCCTCGTCGATCTGGAAGAATTCCTGCAGCGCTTCCTCACCGAGGATTTGGCGATTCTCAACCGCTACGAGGGCACCTTCGCGCTGGCGGCGTGGGACGCGCGAAGGCGGCAGGGCTGGGCGCTCAACGATTAGGGATCGATGCTCAACTTCTATTACGGTGAGCAAGATGCGGGGCTCTACGTTGCCACCAACGCCTTCTCGCTCGCCTGCGCCCTTGACCTAGGCTTGGACCCGCACGGTGTGCAGGAGCTTCTGACGCGAAACGCCCTGCTCGCCCCGACCACGATGTTTGCTGGCTTACGGCGTGTGAACGTCGGCGAGCACATCAGCTACCGAGCCGGTACGCTAGCCCACGGCGAACACTGGAACAAGTACGAGCCAGAAGCCGACTATCGCAGCGTACGCGAGGCTGCAGACGCCGCTGCCGTGGTCGTCGACCGCGCATCTGGCCTACGAAAACTTCCGCCAGCGTAGGCCACCTAGCCGACGCAACGGTTAAAACTACGGCGTTATGCTTATCGGAATCTTTAGCCGACAATGGGAAAAGGAGAGAGAAATTTTAATCCACCCTTACCATACCTGCGCCATACCTGCGCAAGAAACTGTATGATACGAAACTGTATGATACTTATATCAGGAGATGATTCCCAGAGAGAGCACAGGAGCCGCAACATGAAAACAGGGAAGGCAGTCTGACGCTTGAGACAACACCAAATACGAGCTCGATCGGCTAGACAGGTAGACTTGCCCGAGTTGGTAGCCGAAAGTGTAGAGGTTCTCGGGGCTTCGCAGAGCCGGAGTGAACTTGACGGACGTCTTTTACATTTTCAGGCCGATGGAGGCTTCAAGAGCGGGGCCATCTAGTTTGGGGACGATGCATAGTGTGACTGGTGCACCCGCCGAGGGAATCTACCGATGTCTTATTTGAAAAGTAGTGCTCTTTTGCCTAGGGTGCTAATGTACCATTCCATTAGCCGACAAGGCGATAATGACGCATTGCGCGCTTCGCCCGAACGGTTCGAAGCTCAGATGCTCCACCTCAAGCGACACAACCTGCGAGGGGTCTCTATGCGGGAGTTGTGTCGGGCGATGAACACCGGAGACACCAGGGGCCTTATAGGGTTGACTTTTGACGACGGGTACGAAGATTTCTTGAGCACTGCCCTACCGATGTTGGAGACGCTGGGTTTCTCCGCCACGGTGTTTGTCGTTGCCGGCATGTTAGGAAAGGAGAATACCTGGGAGCACCGTGGCGGACCCAGGCTACGATCGAGACTTCTTGGCGCCGACGGTGTCCGTGAGATCTCGGAGCGGCGGATGGAGATCGGGTCGCACACCGTTACTCACCCGCGGCTCTCCGGCTTGGAGCCGGAAATGTTGGCTCGCGAGGTGGACGATAGTCGTCAGATGCTTAGCGAGATAGTGGGCACACCAGTGGAGGGCTTCAGCTACCCGTACGGGGACCTGGACGGCCCGGCTGTTCGGGCCGTCCGTAGCGCCGGGTACGTTTACGCCGTTGCAACGAAGAAACAAGTAGAATACGGTATCTACGACTGGCCCCGAACGTATGTAGGAGAAAAAGACTCTCCCCTCAGGTTCGGGGTAAAACTCAAGGTGAGTCCGATCTTAACCCAGTGGCGGAGATCTTCTCTAGGATGACCGGTGCCCTACGGAGCTCTCTTCCCCAGAGATAGCGGCTTCCACCGAGCCCTCTTGGTCTTTGGTGCTCGAGTCTTCTAAAACCTGCAAAGGGGTTAGCCTGCATATTATTCCAGCTCAGGCGTATTGCCAAGCTAGGCAAGCGAATTGTTCTTCTACATGGTAGGGGTGTGAGGGGTATGACGCATACCGAAACGCCCGTGAAGGTTCTGAAGATAATGGGCTTGGGACGCAGTGGCTCCACAATACTCGATATAGTGCTCGGCAATCACCCTCAAATCGAGAGCGTAGACGAGGTAGGGAGTCTAATCCGTACTGGTTGGGTCAGCCAAGAGTCGCTGCGTGGGATCGCCCCAAAGAGACTCCGCCGCCCGCTGTGCACCTGCGGTAAACGGCTAGACATTCCCAATATCGACACTCCTGCTGAGGCCTACCCATTCTGGTCCAGCGTACGACGTGAGTGGGTAGAACGCACCGATCCAGACAGCATCGAAATCTACCCGAAACTTCAAAACGAATTCGAGCTTTAAAGACGATGGCCACGCTTGCTGTACGAGAAGCGCAGACCGTCTGCCGCATTCCGCTCGTATGCTAGATTGACGCTCGCGTTCTTCGAATCCATACGTGCGGTAGCAGTAATAGGAGTTGTGCACTCATTATGTATGTACACTCAACTATAATGTAGACTCAACAACTATATATTAGGCGCTGCTCGATGCGAGGTGTGGTTCACCACGACTTCTTGCGAGCAGCTTACTGCGATGAGAAAGCACGAGCTATAGGTCCAAATGAGGATGGCGTGACACGATGAGGATTGGTTTCCGATGGACGATCAGCTGGACATCCGTCTCGGCGGAGTCGAAGATATGTGTCTCTCCGAGGGCAGAATAACGTGCGCACAGCTCGGGGAAGCACAGTTCGCGCGAGGGCAGGAGGCCAAAGACTTCGCACAGATCCTACTCTCTTCGTGGGCTACGTCGGCGAAGGAGACTCGGCCAAGTCCGTTGCCAAAGAGCTGCGCCTCGAGGACGTGCAGGTTACCTCAAAGGATGAGGACCCAGGAGCGACCGCCCTTGTGGAGCACGGGGTGTTAGGTGAACACGGATTATGCGGGCACCTGGTAGCCTCGTGACGAGCGAGAGGACCGACCTCCACGCGCATGAGAACCTGAGGACGCTCTCCGGTAGTTCTGTTATCCTCGCCGTAGCCATGCAGGACGAGATAAAGCGGGTCTTCAATACAGCATTCGCCGGTGGGGAGGAAGACAAGCGCCCGCTCGCAGAGGACACCAAGGAATCGCTCGGCGAGGAGGGCAAAGAGCTGGAGCGCGGGATAGAGTCAGGCCCCGCCGAGAATACCCCCATCCTGCTTGCAGACAACAACAATTATGGCGTCCTCGCCGTGGTACGCGCCTTGCGTGCCGCAGGTTACGAGCCGTGGCTCGCGGTCAACGACGCGCGCACCTACGCCACCCGCTCGCGTGCGGTGGCTGGAACCGTGCCAGTGCCCGACCCCGACCTCGACGGCGAAGGATTCGTGCGCGAGCTCGCCGCTGCCGCTGCGCGGCTTTCCGCCGCGGCCGTTCTGCCGACCGCGGATGCCCACTTGATGGCCTTGGCCGGCCACGAGGACGACTTCGCAGGCGCCGTCCTCGGCGCCCCGTCGCGGCAAGGCGTCGAGTGGGCCACGGACAAGGAACTGCTTGTCGGGCTCAGCGCGACCGCGAGGCTGCGAACTCCGCCGACCATAAAGGTTATGCGTGGCGACGCCGAGGCCTTGGGTGAATTCGGCTTTCCCGCAATCTTAAAGCCACTGCGCAGTCGGACCAAGAACCTAGACGGGACGGTGTCTGCTTGCCACGCGCGCTACGTCTTGGCCGAACAGGCAGAGGTTGCCGTGAAAGATATCCCGGATGAAGGGGCACTCGCTCAACCCTACACTCCCGGGCGACTAATCGGCATCTCCGGGGTTAGCTGGAACGGCGAACTCGTCTGTGCGCTGCACCAGATCTCGACCCGAATCTGGCCGCTGCCCTGTGGGGGAAGCGCGTACGCTGAGACGATCCCACCGGACCACGAGCTCGAGCGGGGCGTCGGTCGCATACTGCGATCTATCGGCTGGAGCGGCCTCTTCCAGGCACAGTTCATCCGTGGTGCACACGGCGAGCACTATCTGATCGATTTTAACCCGCGGGTTTACGGTTCGCTCGCTCTCGCCGTCGCTGCGGGTCTGAACCTGCCGGGCATTTGGGTCGATCTGCTGCTCGGTCGGCGATCGCGTGTCGGTGGTTACCGGATCGGAGCGCGCTTTCGTCACGAGGAGAGGGATATGCGCGTGTTGGCGCACATGCTGGTGAGTGGGGAACATCTGGACGCGCTTCGAGGATGCATGCCACGGCGTGACACTGCTCACGCCATTTTCTCAACCCGCGACCCAGCGCCGCTGCTCACGAGCGTGGGAAAGCTGACCGGGCGCCTAAGATTGTTATGAAGTCGGGTTCTCTGTGGCTGTCACAACCGCCTGTAGCGCAACCAGCGAGCCCGCCACCCAGCTTCGCGATGATCGGGCTGGGGTTCAGCGGAGCTCCGGCAGAGGCGCAGCCCTTCCTTATGCGGGCTCGCAGAGCATTGAGCGCCACCGAGAGGTGAGACCGGACAAGCCACCTATCCTGGTTTTCGGTCCGCACTTGGATTTGCTGCTCGCCCGGGATGCCTTGCGGGCCGGCGCCTCGGGGTTCGTCCACGCCGGGATGATACCTAACCAGCTCCTCCGCGCCGTCGCGGTGGCTACGAAGGACGAGCTGGTTGCGCCGCGTGAACTGCTTATAGCGGTAGTCAGTGCAGTTGACCCACTCCTCCGACCATCGGCCTCGCGCGTGAATGGGCTGCGTAGTGGTGTACGCTACGGTAGCGTCCGACCCTCGACATAAAGATGGCTCAATACCATTGCACACCGCTATAGTATCTGTTGAGCGAAGAGGAGCCGGCGAACCTCGGTCTTCTCTCGGCCCGCCAGAAGGAGATCCTCGGGTACGTGGTCGAGGGGCTCTCCAACGCCGAGATAGCGAGGCGCCTCTTCCTCTCGGAGTCCACAATAAAGCAGCATCTGCGCACCGCCTATAAGCTGCTTGGGGTGAACAACAGCACCGAGGCTGCGAACCTCGTTCGTCGCAGCGCTAAGAAGTCCTAGGACCGCGCGGGCAAGCTCGCCCACGGCAGCCGAGCGGCGCTGGCGCGGCCGATGAGATGCTTTCCGATTCACCGGTGCA
>JBKPOM010000286.1:0-3891 GCA_046733115.1 Actinomycetota bacterium | reverse complement strand
CGAAACGGCCGGGCCTGAGGAGCGCGGGGTCGAGGATGTCGGCGCGGTTGGTGGCGGCGAGCATGATGATACCGCTCTTAGAGTCGAAGCCGTCCATCTCGACGAGGAGCTGGTTGAGCGTCTGCTCGCGCTCGTCGTGGCCGCCCCCGAGGCCGGCGCCGAGCTGCCTACCGACGGCGTCAATCTCGTCTATAAATACGATCGAGGGAGAATTCTGCTTGGCCTGCTCGAAGAGATCCCTTACCCGAGAGGCGCCCACGCCGACGAACATCTCGACGAAGTCGGATCCTGAGATGGAGAAGAACGGCAGCCCCGCCCCGCCGGCTACGGCTCGCGCGAGGAGCGTCTTGCCCGTTCCGGGAGGTCCGACGAGCAGCGCGCCCTTCGGGATCCTCGCGCCTAGCTCCTGGAACTTCTGGGGCGCCTCCAAGAACTCCTTGATCTCGGTGAGCTCCTGGACGGCCTCGTCGGCCCCCGCCACATCGGCGAAGGTGACCTTGGGCTGGTCCATGCTCGTGCGCCGCGCGCGGCTCTTGCCGAAATCCGTCATCTTGCTGCCCTGGTTGGCGCTCTGCGTCGACCTCATGATGAACAAGAAGAGCAACAGGATCAGGACGAAGGGGGCCACCGTAACGAGCGCCCGGGCCCAGAAACCTGCCGTCTGCGGGTCTGTGGTGAACGGTATGCCGGCCTCGTCGAGGACGTTGGCTATGTCGTAACCCTCGGGATAGTAGTACTCAAACTCTCGTGGCTCGCCCCCACCTTCCGGCTCGAGCAGGCCCGTGACCTTCTGGCTCTCGTCGTAGACCGTGAGCGGACCCGGCTCCAGATCGGGACCGCCGGCGCCGGACGACGCTCTCCCCGTTGCTGGCCGGGCCACCGGGGGCTCGCTGCCGGCTGGTCCTCGCCTCTGGTGGCGGGCAGGTCTTCCTCGGGACCCAGGGCGAAAGCCCTCTCCTCCACGGCTTGCCGGAACTTCCGGGAGTCGAGCTTCTCGACGTCCGGGTTCTCGGCCGAGAGCGCGCCGAACAGGACCACCGCGAACACGATCATGAAAATGAAATACAGCGGACCCCTATCTTTCGAGGGCGCCAAAGCTAGTCACCTCCCTCGGCCCGTTGCGCTGGTCGATCGAACAGAGGTCCGGACCTTTCGTGCGGGCTGCCTACGATCTCTACTCCGTCCGCGACCTTGTCGGGCGCCCCGGTGTTTGCGCGGCTCCGGCGGCGAGGTCTCCGGAGCGCTCGGCCCGCGAAACTCGATCACTTCGGCGTCGATCCGCTCGATGCCGTGGTAGCTGGCCACCGAGACGCGATGGTTGCCGTCCAGCACGAAGTAGGCGTCCCCTATCTTGTACAGGCTTATCGGCGGAAACGCCCCGCCCTGGAGCAGCATCCGATTTATCCCCTGCCAGCGCTCCCGGAGGTGCCATTTCTTGGGCAAGAACGCCCCGTCGAAGTCTCCTCGGCGGCCGACGCTGCCCACGATCTTCGAGACGGGAACGCTCCGCATCCCGAGGTGGGCCTGTCCCGCCGCTCCGAGCTCTCCCCTGACCTGCTCGAAGGAGAGCGGTTCGTTGGAGCCCGGCTCCCTCCTCAGGAACGCTCCCACGCGGCGGAGGAAGGCCTTCCTGCGGGCGTTGGCGAGATCCCCGCCGGCCCGCTCGTGAGGGCTCGAGTGTAGGCTCGAGGGCCCGATTGTGTACCATTGTAGTCCTTCGAGCAAGCTACTTCTCCCCGCTCTCCCCGAGGATGGCGAAGACCTCCTCTATTAGGGCCCGGCGCTTGTCCGGCGGCAGGTACCTGGGGTGGACGGTCCGTTTCTCGCTCTGGAGCCCGCGGAGCTTGGCTTCCTCGGAGAGGTAGCGATCGATGACCCGCACGATGGCGTCGACCTTCGCGCGGGGCAGCTCATCACGGCCACCGAACAACTTGCTCCACATCGTCGTTACCTCCTCGCGGGCGTCGCCGTTCGCACGGTTACGCCGGAGCGACGGCGGACGGCGCCGCGCCCGGACGCCGGCGACCGGGACCGTCGCGGGTTCAACAGCGACCGTATGAAGGCCTCCCGCTCCATGCTCAACAGCCCGTTCAAGCCTTCGATGCGCGGACCAGGCAGCGGGACCGGGTCCAGCACGACTCGATCGACCTTCGCGCAGGGGCCGCACAACACCGAGGTAAGTTCGCCGGCCGTCGTCTCCCTGACCCGCCAGCCGCCCGACGCCCCGAGCTCGAGGAACATCCTGGCCTCGTCCTCGAAGCTGAAGACCGGCAGCGCTTCCCGGCCGGAAGCGACAATGGTCTTCAGTACCTCCATTCCGCCGCTTCGATACCTCGCTATCAACCAGAACGGCCTTGAATAGGTCCTTCTCACCATAAATATTCTTCCTTCCCTGCGGACGCCCGAGGTGCAAACGCGTGCCCTGCCTCTCTCCTCCGCCGGCTTCGCTCGCCCGACAGCGCCCGCAGGAAGTCCTCGCGGTCCACGCTCGCCGGCCCTTTCCCGGTGACCTCCGCGGCGAAGGGATGGACGACTCGCCGCACGCTCGCGCATGATTCGCGAAGCAGGGCGGCGAGGTCTGCCTCCGAGATCTCCACGACGCGCCAACCTTCTCCCGCCGTCTCGAGCCACAGGAACATACCCGCCTCCTCTTCGAGCCCGAAGACCGGCAACGCTGTCTGACCGTCGGGGAGCCCGAGCACCAGCACGTCCGCGTCTTCGGCATCCCGCCTGGCGATCAGGAAACGAGAGTGTTCGCGTGGCGCTTCGTCCGCACCGTCGCACGCCAACTCCGCCCCACCTCCTCCCGCCGTCAAAACCCCGCCGAGGACAGCATCCATATCGCGGCGTCAACGACCGTCGAAGCGCCGCCCAGCATCAGCGCGATCCCGATCAACCGCCCGCCGCGACTCTCGCTCGCAAAGAGCTGGCCGAGCCCCAGGTGCACGGCCCCGAACCCGAATGCCAGCGCCGCCATCCCCAAAGAACCGGAGAGCAGCCCCAGCAGCGGAGAACCGGCGAGCAGGAGCGCCGCCGACCACCGCAGCGTCTTCGCGCCGGACAGAGCTCTTGCAGACATCGTCTCTTTATCCCCTTTCACGAGAATTTCGGTTTCGCGATTAGCTGTCCCAAGGGATCGCCACGTAGCCCGAGTTGTCGGCCCCCTTGCACCCTCCGCAGCCAGCCACGAACCCTAAAGAGCACTGGGCGACGCGCTGCCAGGACGCCGGAGGATCGTCGCGCTGCCCTACAGGCTCACCAGCGCCCACGCCCCTTCCAGCAGGATGAACCCGAGCTGCCGATCTATGACCGCCACGACGGTCAGTACCCGGTCAGCACCGCGGATCCCAGCACGTTCGCGACCTGGTAGGAGGGCTTCGACGTATCCGCCAGCCCGAACTGCCTGGCGGCGTAGGCCCCCAGTATCGCCAGTACCCCCAGAACCGAGATCATTTGCAGCACGTCGCTCTTGCCTCCTTACTTGTCGGGTTCACGCGCAAGACCACTCCCGCCGGGAACCTTCCCGGGCCTCCCCGCGTTCGGCGGCCTTCGGCCGTCGCCCTGAGGCGTGCCCCGTTCTACCTCGGGCTCTACCCTTGGGCCGTAGAGCGGCGATGCACGAGCCCGCCCACAAGGCGCTCCATGGCGCCCCAGGCCTCGTCCCTCGCCGCCTTGGGGTCCTCGACGGCGGCCACGAAAAACGCCGCCTCGAGCAGCGCGCCGTTGATCAGGCGGGCTAGCGGCTTGACCGGCTGGGGCTCCATATGACCCTCCGCGATGAGGGCCTCGAGCCCTTCCTCGATCTTGCCCACAGCGTGGCGCGCGTCTATCTCGCGCCACTCCCAGCCCAGCACCGAAGGCCCCTCCAGGAAGAACGTGCGTCTCATCTCC
>JBKPOM010000285.1:0-3737 GCA_046733115.1 Actinomycetota bacterium | reverse complement strand
TGGGCACCCACACCTCCCTGGGCCCCCTCTACGCCTACGCGCCCATAGGCGAGCGGGCGTTCTTCGAGGTCCCGAGGAACCGCGGCAAGAACACGACGCTGCTGGCGAGCCTCGATCGAGGCGATGGGTCGAGTGTTGGCGGTCGTGGGTGCCGAAGACGCGCGGGGGGATACTTCGCCCACTGCGGCTACCGCACCCCGGCGCAGCAACTATGAAAGGCGCTGTATGCGAAGAATTTTGTGAGCGCCGTTACCAATACTCGTCTACTCGGTCGAGTGCGGCCCTGCCGCCGTCCACAGGTGCGCATATGCGGCACTCACCCCTACATAGGCCTAACCAACTCTGACCGCTCGGCGCCACTCGTCCCGTCCGTGGGGGTCAGCACTTGAGCGATTCTTGGGCACCTTCGTCCTTATAACGTTTGGCGACAGGCTCGTGGCGATGGCGGTCGCGCCCTCAACCAGTCCAGTCGCGGCAAGCTCATCTTCGACGCAAGCGGCGACTGGCTCCTCATAGCCTGGGGCTGGGCGTTTGCCGTGACCTTCGGGGTGTACGTCGCGGGCGGCATCAGCGGTGCCCACATCAACCCGGCCGTGACCCTTGCTTTTGCGGCAAAACGAGGCTTCCCGTGGAAGAAGGTTCCGGGATACGTCATCGCCCAGACGGTCGGAACGTTCGTGCGGGCCGCGCTGGTCTACCTGAACTACCACGACGCCATCGCCAGCTACGAAAAGGCCAACCACATAGTACGGGGCGCGGCTAACTCGACGCCCACCTTCAGCATCTTCGCCACCTTCCCGGCCCCCTACTTCAGCGGCAACATAGGCCCCCTGATAGACCAGATCATCGGCACGGCCTTCCTCGTGCTCTTCGTCTTCGCGCTCGTTGACACCCTCAACCAGCCGTCGAAGTCCAACCTCGCCCCGCTCCTGGTGGGCCTCGCGGTTGGCGCGATCGGCATGTCCTACGGGGCCAACGCTGGCTATGCCATCAATCCGGCCCATGACTTCGGCCCTAGGCTCTTCGCGTGGCTCGCTGGCTGGGGCGATGTGGCACTGCCGAGTGTTCACGGCTACTTTTGGGTTCCGATAGTGGGATCGCTGATCGGCGGCGTGGTGGGAGCCATCGTCTACGACTTATTCATCCGGGACGTGCTCAAGGCTCGTGGCGAACAACCTGAGCCGGACGTGGAATCCGAGGGCCGGACTGTCGAGGAGACACCGTAGACCGGAGCGAATATCGAAGCCGGGCGCGGACTGTGCGCCCATGCGCATCATTATGCCGCAACAAGATATGGTGGTAGGTATTTCGATAACCGGGTGCTTGAGGTGGTCGATCGTGCCAGAGTAATCAGCTTGTTATTCAGGAACCTGCAAAGGGACTTCGGAGAACCCTTATCTTCCCCGACGTTGGGCGGCTATGTGCGTGACGCCACTGCTGCGTTGGAACACCGTCTCCAGGTCTTCTGGCATGAGGGACTGGTCACCGAGAACATCCCGCGCACCACGGCGGCCTCGCGCGCCCTGAGACCATAGCCGCGGGCCACGTCGGTGCGGCGGTGTATCTGGCCGATCCAACCCCGCTCCTCCCCCATCGGCCTGACGTTCGTCGCCTCGACAAGCGCGCTGGTTCTTTTCGTCGCAAGGTACCTCTGGTAATCGAAGCCGTCCTCGCCCACCTGGGGCAGTGAGATCTCACCTTCCACCATCATCCTGTCTCCGACGCCGACGCTCAAATCGCCGGCGAAGGCCTCGACGCCCCCGCCGCGCAAGATTTCTTTGCCGTGGTACCGTAGGAGATCTACCCTGAAGTCGGCCATGTAGCCGAAGCCGCTGCGCTCCAGCGGCGAGGCTAGGCGGCCGGCCAGCACGACCTCCCCCGGCTCCATGACGATCAGCTCCGCAAGCGGGTCTTCGGTCGCAGCGTGAAGGAGCGAGATCGCGACTCCTGCCGTCGCGAGCGCCAGACCGAGGACAGCCATCAATCGCCATTCGACAGGCAGGAGATCAGGCTACATGAGCGCCACCACCGCGATGATGAGGCGGGCCGCGACGAGCACGGGGGCGACCGGTGGCGCGACCGTTCCAACGGCGATCCCGGCCGCGAGCAGGATCGCCCACAGGTCGAGCCTCACGGGAGGGCTGAGATTCAGGTCCGGCCCCAAACCGTGGCAAAGGATTCGATCTTCTCCAGGACCGCTGGCCCTATCCCTGGTATCTACACTAACTCACCGACCGTCCTGAACTCTCCATTGTTCTCCCTGTAGTCGATGATGCTCTGGCAGTCGAAGGCCCGACCTCGGGCAACGCGTCAAGCTCCTCCACATCCGCCGTGTTTATGTCCAACCGCAGCGAGCCCTACGACTCGTCCCCAACCTCCTCCAGCGAAGCGGTATACACGACCCTGGGCGTTCCCTCCGAAAGCCGCGCCGTGTAGAGCGCGCCACCCACACGACCACAACCATCATCGACACAACCACCCGCGGCCTATAACGCCCTACGCCACCGGTCGGCAACCTCCGCCGCGCACCGGAGCGACGCGTCGCCGTTTCGAAAAGCTCGTCTCTCACGTGTTTGGTATCGAGACACGGGACGAAAGCTTTAGAGCTTTCAGCACACTTCAGCATTTCGGCTTGTCAGCACTTCAGCTTGTCGGCCTTGGTTATTCGGATAGTTAGCCGGCTAACTATCAAGATGAGGCTCTATGCGAAACGGGTCCGCAGGTACCGTCCAGCGGCGCCACGGTTACTCCGGCTGACGAGCCGAAATGCTGAGAGCCGCCGCAGGCGGCGTGCTGATGAGCCTGCGAAGCAGGCGTGCTGCGCGGCGCTTCGCGCCGCGCTAAAGATTGCTGAGCTTGCTGGTTTCGAACCTGCCGAAGACGTGTTCCATGGCGTCGGGGCCTATGGTTATGTCGCCCTTGAAGGGGTAATTGAGGGCGGCTACGGTGAAGAGGACGAGGGCGATGACCAAGGCGAGGGAGGCAACCATGAGGAGATGAATCGCGTTGCTGTCCAAGCCGAAAAGGTAGGTGAAACCCACCACAACGATCCCTCCGGTTATGATGCACCACCCAGAGGATGGACGGCAATCCTTGCTCGGCTTCCAGCAACCGGTCTCGTCTGGCGTCCGCGAGGTCGCGCTTGCGCTCCAGGCTCTGTTCGTAGACGATCCGCTCTTCCAGGGTGGACGGGTCGAAATTCTGCAGGCTTGCTCTCATGTCGTCCAGCAGGTCCCACGCCCTCGGGCTCGACTTCTCCTGTTCCATGAGCGGCCACTCCTCGTTCACCACGACCCTGGCGTAGGAGCGGGCCAGTTCCTGGATGTGGTGGCCGTCGGACTCCGGCATCCTGTCGGCTATCCAGAAGATCTCGGCCAGCGAGCTGGCTTCGTCGTCAGCTGTCACCGCGGGCGGGTTCCATTCCTCCATACGGCCACGACCATGAGCCCGAGCAGCACCGCGTAAGTCACACCGAGCACCGCGTAGATAAAGCCGGCCTCGTCGTTGTGTTGCCTGCGCACCGCGATCGGCACCAGCCGCTGCACAACGAGTAAACCGCCGACCGCGAGCGCCATAGCCACGCACAGCAGTAGCAGGCCGATAGGTATACTCATGGCGGTCCGCCTTTCTGCGGATTTAGCGTTCCCGGTCAGGGCAAGATACAACGTCGCCGGCCATGGGGCAAACTCTCCTGCCTGGATAAGCGGCGGGGCGGTCAGCCGGGCAACGAGGTTCAG
>JBKPOM010000284.1:0-9583 GCA_046733115.1 Actinomycetota bacterium | reverse complement strand
ACGACCCACCTGGTCTGCCGACGTTGCGACTCAGAAGAGGCCCTACGGTAACGATAGATCTGGGACCAGATCAGGCACACCACGAACCCCACAAACATCCACTGCGAAACCCCATCCAGGGCGGACGAAAGGGAGTGCGTCTCGGGGAAGAGATCCCTGGAGATCAGAAAAGCGATGAACGCGACGGCGAGCCAGCGCGTCCAGGGCGATACGAAGCGTCCGCCGGGGAATAGCAGGAAGAACAAAACGACGCAAACCTCGCCCACGATTTGCACGCCCCGGACGGCCGGCCACCAGGCTGGGTGAAAGGAGACCAGGGCTTCGGCACCCGTGGGGTCTACCGTGACCGTCCCAAACGCGACCAGAAACAGGGAGGTCAGCAGCGCCATTCGGTCGTCGGAGCGCCGCCAGAAAATGACGACACCCACCGCAAACCACATCAGCTCGAAGACCTTGTCGACGACGACGTTCAAGAGCCCATAGGAGCGTAAGGACAGGCCACCGTCCCGTAACGTCCGCACGCCTTCGGGGGTGGCGTGATTCACGGCCCGCTCGGAACAGACCCGCGATGCCGCGGTGCAAACGCTGCGATAGTACTCGAAGCTGCTCGGAACACTGAAGAGGACTATCGCCAGCGCCGTGATGGCTACCGCCACCCACGCCACGCGGGCAAGGAGGAGCCAACGCCCGCGCAGGGTGGTGGGAAGTGGGGAGGCGCGTGGGCTCATCCCACTGACGTCCCGAGGTGTCTGCCCAGGAGCAGGAACCAGACCGGGATGGCGAGGTAGGCGGGCAGCCCGAACAGGACGCCGACGCCAAAAACCACGAGCTGTGGCCACGATATCCACGGAAGCAAGAGCCCAAGCCCCACGATCCCGTACTCGGCCAGAAAGCCCGCGCCCACCAACTCTCCCAACCGTACCACGCGGTACGGTAAGGCATCCGACCGGCGCAACCATCGGTTGACCAACAACCAGACGCTCAGGATAATTAGCGCCACCATCGCGACCGGTGTCTCGACCTCGAACGCCAGCACCCCGAGCACAAGCAGCGGACCACCGATGGTCGAGAACGCCATGGCCGTGAGGCCTGCCGCCTGCGCGAAGCGTGCCGTCCGTCGCCGCGGAAGGCGCCCACCCAGGAAGAGCGCAACCGGGATCATGAACGCCGTCGAAAGTGATCCCAAAAGATCGCTGGCCGAACCCGCCATATGGAAGGTTGAGCCGAGCAAGGTCCCACCCACCGGGCTTCCGTCCTGCAGCCAAAGCAGGGCGTACATGGCGATGAGGAAGAGATTGGCGAGGATGCCGGTGGCCCCGGCCGCGTAAGCTAAGCGGGCCGCCCACTTGGCGCTCGACATGATCCCCGTGTGATCCACCGCCAGTATACGTGTGTTCGTGAACATTGTTCCCTTTTCGTTGTCTGTACCCCGGCCGCTTGATTGTGGGTTCACCGAGCTGCCGAGGCTCGGAAACTTAGGTTGCGCGCGAGGGTTGCGGGTCTCGGCGCACCTCTCCTGTGAAGAGCATAAAGCCGAGGTAGGCTACGGTCACGGAGAAGATGATCCCGGCCAGCGGTAGGGGGAAGAAGTACGCGAGCACCCCTCCGATCATGAGAAGCAAGGCGGCCCACCTTGGATATACAGCGGCACCAGGGTGGCGGCTCCGAACAAAACCCAACCGACGGACCCCAGGAGGGCGACGAAAACGAGGCCAGGGATGCCAAGTTCCGCTTCGAGAAGTCTGGGGTCCGCGGCTGCCAGGGTAGGAGTGATGAACAACTCGAACCAGAGTGCACCCGCCGTCAGCACCGTTCCCACGAATGCTACAAGGAAGCCAGCGAGCCCTAGGATGCCCGTCGTTTCTGACTGGCTGGTATAGAGGCCGACCAACCCGAGCAGGAGCAACATGGTGCTGCACAGGTACAGCAAGAAAACAATGATGTGGGAGGTCGTGGTCGCCAACGCGGGATCCTCGATATCTACAACAAGACGCAGCAGGGCGACTACGACAGCCAACACACCAGAACTCAGGGCCGCCAGTCCGGCCAAACGGATGAGGTTTGAAGACGACATAGAGCTTCCTCCTTTTCCTAGAACCTCTTTGCTGCTGCTCATGGCGAGAACATCCCTTTCGAACGCGAGACGTGGTTCATCGGAGGTGGCTGCCGGGAAAGGCGACCACGGCGCCAGAAAGAGCATCGGATCCATCCTCGGGCCGCACGTCCCATCGGGCCGTTTCAGGCGGGACGGAGTGGAGAGCGATTCGACCAGGTCGTTGGCCGAACTGGAGAAGATTCCATCCTTGGGTTGCCGGTCTGCGATGCATGGTAGGTTACGAGGAAAGGGTTGGCGAAGATGCCGGTTGCCCCGGCAGCGTGCGAGAGGCGCGCCACCCACTCAACGCTCGACTTATCTGCCGTGCTCCGGATCATCTCACTCGCTCCTTCTTAGGCGCCCGTACTGCCTCTTTGTCCGACCAACATAGCGGGCTGGCGTCTCCCAACCGTTACGAAAAGCGTTACGAGCAAGAACTTCTGGAGAAGTTTGCGGCAGACCGCCGAGAACCCCGGGCCGAAGTTCGCTGAACGTCTGCGTGCCTACCTATACAAGTTGTGTACTGGCCGGGGTCCACCTGGCGAACATGCGCGAGGTCTTCGGCGCCGAAATCGTGCAAACCGTGCTGTTAGAAACCGTTCGTGGCGATTATCCGAAGAATCCGGTTGGCGCAGATGGCCGTCGCCAAGCCGGTTTACGACGCTGGAACAGCAAGAGCAGCTCGACACCGGATACCTCTCTCAGCCACCGAGATCGCGCATGCGCCGCTTGCACAGGGCGATGTCGCGCTCGAGTTCCTCACGCAGCGCCTCCGCGCGCTCGAGGTCCTCGCGAATCTTGAGGATGCGCCCCGAAGCCTCCCGCTCGCGCTCCCGAAGGTGCTCTGTGGCCGTCCTGAGAACCGTTACCTTGTCCGCCTCCTCGGCCGTATCCCTGACCGCGAGTAGCTCCCGGATCGCCGCCAACGAGTAGCCGATGCTCTTCATCTTCAGGATGCGCTCGAGCCGCTCTATCTCCCGATTTCCGTAGAGCCTGAACCCCCCCGTAGAACGTTCCTCCGGCTCGACAAGGCCTATCTCCTCGTAGTACTTGATGGTGCGCGGGCTTACCTCCAGACGCTTCGCAACCTCGCCAACCCGCATCAATCCTTTTGTACCGTTCACCAAAACCTCACGCTCCAGCTAAGATCAGGCTCCCTCACCACGCATTTTCACACGTGAACGCTCTCACTCATCAAACTATACGTAAACGTACAGGTATAGTAGTATAGCTCTGTTTTCAGGACGTGTTTCGAGCTTCCGGAAGGATAAGTTGGAAGAAGCTGTTCGGGAGAAGGGTATACGGGGGCTGCTACCGTTGGATTACAAGTGGAGTGCGCTATCGTGCACGAGCCTTGGTGCTTTGATCGCGACCATAAACGGCGGGACTTTGATCATTGCGTTGCCCGAGTTGGCGAGGGAGTTGGACGCGCCGCTCTTTAGCCTGGTGTGGGTCATACTGGGCTACATGCTCGCGCAGACTGCCCTGGTCTTGCTGGTGGGGCGCTTTGCGGACATGGTCGGGCGCAAGAAGCTGTACGTGGGTGGGTTCGCCTTGTTCACGGTGGTCAGCCTGCTCGCCGGTTTCTCCACCGGCGTGGGGCAGCTCGTCGTCGCCCGTATCTTCATGGGGGCTGCTGGGGCTTTCATGATGGCCAACAGCGGCGTCATCGTCACCGACGCTTTTGAGCGCGAGCAGCTCGGGCAGGCGCTCGGAGTCAACCAGATGGTCGCCGCGGTGGGTTCCATTCTGGGGCCGGTCGTGGGCGGCTGGCTGACGAGCTATTCGTGGCAGTGGGTCTTCTGGTTCAACGTGCCGCTCGGCCTCGTAGGTACAGTGTGGGCGGCGTGGAACCTGCGCGAGCTGGTCGCCGTCGAGAAGGGACAGCGGCTGGACCTCGTCGGCAGCGCATCCTTCCTCAGCGGGTTCACGGCGCTTCTCATCGGGCTCACGCAGGGGGGCATAAGGGGCTGGGGTTCGGAGGTGGTCCTCGTGAGCCTCCTCGTCGCGGCCGTGCTCATCCCGGCCTTCATCCTGGTCGAGTTGAGGAGCAAGGACCCGCTGCTGAACCTGAGGATGTTCCGCAGCAGGATCTTCGCTTTCGGCAACGCGAGTGCCCTCCTGAACTCGCTCGCGAGGATGGCCGTCACCTTCCTCTTCGTCTTCTACTTCATCGGGGCTCGTGGCTACGACCACCTTACGACAGGTTTCCTGCTGACGCCGCTCGCGGGCTCGATGTTCGTGTTCGCGCCGCTCGCCGGAAGGCTCGCGGACAGGCTTCCGGCCCGCGTCCTTAGCTCCATCGGCATGCTCGTCACGGCGGGAGGGCTGCTCGGGATGACGTCCATCGGCGTCCTGACGCCTTATTGGGAGATAGCCGTGTGGATGGTCGTGGTAGGAGCAGGCTCCGGCATCTTCAACTCGCCGAACACGAGGGCCATCATGGGCTCCGTCGCGCCTGAGAAGCGGGGCGTCGCCAGCGGGGCGAGAACCCTCGTCGTCAACGTCGGGGCGGTGCTCTCCATCGCCTTCGCCATAGCGATGGTAACCAGCGCCATGCCGCCGAGCGTGATGGTCGAGATCTTCTCCGGCGTCTCGCGGGGTCTCTCGGCCTCGGCGGCCGCCCCCTTCATCTCCGGCCTGCACGCAGCGCTCTTGCTCATGGCTGGCGCGAGTATAGTGGGGTTCTTCTTCTCCGCGCTGCGCGGCAACGAGCGCGACGCTTCCGCGATGCGCCAGAGCGGCCTGGACCCCGTCAGCCACCGATCATAGAAAGGAGCGAGACCAGTTTTGGAATCCGCGTCGAAGGCCCGTGCGTCGGCCGATGGAGGTCAGGTACACGGCGAGGCAGAGAGCAGCGTGTGGCGGCAGCCCAAGGCTGTTTGGGCCGTGGCGTTTGCGTGCGTGGTTGCCTTCATGGGTCTGGGGTTGGTGGACCCCATCCTGCCGGCGATCGCCCGGCAGCTCGAGGCTACTCCGAGCCAGGTGGAGCTAGTCTTTACCAGCTACTTTCTCGTCACCGGGGTGGCGATGCTCATTACCGGTGTGGTCTCCAGCCGGGCCGGGCACAAGCGCACCTTACTGGTCGGATTGGCCATGATCGTGATCTTCAGCGCGCTCGCGGGTTCGGCTGGGGGTATCTCTGGCATCGTAGGTTTCCGGGCGGGCTGGGGTTTAGGCAACGCGTTGTTCATCGCCACGGCGCTGGCCGTGATCGTCGAGGTCTCCACAGCGGGGACGGAGAAGGCGGTGATCCTTTACGAGGCCGCCCTCGGACTCGGCATCTCCGTCGGGCCGCTGCTGGGTGGGTTGTTGGGTGGGATCAGCTGGCGGGGGCCGTTCTTCGGCGTGGCGGTGCTTATGTCCATCGGTTTCGTCGCCATACTGGTCCTGCTGCCGTCCATCCCGCCCGCCGAGCACAAGAGCTCGGTCCTCGATCCCATCCTGGCACTCGGTCACGGCGGGCTCCTGACGTTGGGGCTGACGGCGCTCTGCTACAACTTCGGCTTCTTCACCATGCTGGCCTACACCCCCTTCCCGTTGCGTCTCGACGCGCACGGCCTCGGGCTCGTGTTTTTCGGCTGGGGAGTCATGCTAGCCATCACCTCCGTGTTTCTCGCGCCGAGAATTCAGGCCCGCTTCGGAACGCTGCCCACGATGTACGCCATGCTGTTGCTCGTCGGGCTCGACCTCGCCCTCATGGGTGTGGGCGCCTCCTCGCGTGTCGTGCTAATAATCGCGGTCATCATTGGCGGAGCCTTCCTCGGCGTGAACAACACTTTGATCACCACCGCCGTCATGCAGTCTTCCCCCGTCGATCGCCCGGTAGCCTCCGCCGCTTACAGCTTCATCCGGTTCGTGGGGGGTGCCGCTGCCCCTTTTCTTGCCGGTAAGCTTGCCGAGTTGTTCGTACCGAGCATTCCTTTCTACGTCGGGGCCGCGGCCGTATTCGCCAGCATCGTCGTCCTCTTCTCCGGACGTGCCTACCTGAATAAGGTGTAGACGAGGACGCACGGGGACCGCTTCCTTCTTGTCGCTTGCCGGAAGATGGGTGCTTGCTTTTGTGCACAAGACATTACAATAATGGTTTAAGCGCATAGGGATCGGCTGGGCCGGCACCACGGGAGATGCATTGGCGAAGAAGAGCGGTTCGATGGGGTTCTCCATAGGCGAGGTCTCACAGGCTGTGGGGCTCGCGCCGCAGACCCTGAGGTTGTGGGAGAGGGAACGTCTGATCAAACCGCGCAGGACTGACCGCGGCTACAGGGTCTACACGGAACCGGACGTGCAACGCCTGCGCGAGATCAAACAGCTCAGGAAGGTCGAGGGCCTGAACTTCGCGGCGATACGCAAGCAGCTCGGCGACGCTCCCGAAGCTGCCAGCCCCAACGGTTCGGCGTCAGGAGGTTCGTCAGAGGCCCCGGGGGAACGGTTGCGGAGGCTCAGGATCAGGGCCCACAAGACGCTCAAAGAGGTCTCGGCGGCCACCGGGCTCTCGATCTCCTTTATCTCGGCGCTCGAGCGCGGTGGTTCGGGGGCTTCTGTCGCCTCCCTCAGGCTCCTGGCGAGCGCCTACGGAGTGAACATGCGTGAGGTCTTCGGCGCCGACCTGGAGCAGAGCTCCCCGCTGGTGCGCGGCGCCGAGAGGCCCGTGATGCAGTGGGACAACGGCGTGCGCTTCGAGGAGATGGCCTCGGGAGAGAAGGTCATGGACCCCTCCTATATAAGGGTCCCGCCGGGCGCCGGGAGCGAGGGGTTCTACTCCCACAACGGGGAAGAGTTCATATACGTGATCTCCGGCCGGCTCTTCGTCGAACTGAAGGATCAGGGAACGTTCAAGGTAGCGTCGGGCGACACGCTCTACTTCCCCTCGACCACCCCGCACCGCTGGTGGGCCGAAGAGGAACCCGTCGAGGCCGTCTACGTGAACACCCCGCCGACCTTCTAGCGCCGATCTCTTTGCAACAGGACAACCGGCTCGATGCCCTACTCTCCATCCCCACGCTCTTCGGGGCGGTAGTCTCCCCCAACGGCGGTTGGGTGGCATGGAGCTGGTCACGCCTCGGGCCCGCCGCCGACGTTTTCGCCGCACCCACGGACGGTTCGCAGGCTCACCTTCGTCTTACGGAGACCGCGGAAGGGGGCACGGAGGTCGTCTCCTGGACGCCGGACGGGAGATCCGTACTCGTATCGCAAGACAACGACGGGGACGAGCGCGTCCGCCTCTTCCGGGTCGGGCTCGACCAGCCCGGGGTGATGGAGCCGCTGACGGCGGCGAACCCGAACCATTACATCAGGGGCGGCCAGTTGCACCCCAACGGACGCTGGCTCGTCTACGCCGCGAACCTCGACGCGGAGAGCGGTATGGAGACAGAGGCCGACCGGCTGTATAGGCACGACCTCGAAACGGGCGAGAGAAAAGTACTCGCCGCGCCCGAGAGGGGAAGCATCCCACTGCCCGAGTTGAACCATCAGGGCACGCACGTGCTCTACTCGCGCAACGAACTGGACCCCGCCGGGCAGCAGATCTGGCTGGTGGACGTAGAGGGCTCCGAAGATCGCGAGATCCTGAACTTCGGACCCACGCTCAAGGTCTCGGCATCTTGGCTCCACGACGGCCGCAGGGTCCTCTTCGTCGTGGAGGCCGGGTCCTATCGCAAACTGGGCGTGTGGAGCCAGGACGCCGAGTCCGTGCGCTGGCTCGTGGACGATCCTAACCGCAGCCTCGAGTACACCTCCGTGCCCCCGAACGGCGGACCGGCGGTCGTGGTCGGGGTCGAGCAGGCGAGGATAAGGGCCTCTTTGCTCGACGTAGAGGGCGGCACCGAAACCCCGCTCGGGCATACCAATGGCAACCTCGTGCCGCTGGCCCCGGCGGACGACGGATGCTGGATCTGCACCTACTACGACGCCCGCCATCCCGTCGACCTGGTACGCTACGGTGGAAAGGACGCCGAACCATTCAGCCTCACGGGCTTACCAGAGAAGGTACCCCTGCGCACGGAACGACTCGTTGCGGCCGAAGACTTCCGCTGGCGGTCCGTAGATGGCCTGGAGATACAGGGTTGGCTCTACAGGACGGTGGGCGAGATCGTCGGAGCTATCGTCTTGATACACGGCGGCCCGACCAGCCGCGCCGAGGACCGGTTCAACGCCCAGATCCAATATTTCGTTTCGCGCGGCTTCGACGTGCTCGCGCCGAACTACAGGGGCAGCACAGGGTTCGGGCTCCTTTTCCAGGAGTCCATCAAGGAGGACGGCTGGGGCGGCAGGGAGCAGGAAGACATCAGGTGCGGGATCGAAGCGCTCATCGAGGCCGGCATCGCGAAGCCAGGACGCGTCGGCGTGACGGGTACCTCCTACGGCGGGTACTCGGCGTGGTGGGCGATCACTCACTTCGAACCCGAAACGGTCGCCGCCTCAGCCCCGATCTGCGGCATGACCGACCTCGTGGTCGACTACAACGCGACGCGCCCCGACCTGAGGCCTTACAGCGAAGAGATGATGGGCGGCTCCCCCGAAGAAGTCCCCGACATCTACCGCGAAAGGGCCCCGATAGAGTCCGTAGAGAACATACGCGGCAAACTCCTGATCGTCCAGGGCCAGAGAGACCCCAACGTCACCCTGGACAACGTCCACGCCGTCACAGAAGCCCTGCACCGCGAGAACATCCCCTACGAACTCCTCACCTTCGACGACGAAGGCCACGGCATCGCCCGCCCCGAAAACCTCCAAATCCTCTACCCAAGCCTCGCCGACTTCTTCGAAAAAGCCTTCAACGAGCCTTCTTGGCCGGAATATCGCTGAGACCGCGTCCGGGCGGACACCAGCATCACGACGGAGCCTCCACAGCCCACGGGCCCCTTGGCTCGCCGTGGATTCCCGTTTTCGCGGGAACGACGTACGGTGGTGCCTCGGCGTACCCAGGGTCCGAACGCGCTACCGTGCAGGCGAACCCGGTATGAAACCTGAAGCCGGATGCCTGAAACTTGTTCCCAAAATGAGCGCCCCAAGATGTTTAGACCCTGTATGTGCTGGGGACACATACGTGCAGAAGGTTAAAGAAAGCTACGATATGGAGGCACAGCAGTGGCGCACGAGACTAGAACCTTTGACAGAATGGGCGAGACCGCGCAGACGATGGTCAGGACCTCGCGGGAGTCGGCCAGGATCTTCACCGACTTCACGGTGAAGGCGCAGGAGCTCAACACCCAGCTCGCGCGGCGTGCCGTCGAGACCTGGATAGATGGCCTGCGGAAGCAGACCGAGCTATCCCAGGAGATGGCACAGGCGCTTTTCGGCAAGGCCGAGGAGCAGGCTGATGTATACCGCTCGTTCTTCGGGCAGTAGGACAACGTTACCACGATGCGCTTCCCGTTCGCGGGTATGGCCAACGACTTTATGTTCCCCTTTCAGAGGCAGGGCATGAGGCTCGTCGAGAACGGCGTCAGGAACGCCGAGGAGGTCACCGAGACCGCCTCGTGCCCG
>JBKPOM010000283.1:0-4331 GCA_046733115.1 Actinomycetota bacterium | reverse complement strand
CTACTATCCTACGGTTGCGGATTTCGATGAGGCCGGCGCGCTGGAACTCGCTCATCTCCTTGGAGACGGCCTCTCGGGTGGACGCGATCATGTTCGCCAAATCCTGGTGCGTGAGGCGCACCTTGAGAACCGTGCCCGAGTCGTAGGGCTCCCCGAAGCGATCGCCCAGGTACGAGAGTAACGTGGCCAGACGCGCCGATACCTCCCTGTCCAGGAGACTTTCGATCGTCTCGTCGGACTGCCTCAGGCGCCGGGAGAAGGCGGAGAACAGCCTCAGGGCGAACTCCGGGCAGCGCTTTGTGATCTCGTTGAGGACAGACTTTCGCACCACGGCCACCCGGGCGGCGGTGACCGCCTCGGCGAAGGCGTTTTGGCGGGTCGTCTCCTGGAGGCTAAGCTCGCCGAAGATGTCCCCGTTTGTCAACAGTGCGATCGTGGCTTCCTTACAATCGCCGTAGATCTTGTACAAGCGTACCGTGCCCTCGAGCAAAAAGTAAAGGTGTACGTCCGGATCGCCCGGAGCATGAATAACGTCTTTGACCCCAAAGCGCCGTTCGGCCACCCGGACGCGCACTCTCTCGAAATCCTCGATAGAAAAATGTCCGTAACCTGCGGCAGACGCAAGGGTCTCGCCGTAGCGCTTGATCATGATGAGCACTCTCCCCTCGGAACGTTTAACCCCGCATCGCACATCACGCTGCGTCCATGTATGGCGACTCGGCGTCGCCTCCTCCCGCACCCTTGGACGGCGCTTAGCCGGTAATGGGGCCTGAGGAGCAAGATGTGCCGCTGGGTGTACTCGCGAACGATCATTTCGCGAATGAGTATGCGCCGGGCGCGTTCGGGTGCCATTAGGCATTACGACTGGCCGTGACCGGGTAATTGTGCCCAAGGTTTTCACCCCAGTGCGTCCTCGGGAGGCGCGGCGGGTGCTCGACACGCCGCGCATTCCTCCTAATTGCCCCGTCGAACGTCGGCGTATGAGCGCTCACGCGGTACCGAGGGTGCTCGACTGGAGCGAGTGCCCGCTCCTAAGGTGTATAAAGTAGAGCGTACACTGTAGCTTAGTTTGATAGTCGACTTGTCGAGAATGGGGTCGCAGATGAGGACAATCAGTGGAAGGTCCTGACAAACCGCGATTGCTCGAAAGGGCCGTGACCGCCAGCACGAACTCTATCGTGATCACGGACCCGAACCGGCCCAACGCTCCGCTCGTGTACGTAAACCCCGCCTTCGAGAGGACGACCGGCTACGCCGCCGAGGAGGCTTTAGGTCGCAATTGCCGTTTCTTGCAGGGCAAAGATCGTGACCAGCCGGCGCTCGAAGAACTGAGGACTGCGGTCCGCGAAGGGCGACAGTGCACGGTCGTGCTCAGGAACTACCGCAAGGACGGGGCCCTGTTCTGGAACGAGCTCAGCATCTACCCTGTGCAGGACGAAGAGGGGCGCGTGACCAACTTCGTCGGGGTGCAGAACGACATTACCGAGCGCATCAGGGCCGAGGAGATCCTTTCGAAGATCCGTCGGGCCGAGCGCCGCAGGATAGCGAGGGACCTGCACGACATAGTGCTTCAGGACCTCTCTGGCGCCCTCCAGTCGTTGCGGCTCACCCATCTGCGGACTAAAGACTCGGAGAGGGGATTGGATCTTGGGGAGGAACTCCAAGCCCTCGAACGGGCGACCTCGGGCCTACGCAGCGCTATCTACGATCTCAGGCAAGAGGGCAAGCGGCCGCTCGTGAAGTCAGTCGAGTCGTTGGTGGAGCTGAACCGGCAGCTCATGCCCGGGCGAGAGGTGGTACTCACCGTCGAGAGGGGTTTCCCCGAAGGTCTGCCCGGAGTAGTAAGCGTGGAAATCTTGCGCGTCATCCAGGAGGCGCTCGCCAACGCCCGGCGTCACTCTGGGGCGAAGCGCGTAGCAGTGACGCTGCGCGACGAGGGGCGCGAGGGTATCGTGGCGGAGGTGGAAGACGACGGGCGGGGCTTCGATCGTTGGGCGGTCCGGGCCGGCGTGGGACTCTCGGCCATGCGAGAGCGGGTGGAGGGGTTGGGCGGCGAGATCGAGGTGAGGAGTCGACCCGGCGAGGGTACGAAGGTCGTCCTCAGAGTTCCTTTGGGGGACGGTACTCCAGATCATCGACGTCTATGACGCCTTCCCTCACAGCGTAGATCACCGCCTGGGTCCTGTCGAAGATGTGCAGCTTCCTGTAGATGTTGGAGGTGTGGTTCCTGACGGTCTTCTCCGAGATACCGAGAGACTGGGATATCTGCCTGTCGCTCATGCCCCGGGCAAGGGCCCTTATGATCTCGAGCTCCCTCTCGGTCAGCGGCGGCGGGGCGAGACGCGAATCCCCTCCCAGCTTGCCACCCTCGAAGGTGTTGAGCATCTTCTGGGCGAGGTCCGGGGCGATTATGGTGTTACCGGCGTAGACCGTACGGATCGCACGCGACAGGTCCTCGGGTTCCGAGTCCTTCAGAAGATAGCCCTGCGCGCCCGCCTTTATGCCCTCGAAGACGTGCTCGTCCTCATCGTGGCCGGTGAGGATGACCACCGCGGTCCGCGGCAGGAGATCCTTGATCTCGCGCGTGGCGCTGATGCCGTCCATCTTGGGCATCGAGATGTCCATCAGGACCACGTTGGGCTCTTCCTCGCGGCAGAGCGCGACGGCCTCCTCGCCGTCGTAGGCCACGCCAACCACCTGGACGCCGGGCAACATGTCCACGAGACCGGAGAGGCCCCTGGTAAAGAGCCGCTGGTCGTCCACGATAGCCACGCGGATTATATCCTCAGTGCCGTTGCTCAAAAAGCTCACGCCCTTTCTTCAGCCAAGGACCTACACAGTATCAACGGTACTCGCCTTCCGTCGAGAGCGTCGTCGGGGAAACAGTCGCCATCGCGAGCCCCGATAAGTCACAGGATGCCATGGCCGGGCGGCGTCTTCATACATTATTTCGCTTAGGCGGTGCTAGGGAATCACAGCTAGGTCATCCGGCCTAGTATCCTGATTAGCTAGCAAGAAGCCTAGCACCATTAAGGCTCCTACACTCCCTCAGGCCATTTGCTTGACGGTTGCGCGAGGTAAGCCCAGGACCCTCAAAGCGGACGGCCCGGCCCAAAGACCAATCCACCAGTACGAACCAATTGAGAACATCGTAAAGAAGACCACCGCTAGCGCAAACTCCAGATATGTCGACCCTCCTGTCACGGTCAACCACAAGGTGCCGACGAATGCGGTCGCGCCTACGATGGCGCAAAGGGCGGTCACTACCTTGGCGATTACGCTTGCGAACATGAGCGTCCCCTTTCGACTGGTGGCTTAAGTGGCGATCGTACACAAGGGGTAATGACTTACACCGCAAGATGGTTTACCGGGCAGCGGATTAGTTTTCCGGTGCGCGATGGTTGCCGGACACACGAGGGGAAGAGTGTATCTACACACCCGTGCTTATCCGACCTGTCAGTGGGCGAGCGATGCGCAATTTATGGGATCCTGACACTACCGGGAACGCAATATGGTGCAACGCAGGGCAACCCGGAGCAGATAAAGCCGCCTCTATATGCGGCATTCGCAACCCTCAGCAACGCATTACTGATCACTCGTGATGAGATTAGGTCAGCGGTTCGAGTCCGCTCGTCGGCCCCCTCTTTTGCCTGCAATCTCGTAAATATGAAGCGCCCCCGAAACGAACGTTGGGGACTTTGTAAGCAGTAGACTACGCGAAGTCATCGTCCACACCGTCGGCGGCATTCCTGCCTCTACTGTGGCGTGACCCTGCTTACCCAGAGCTTATAGAAGATCTGGACTAGGAATTCCGGATTTCTCAGCCTTATAGACTATCCCTTCAACGTTTATCGCAACGCTTCACAGACGAGCGTGCTAAGTACCAAGTGTAAGAGAAAAAAGAGCACGGTTGGCACAGGCGAACGAAAATAAGAGAGCCTCTTACCTGGCAAGCTGGCGAGACGAGATAGATAGCGGTGCCCTCTATCGAGCGCTTTCTGAGGTGGAGGACAACGCCGAGCTCGGTCGTGTCTACGCAAGGCTGGCAGAGATCGAGGAGCACGCCTCTTTCTGGGAGGGGAAATTGAAGGAGGCCGGAGGTGAGGTGCCGCCCCGAAGTGTGGGCTGGCGCTCGAGTGTGCTCGCTATGCTGGCACGGCGTTTCGGACCCCAGCTCGTGGTTCCCACAATAGAGCGTCTGTCATAGTAGTTGGCCCTTTGGGCGGTAGCCGCGGTGCTCGAAGTAGCCGAAGTAGCCTCGTGCATCGTCCGCCGTCACGGCGTCGAGCGCCCGGCCTATCGCTTCCAGCAGGGCTTCGCGGGTGCGTGCC
>JBKPOM010000282.1:0-3758 GCA_046733115.1 Actinomycetota bacterium | reverse complement strand
AGGTCGGAGGGGTAAGGACGGCGAGCGCGCGGCATGGTGGCCTCCGGGATCTCGGGTGAGTAGCGCCCCAGATCGTAGGCTGCCGACCCCTTACAAGCCCGTCGACACGTGTTTGCAAAACAGTTTCTAACCCTCACCTTTACCAAACAGGCTCTTACGCGAGAAGGCAAGGGTACGGGTGGATCCCGCTATCGACACAATGTCGCTACGGCTTCATCGTGGAGATCTACTCCATTGTACTCATCCAGCTGGGCTAAAGTTGCACCTTTTCTGAACCGGGTTTCAGGGCAATCAGCAACCTCTAATGTTCTCCTCGAAGCTCCATGTCCGGGTCGAAGATTGGCTGATCCCGGGTCAGTACGGGAGAGAATCTCGCGCGACGCGCTGCTGTCCGGCAGAGATGGGCGTGCTCATAACCTTCCAGAGTGACGCATCATGCCCCCGTCTATGACGAAGGTGCTACCCGTCACGTAAGCGGCAGCGTCGGAAGCTAAGTACACGGCCAAGGCTGCCACTTCCTCCGGCTTCCCCATCCTCCGGAGGGGTATTTTCGAGAGCAGCTGCTGCATCTGCTTCGCGTCCTCTTTGAGGGAGGCGTCCATCGGGGTGTCTACAGCGCCCGGGGCGATGTAGTTGACGGTGATGTCGTGCCGGGCCAGCTCGTCGGCGATAGTGCGCATCAGCATCCTTATGCCCCCTTTGGTGGCGCAGTAGGGGGAGTTGGTCGGCATCGGCAGGTCCTCATGCACCGAGGAGATGTTGATTATGCGCCCCGATCCCCCTTGGTTGACCATCTGCCTGGCCGCCTCCTGGCAGCCGAGCCATGCCCCGGTAAGGTTCACGGCAATGGTCTTATTCCACACGTCTAACGAGGTGTCTAGGAACGGCATCTTCTCTTCCATGCCGGCGTTGTGATCATCACATCGAGACGGCCGAACTCTTCGACGGCCTTGTGGATCAGGTTCTTCACGTCCTCGGGACTCGAGACGTCCGCGCGTACCGAGATGGCCCTGCCTCCAAAGCCTTCTATCTGTTCGACTATCTGCTCGGCTTCCTCGGAGTGGCTCCTGTAGTCTACGGCGACAGCGGCTCCCTCCTTGCCTAAGGCGAGCGCGATAGCGGTGCCGATTCCCAACGACGCCCCCGTGATCACGGCAACCTTGTTCCGAAGTCGCAAGGTCTTACCTCCCATCGTCCATGAGCACGTCCAAGAGCAGCGCCGCCGACCAGGAGAAGAGGATAGATCCAAGCCCTGCGCCACTGGTGGGGTCGAAGTACTCGTGGAAACCCTCCCTCCGGCACAGCTCGATGATGGTCCGCCGCAGGCGCTCCGCGTGCTCCTCGTAGCCGTAGGCTTCTAGCCCGTGCAACAAGAACCAGTCTATGTTGATCCACACCGGTCCCCGCCAGTATCTCTCTTTCGAGAACCCGTAGCCGTGCACGTCGTAGCTCGGTATGGGCGTGATGTTCTCGTCCGACAAACCGAACCCGTCGTTCTCCAGAGTGTCAACCACACGCTGTGCTCGATCTTTGTTCGCGATATTGGCGTACAGCGGTCCCGCGAGGTTGGGCCCGAAGTACACGCGTACGGGCCTGCCGTCAGCGCAATCATAGTCCAGGTATATCCCGCGATCCTCGTCCCAGAGTTTCTCGTTGATGGCACCCTTCGTCTTCTCCGCTAGTTCTTCGTGGGCCGAAGGGTCCTCGCCTATGACCCGCGCTATCTCCGCCAGATCTCTGTTGGCCTTGCACAGGAGCGAGTTGAAGAGCCCATCCTGCACCAGGAAGGGGCAATCCTCCCTTATCTTATCCTCGTCGTAGCCGCAGTCGGCGAAGAGCTTGACCAGGTAGGCGAACCGGTCGTAGGCGGTGCTTGTTGGTCGGTCCGAGGTGGAGACGGTGTGGATGTCGGCGCGGCGGTATCGGGGTATCTGCTCTTCCCTGAGGTGCAGGCGCTGCATGATTTGATCCCACATCGGGGAGTTGTCCATGCCGGACTCCCAGGGGTGGCGAATATAGACTAGCCCCTCGCTCCACGGGTCGCGTTCCCGGTAGAGGTAACCGTGCCAGGCTTTCAACTTGGGGAAGGCGTACTCGAGGAACTCCTTCGCGCCGGCTTCGTTCTCGGCGTGTCGGTAGACATAAAGAGCAGCCGTAGCGTGAACGGGCGGCTGGATCACGCCGGAAGTCTCGCGGTGGTTGGGGGCGTCGGGACTTTCCTTGGCGTGCCAGAAGTTGGGTCCCGGAAAGTAGTTCGTGAAGCGGGGGTTGAAAACAATTTGGGGTAAGAGACCGTTCTTCCATTGAGCTTCGAAGAGGTGCCTGAGCTCCCGCACTGCGCGGTCCTGGTCGTAGCGGGAGTAGGCTAGGGCGATGAGGGCTGAATCCCACGACCACTGGTGCGGATAGAGCCTGGGGCCGGGCATCGTGTACTCCCCGGTCCAGTTGAAGTCCAACACCGACTTGGCCTGATGAAGGAGCATGTCGTTCTCGTGCTGCTGCGCCATGGTGCTCTATGTTCCTCTCGTCGGCTGTTTGCTGTCTTCGAAGAGCTTGGAGGTGTCGGGGCGGGAGAACAGGTCGATCGTCCAGTCGGCGAGCACCTGCGCCCGGTTAATGTTGTGGCCGAGCTCGTACAGATAGATGCCCTTCCAGATGAGCGCACCAACCCGACCGCTAGTCTTTGCGCCCAGGATGTCGACGAGGGCACTGCCTTCCCCAAGATCCACGAGCTGGCCTAGGGAGCGGTAACGGAAGGGCACAGGTACCTCGTCCTCGATCTCCGCTGCGACGTTCAGCGCCGCCCCCTTGCCCTCCTGTTCGGCGGCCTGGGCTAGGGCTGGTACTGGCGGACCGTCGTAGTCTATGCTGGTACAGTCTCCCACGGCGTACACCCCGGGTCTGCCTTTCAGGCGCAGGAACTCGTCGACGAGGAACCTCCCCCGGTGGTCCTTCTGCGCGTCGAGGCTCTTCACGAGCGGAGAAGGTTCGATCCCTGCGGCCCACACGGTTGTGCGGGCCGGAATGGTGCGTGCATCCGAGAGCACCACGCCGTCGGATTGGACCTCTTTGGCTTTCGCATCGTTGATGACCTCTATCCGCTGTGAGGCAAGCCTGCGTGTAGCGGCATGCACCAGTGAGGGATCGATGCCTTTGAGGATATGATCGCCGGCGTTCCCTAGTACGATGCGCACCTGTTCGAAGTCCACGTTGGGGTAGTCGCCCTTCAGCACGTCGAAGATCAAATCGTACGTGTCGGCCGCAGCTTCTACCCCGGTGGGACCTCCGCCGTCGAAGACGAAGGTGAGCAGGCCCTCCGGAAGCCCCCCGCGCAGCCGCTCGGCCTCTTCGAAACAGTCGATTACGTGGTTGCGTACCTCAAGAGCATTGCGCAGCCCCTTGGTGTCCATGGCATTCTCCTCGGCGCCGGGGGTGCCGAAGAAGGTTGTGCGGCTGCCTGGCGCCAGGATAAGGTAGTCGTAGGGGAAGGCACCCTCGTTCGTCTTTACTTCGCGGGCTTCGAAGTCCACTCCCGTTACCTCATCTTGAAAGAACTCCACTCCCAAGGGCCCGAGGATGCGCCGCATAGAGTGGGCGACGTGTCGCACCTCCACGTTCCTAGAGCGTGATATGAACCCGTGGTGAGAATACCGATCGCTTGCTGGAGAAAGAGGCAAGCGAAGACGACGAAGTGCAACCCCGCCACAAAGTGGCGGGTAGCCTCTCGTAATCCTTCGCCAAGCGTCGAAAGCGCGATG
>JBKPOM010000281.1:0-3134 GCA_046733115.1 Actinomycetota bacterium | reverse complement strand
TTCAGTTGGTGGCGTATCACCATATCTTCTGCGACGCCGGCCTCGGCTAGGCGCTCACCATCTGCGGAGATGATTATGGTGCCGCCAGCGAAGGTAAACGCCTCTCCCCTCCCGACCTGGTTGACGTAAAGGTGTGGGACGCTATTCTCGAGGGCGCGGGCTGTGGCGAACACGTCGTGGTCGCGTCCGAAGGGATCCATGTTCGCGGAGATTGTCACGAGGAGATTCCCGCCGGCCTTCGCTAGTGACCTCGCTACCTCGGGGAATTCCAGATCAAAGCAGATCATGAGTCCCGTCTTCACACCGTCGAGGTCGACGACTCGCAGCTCGTCCCCGGCGGCGAAGGTGTGCTGCTCGCTGCCGAACAGGTGCGTCTTCCGATAAGAGCACGCGAGGTCGCCGTACCGGTCGACGCAGATGGCCGAGTTGGCGATCTCGCCGGACACGCGCTCCGGTGCGCCGAAGATCACGGCGGTCGAGCTCTCTCTGGCCAGACGCGCGATGGCCTCCACCACCGGTCCGTCGAGGTCGAGAGCTAGCTCCTCCGGCCTGCTCGTCGTGTATCCGCTAAGGAACAGCTCCGGGAAGACGACCAAGTCAGCGTCTGAGTGCTCCTCGACAACCTTCCTCATGGTCTCCAGGTTCTGCGATGTGTCTCGCAATGCCGGTCTGAGCTGCGCCAGCGCCGTGCTCACAGCGCCAGACATCCCCTACCACCTACCTCTTCGATCGAGCGTGGACGGCCAGAATGTCCATGATGATGCGGACAGCAGCCGTCGAGGTGATGTTCGTAGGGTTCAGGGTATGAGCCACTTCGACGATGTCCATTCCGACGAGGCCTCGCGAAGCGACGCTCCGCATGAGCATCACTATCTCCCTGCCTGTTACCCCGCTCGTACTTCGCACTCGTGTGTCCGGGGCGTAGGTGCCGACGATGGTGGCGTCGGCGTTTTCGAGGCCTTGGAAGTTGGGCAGGCGCATGAAGGTGCGCACGCCGCTAAAGCGTGTGGTCTCAAGGAAGTTCGTGGGTTCGCAGCGGACCACTAGCTCGCCTCCTTTTGTTGCTGAAGGTTTTGGACGCTTTTCTTCAAAGTCATGACGATGAGCGCTAGATCGTCCTCAGAACTGAACAAGGCGAACTCCCTTCCCACTTCCATTGTTGCATTATAGGGGTCAACTACTCCGCCCGCGAGCGTCCAACGCTAAGCTGGTGCGCGTTGTAAAGAAGGGGGTTTGAGCCGCAAGGACGAGTTGACTGTGTAAGGCAAGCCTGCATCGTGGATGTGACGCCAGAGCCCGCACCTGTGCCCCTATCGTCACGTAGTTGATCGCTATGGCACGATGGCAACCCCTGAGAAGGCAGGGTGATGCCCTCGGAGCGACCGCCGGGCTCGCCGAAGCCGCCCCATTCACGAAATAGTACTTCTTGCTGTTGCGCGTGGCATACCTGCGCGGCTAGTGCCGTGGCACTACTTGCTCCTTTCTACAGCCCACCGCGCTACCACCTCAGGCACCTTATTAGACACGAGGCGACTTCTAAGCTCTGTTTATTTTCCTTTGCTTGTGCTGCCAGTTCTTGACCCTGCAGGTGTCGGAGCAGAACTTCTTGTCCTTTCGAGTTCTGTAGCCTCTACTGCGGTCGTTCTTCTTCCGTGAATCGACAGACTGATCGCCCCATTGTTGAGGTTGCTGGGGTAGCGCGTAACTTATGATCCTGTTGCACCCCGGCCCAGCGCAACGGCGAGGCACGTCCTTACTGGTAACCAACTACATCATCTGCAGCTACATGGCTCCGAGTAAGGAACCGAAACGCCACCCTTGGACTACGCGATCTCCGTCACGATAGAGCGCAGGAGAACAAGTCTCTCCTACCACCCACTCCACCGCCTTCATCACTTCTTTGAGTGCAAACCGGCGTGCATATTCGCTGTCGCTCACGATATCGTCTGCCTGAAAAGAATTGTCACACCTCGTCGCCACGAGGTATACGTCGACCTTGTTTGGGCCCGTTGCAGTTTCGTAGAGGGTCAACGTCTGGTGGGCAAAAAGCTTCCTCGCAGAAAACTCGGACGGTGTCCTTCTCGCCACCACGCGGTTCGGGATCGTCCCTCTCGCCCTGATGGCGGGCTGGTCTTCGATGCGGGGAGCATAACGTTGGGCGAGTATCTCGATCGCTGGCTCAACACTTCGGTGCGCGACATTGTGCGCCGCTCGACCTATGTACCTATGTACGCTACGAAGGATTCGTGCGTAACCACATCAAACCTTCGATAGGGCGCATGAAACTCAAAGGTCTAAGCCCTACGCGCGTGCGTAGTCTATACCGCAAGAAGCTAGATTCGGGGCTGGCTCCACGTTCGGTCAACTACATCCACGTGACGCTCCATAAGGCGCTTGAGCAGGCCGTACTCGATGGTCTTGTTCCACGCAACGTCAGCGAGGGAGTGAAAGCCCCACAGGTCCGCAAGGAAGAAGTCAAGCCCCTCTCCCCCACTCAGGCATGAGCATTGCTCTCAACAGCCAGTGGGGACCGTTTGGAGGCTCTGTACCTGCTCGCCATACACACTGGTCTGAGACAGGGCGAGTGTTAGGCTTGAAGTGGACCGATGTTGACTTAGACGCTCGAACACTTTCGGTGCAGCGTTCGCTCGACACCGACGGCGCCTTCAATCCTCCCAAAAGGAACAAGAGCCGCCCCACGGTGAAGTTGACTTCTCGGGCCGCGGACGTTCTCCAGCTCCATCGTAAGCGCCAGAACGAGGAGCGGTTGAAGGCTGCCAGGTGGGAAGACCATGGTCTTGTTTTCCCGAACCGCGTGGGCAAGCCCATGGACCACGACAACCTTCACCACCGTGACTTCAAGTCCTTGCTGAAGCGGGCAGGGCTCTGGTCCGAGGACAAGGGTAAGCGCTTCACCTTTCACAATCTGCGCCACACGTGCGCTACCCTGCTTCTCTCGAAGAACGTCAACCCGAAGATCGTCCAGGAGATGCTCGGTAACGCCACCATCACGCAGACCATGGACACCTACTCGCACGTACTGCCCGGCATGGGCGATGTTGCTGCCACGGCGCTCAAAGAAGCGTTGGGCTGATCTACTCCTGCCAAACTGCGGTTTCGTCGCCGGGAAACGT
>JBKPOM010000280.1:0-35758 GCA_046733115.1 Actinomycetota bacterium | reverse complement strand
GTGTAGCGTGGGCTCCATGCTCCCCGAGCCGACGTAAAAGGGGCCGCGACCACGAGACGGACGAAGCCGAAGACGAGGGCGAAAGAGACGAGCAGTATGGCGGGAAGCTCCAGCAGGCTCTTCAGCACAACATCTCGCCGGTGTGGCCGAGAACCTCCTGCGTCCGCCCTAGAGTAAGCCGATGCGGTGCGGGGGCCAGAAGCGGAGGAAGGCTTCGCCTTCTATATTCTTCTTGGGCAGGGGGCCGAAGACGCGGGAGTCCGCGGAGTTGCCGCGGTTGTCGCCCATGACGAAGACGTGGCCCTTGGGAACCGTTGTCTTGGCGTAGAAGCTCCTGTCCGGGAGCTTCTTGTTCGTGTATGGCTCTTTCTGGCGTTCGCCGTTCAGGAAAAGTTTGCCGCGACGGACCGCTATCGTGTCTCCCGGCAGGCCGACGACGCGTTTTATGAGGTCTTCGTCGGGGTTGTCCACGCTTTGGAACACGATGATGTCCCCGCGCTTGGGCTCCGTGAAACGATAGATGAACTTGTTCACGAGCACCCTGTCGCCTATCTCGAGCGTCGGGATCATGCTGCCGGAAGGGATCCAGAACGCCTCCATGACGAACGGCCTGACGAAGCCGAAGACGAGCGCGAAGGAAACCAGCAGTATGACCAAGTACTCCAGCGCTCCCCCACTCTTCTTGCGCGGAGGCCGGCGCCCCTCGCCGGAGGTCCGGAATTGCTTATCCTCGTAGTACGGCCGCTCGGTCATGAGGCATTAGGATAACGCACCAAGACCTAAATAACCCAAAAAACTTTGTCCCTCCCGAAACTTTCTGCCCCCGTCTCTCGAATGCAACACCCGAAGGGTTGACACACGGTGCCCACAGGCGTAATATTACGCGATACGTAATATTACGTGTAACGTAATAAATTCGGATGGAGGCAGATGAGCGAGGAAGTTTCGAAGCTGGAGCGGTTCTCCGATCCAGCGCTGTTCATCCTGGTCAGCCTTGCTGGCGGCGAGAAGCACGGCTACGCGATGATGGAGGACATCGAGGCGACGTCCGGGGTGAGGCTCGGACCGGGGACGTTGTATGGGGCCCTGTCGCGTCTGGAGAGGCGGGGTCTCGTGGCGCCTCTGGTCTCGGAAGAGAGGCGCAAGCCCTACCGTATCACGGCGGCCGGGGCTTCCGCGTTGGAGGCGAGGCTCAGGAGGATCGAGGATTTCGCCCGGGCGGGGCTGGGAAGGTTGGCGACCGCGTGAGCTGGCTCCTCAAGACGATGGTCCGGCTCTACCCGCAGGCGTGGCGCGAGCGCTACCAGGAGGAGTTCGGGGCCCTGCTCGAGGAGCGGCCGGCGTCAGTGGCGGACGTTTACGACGTGGCGCTCGGCGCCCTCGATGCCTGGTTGTTTCCGCAGGTGGTCCAGGAAAGGAGCGTGGCTTTGATGGTCGGCAGGATGCGCCGCTCGGTGCTGCTCGTTTTGTGGGCCTGGGTCGGAGTGGTGGCGGCCGGCGTGGGTTTTCAGAAGATGACCGAGTACGAGGACTTCGTCCGCGCGGCGCGCGAGAGCCCACCCGTAGGGATGTCCTTCGACGCTGTCGTCGTGGGCGCCCTCGTCGCGCTGGCGGCGGTGTTCGCGGGCAGTGTGCCCATCGTCCTAGCCGCGCTAGGAGACGCTTTCCGCAGGGGACGCAAGGATGTACCATTGCTCCTGTGCGTACCGCCGCTGGCTCTTGGCGTCTTCGTCGGGTACGTACTGTTGTTGATGAAGGTGGTGTATCTCGCCCTGGGGGACCTGGCGGTCCACGATCCGGTGAACGTGGCGCTGTTCGTGTCGATTGCGGTAATGTTCTTGCTCGCGGCTGTCGCGAGCGCGGCCTCGGTCTCGGCCGCCGTCGGGCGCTCCGGGGTCGGAGAACGTCTCTACCGGTTCGCCCTCTACCCTGCGGCGCTCGCCGCCCTGGCGATGTTCGTCGTGTCGGTCGCCACGGTGGTCTGGGGGCTCGCGCTGTGGGCGCAGGCCCCCGCGCTGTTCGCCGGAGACGATGGCATCCTCGCCACCCCCACGGCCGCGAGCTGGTTCGTGATCCTGGCGGTCATGGGCTGCTGCACCTACGCGGCGGTCGCCGCGGCGTTTCGCGGACTTCGGGCATCAGGGTTCAGGCAATAGGCTTGCGAAAGCGAGTCGCTCTAGAATATCCCGAAGGCCTCGCCGAAGAGACGTAGGGCGACGATCACCATGAAAATGCCGAAGCCGATCCTCACGATGTTCTCGGGCAGCCAGTCCCTGGTGCGGACCCCTAAGGGGGCCCCGATCACGGAGCCTACGATCAGAGGCGGCAGGCTCAGGAGATCCTGCACGTCCCTGAAGCCGGTCGCCACGTAGCCAGCGGCACCCACGATGCCGGTGGACATCACGACGGCGAGGCTCGTGGAGACGGCCCTCTTCGTCGTAAGGCCCATGCCCAGCACCATCAGAGGGACCATCACCACCCCGCCGCCGACCCCGACGAGCCCCGAAACCGTTCCTATAAAGATGCCCGCGAGGAACACGAGGGGCAGCGGGATGTGCCTGTCGCTGTCGTAGTCGCCCCCGCCGCGGGCGGTCGGGTAGGCCAGGGCGAGGAGGAGCGTGGCGAAGACCACCTTCACAACAACCTCGGGGGAGACGCGGCTTATGAGCACCCCGATCAGGGACGAAGGGGCGACGGCCAGGGAGAGGAGACCCGCCACCCGCCAGTTCACGGGGTCGTTGCTCCTGGCGTTGCGAATAGTACCCGAGAGCGAGCTGAAAATAATGATCACCAGACTCGCCGCGACGGCCTCCTGGATGCGCCATCCACCGGCGAACAAAAGCCCAGGCACGAACACTATCCCCCCACCTACCCCGACGAGCCCCGAGAGCATCCCCCCGATAACCCCGATGACCCCAAGGAACAGGAACTCTAGATAATCCACCGCGTTATTTTAGCGGAGCGCCGGACCGGCCGCGCTAGAACGCCGAGCGTCTCCAGCGCCAGATCAGGTAGACGGCCCCGGCCACGAGCGCCACCGCGACAGCATAGTCGAGGTAGTGCAGGTAGTCTCCTATAGTCTCCCAGTTCTCGCCGAGCACGTACCCGAGGTACGTCAGCGCAAAGACCCAAGGTATACACCCGAGTAAGGTGTAGATGGTGAACTTGGCGAAGTTCATCCTGGCCGTGCCGGCGGGGAATGAGATAAAGGTGCGGACCACGGGCAGGCAGCGGGAGATAAAGACGGTAAACTCGCCGTAACGGTCGAACCACTTCTCTGCAATCTGCAGGTGGTGCGCACGCACCCCGACGTATTTGCCGTAACGGAACCAGAGCTCGCGCCCGCCCCAGAGACCGATGAAGTAGGCGATCCAGGAGCCTACAAGGTTCCCCAGGACACCAGCGGCAACCGCAACGAAGAAACCCATGTTTCCGATAGAGACCAGATACCCGGCGAAAGGCGAGGTCGCTTCGGAGGGGATTAGGATGCCCATGCTCTCGACCATCATCAAGACGAAGACCGCGGGGGCGCCGTAACTGCCGATCGTCGCGGTGACGAACTCTATGAGCGGGTGCAGGATTGCTTCGAGCACGACGAGAAGCTATCACCGCTTCGTGGAGATTTCCAGCTCCAGCTTCTAGGAGATTAACGACCTTTCTTGCCGAAGACCAGGAAGTGCAAGAAGAGGAAGCTCGCGCTCGAGGCGGTGAACATCGAGGTGAGCTTCGCAATATTCCCGGCCACCTGCGCGGAGAGAGCGGGATAGAGAGCCAGGAGCAGGTGGGCGACGAACCAGAGCACGCCGCTGGCGATCGCCGCGTTCAGCACCCCTTGCAGCGTGAACAGGCCCATCTGCCGCGCGTCGTGACGGGCGTGGTGCCTGAAGGTCCACAAGGTGTTCCACAGGTAGCTGTTGGCGTTTGTCAGGGCAAGCGCCAGCAGGTTGTAGAGGACAAGAAGCCCCGGTTCGCGCGTGGGATAGACGAAGAGCAGGAGGTTGATGGCCCCCAGGTCGACCAGGGCGTTTGAGACCCCGACGAGCGAGAAGCGGGCGTACCTGACGCCCGCTTCCGGCAGCGGTTTGCCCTCGGCACGCAGGCGCCTGAAGACCTCGGCCGCCGTCAGACAGACGGAGCCCCACACGCCACCGAGGGCCCACCCGGCCAGCACGTCGCTCGGGTAGTTCGCCCCCGTGTAGACGCGTCCCAGCCCCACAAGCACTGCGAGCGCCACGACGACGAGCCCGATCCTCGACCTCTCTTGCCACGAGCCGCCCCAGCGCCGCAGAGGACGGAGGCCGAATAGGTACCAGACGGCCGCCCCGACGGCGACCACCGCCACGGCGTGGGAGCTTGGGAAACTGTAGCCTGTCTCGTGCACGAGTTGGAGCGAGGACGGCGGCCTGGGCCTGTGGAACAGAATCTTGCAGAGAATCGTGAGCGCCCCCGTTCCGAGGGCCGTAGCGAGCAGGACCACACCTGACAACCCCGTCTCGAAGTCCCCGCGTTTGCGTGCTAGGCTCGAGAGCGCGAAGCCGGCAAGGGCGGCCACCGCGAGGAGCACCCAGGCAGAGAAGATCGTCTCGAACACGTTCACGCTGGTCGTCAGGTAGGGCTCGCCGTGCGAGTGGAAGAAACGCACCACGGCGAGATCCGTCCTCAGGAGAGGGTCCCTGGCCACGATGTCCTGCACGATGCCGCCGAAGGCCCACGAGAAGAGGCCGGTCAGGAGGAGCCCGAGGGTGAGGGCGAGGCCGTAGACTTCGTGGGGGGAGAACCGGCGCCCGAGCCAGAGTCCCACAGGGCTCTCCAGGAAGGCGTAGACGCGGCGGCCCCCGAGCCGCTCGAACGATCTCCTGACCCGCTCCGGATGTCGCAACACCCACCGGTAACCCAGGTAGAGGAATAGCGCAAGGACGACCAGCGCGAGCAGCAGCACGGAGGCCCGCCCCGTCCAGCGCTCTAGCACTTTGAGGCTCCTCCCTAAGAAGTAGCCCGCCAGTACGACCGCCGTGGCCCAGACGACGCCCCCGAGGGCGTTGTAGACGAAGAAGGTCACCCAGCGCATACGGCTCATCCCGGCAACCAGCGCGCCGAACACCCTCAGGCCGGAGAAAAAGCGCGCCAAAAAGACGGCCTTGCCGCCGTGACAGGCGAAGAACGCCTCGGCGCGGCCGAGACGCTGCGGCGTGATGAAGACGTAGCGGCCGTAGCGGAGTATGAAAGGGCGGCCACCTTCGCGGCCGATCCAGTAGCCGATCTGGTCCCCCACCACGGCGCCGAGTATGCCAAGCAAGATGGCGTCCCCGAGATCCAGGCTCCCACGTTGGACCAGGACGCCGGCGGAGATCAGGATGGTCTCGCCGGGCAACGGCACCCCCATGCTCTCGGCCATCACCCCGAGAAAGATTATCAAATACCCGTACTGGGAGATTAGGTGGAGGATACTGTCCATCAAGCGATGGTACTATCCGGCGTCGCGGCCGGACTCTGCGGCCCTCAAGCCCCTGACCGAGAGCCACAGCGCGTAGACGCCCCCGACGCAGACCAGCCACAGGAGGGCCGAGAGGTAGCCGGCGAGAATGTCGGTAGGGTAGTGGACGCCGAGGTAGAGCCTGGAAAACCCGATCATGAGCACGACGAGTACCCCCGAGACGGCCACAGCCCACCGCGCGAGACCCTCGAGCCGGTAGGCCAGGATCACCGTCAGCATCCCGTAGAACCCGACGGCTACCGTGGCGTGCCCGCTCGGGAAAGAGTAGAAGGAGGCCTGGTAGCCCGAATCGAACAGCTCGGGACGCGCCCGCTGGAACACGCCCTTCAGGACGGTCGTGAGCACGATGCTACCCCCGGTCGAGACAGCGAGGAGTACGGCGGAGAGCCGCCAGCCCCTCCGGTAGAACAAGTAGACCGCCACGGCGAGGAGCGGCACGACGACGTAGTAGTAGCCGAGGGTCGTGACCAGGCGCATCGGCCCGTCCAGCCACTCGGGGACGTTCCGGTGGATCCAGAGCAGAACCGCTCTGTCGAAGGCGCGGCTGTCGCCCTCGAGGACCTCGTCTGCCAACTCGAAGAAGGCCCAGATCACGAACGCAGAAAACGCCAGCCCCGCTGTGAGCCAGACGGCCGCGACGAACGTCAGGCGCTCGGAGATCCACCGGACCGTCTCTCTGCGACTCTTGAGCATCGGTAGATTCTAGCCCGTTTCGCTCCCTGAGCGGCGCGTATAATCCCCCTGGCGGACGGCCGGTCCGGAAGAGGAGGAGCGAGCACCTTGAACAACAACGACATCGTACGGGCGCTCGAGACGATCGCGACGCTCATGGAGATCAAAGACGAAGCCTACTACCGCGTGCTCGGCTACCAAAGGGCCGCCGAGTCGGTGGCCGCCCTCGGGCGCCCGGCGACCGAGGTCGAGGACCTGAAGACGCTGCCCCACGTCGGCGCGACCACGGCCGAGGTGATACGCGACCTCGCCGAGGACAGGACGCCCCGGCTCCTCGCCGAACTGACGGATGAGATCCCGGCCAGCCTCGTGGAGATGACGCGCCTGCCCGGCGTCGGGCCGCGCACGGTCGGGCGTCTGTGGAAAGAACTCGGCGTCACCAACACCGAGGAGCTGGCCGCGGAGGAGCCGGAGAGGATCTCCGCCCTCAAAGGCTTCGGCAAGAAGAGCGCGGAGAAGATGGTGCAGGTCGCACAGACCTACAACGCGACAGAACGCCGCATGCTACTCGACGACGCGACCGCTCTGGGAGACCAGATCCTCTCCTTCGTCCGCTCGCACCCGGCGACCGAAACAGCCGAAGTCGGGGGCTCCCTGCGCCGCATGAAAGAGACCATCGGCGACATCGACATCGTCGCAGCAAGCACGGACCCGGCCTCCCTCGCAGACGACTTCGCGGAGGCCCCTTTCGCAGAAGAAGTCCTCGCCCACGGTCCGAAGAAGGTCTTCGTCCTCTCCGGCGGTACTGAGGTAGATCTCAGGATCGTCGATCCCGAGGCCTACGGCACGCTATTGCACCACTTCACGGGTGGCCAGGCCCACAACATCGCGCTGCGCGAGCGGGCCGTCAAGATGGGCATAAACATCTCCGAGTACGGCCTGGCCGAAGCAGGTACGGGCGACTACAAACCCGTCGCCACCGAAGAGGACCTCTACTCGCGGCTGGATCTTAGGTACATCCCCCCGGAGTTGCGCGAGGACACGGGCGAGATCGAAGCCGCCGACAGGGGAAGCCTGCCCGACCTCGTCTCGGTCGAGGACGTTCGCGGCGACCTGCACGTCCACACCAACTACTCCGACGGCAAGGGCACCATCGAGAGCATGGCCGAGGCCGCCATCGAGCTCGGCTACGAGTACCTCGTGTTCTGCGACCACTCCCAAAGCCTTAGGGTGGCCAACGGCCTCTCGCCCGAACGCCTGGAGAAAAAGCTGAAGGCCGTGAGGGAGGCCGACGAGAGGTACGTCGAGATAAAGCTCTTCTGCGGCTCCGAGGTGGACATCCTCAGGGACGGCACGCTGGATTACGAGGACGGCGTGCTCGCCACCCTGGACTTCGTCGTGGCGAGCGTGCATACCTCCTTCGGGTTGGACGAAGAGGCGATGACGGAGCGCATCGTGCGGGCGATCAACAATCCCTACGTGCGGACCATCGGCCATCCCACTGGCCGCATTCTCAACCGCAGGGAGCCGTACGAGGTTGACGTGTCGCGCCTCATCCGGGAGGCTGCGGCCGCGAACACCGCCCTCGAGCTCAACGCTTACGTCGACCGCCTCGACCTCTCCGTTCCCTACGTTAGGGAGGCCGTCGGGGCTGGTGTCAGGATCACCATCGACACCGACGCCCACGACGAGAGGGCATTGGGTTACATGAAATACGGCGTCTCGCAGGCGCGGCGGGCCTGGGTCGAGAAGGGGAGCGTGATCAACTGCCTCCCCCTGGCCGAGTTCGAGAAGTACCTGAAGGACGGAAAGTAGCCGCCTCCGTGAACGACCCCTTCGCCGGCCTCGCCGCGGGCTACAACTCGTCGGGCGGGACCCTGCGCCGGGTAGTCCGCCACGAGCTCGTCGACCGCGGATTAACCGAGCACCTGCCCGACCCGCCGGCCCGCATCGTCGACGTGGGAGGCGGCGCAGGCCAGCAGTCGATCCGGCTAGTCCGCAAAGGCTACGAGGTCACCATCCTCGACCCCTCAAGAGAGATGCTCGACGAAGCGCGCCGAAGGCTTGCGTCGGAAGACGAAGACGTTCGCCGGCGGGTGCGCCTCGTCGAAGGCACGGGGGAGCTAGCGTCCGAGGTGCTCCGCGGAGAGACGTTCGACGCGGCACTGTGCCACGGGGTGCTCATGTATCTGGAGGATGCGCGGCCCATGATCCGAGCCCTCTCTACACTTGTCCTTCCCGAGGGCATCGTCTCCGTCCTGACAAAGAACGCTTCGTCCCTGGCCATGCGGCCCGCCCTCGAAAGCCGTTACCGGGACGCGCTCTCGGCGCTGAAGACGGCCAGGGATCGCGGACGGCTCGGGGTGATCACGCGCGGCGACACGGTCGAGGGACTATCCGAAGCGTTCGCCGAAGCCGGCCTCACGGTCGAGCACTGGTACGGGGTGCGGGTGTTCGCGGACCACCTCGGAGACAGTATGCCAGGCGAGGACCTGCCCGAGATATTGGAGTTGGAGTGGGAGGCCGGACAAAGGGAGCCTTACAGATCCGTGGCGCGCCTCATCCACGTGGTGGGACGTAAGAAGCCCGTCTAGTTCCCCGCCAGGCTCGCTGCAACCAGACGTACCCGCGTGCCTTGCCGTAGCGAGCTGGGGATCTCGGCAATTTCGTCGACCTGATCTACCAGGGCCTGGAGCCGATCTTTGGGAGCGTCGCCTGCTACTTCCCACCTCGTAACGGATCTCGTCCGAGACCGTGGGATCGCCCACGAAGTCCCCGCCCACCCTTATCCGGACGCTGCCCAGTTCGATGCCGGCCGCCCGGGCCTCGCGGAAGAGGTCGTTCGAGATGCACCCTGCGACCGCGAGGTACAGCAGTTGCCCGCCGTTTAAGCCGAGCCCTCCGCCCCCGCCTTCCGTGGGGCGATCTACCACCAGCGTAAACTGCTCGGCCGTACCCAGTGACGTAACCTGGCCGTCCAGGTTACGGGTTTCGGCTTCTATGTGCACGCGTATCCCTCTTCCGTCTCTCTCGTAACTCCGGCGGCTACATGGTGGCGAAGCCTACGGAGACTCGCTGTAGTCGAGCCAGTACCAGCCCAGATACCGCATCGCCTCCGAGAACCTTTCGAAGTTGGCCGGTTTGGTGACGTAGGAGTTCGCGCCGAGCTCGTAGCCCTCGACCACGTGCTCTTTCGAGGAAGAGAAGAGGATCACCGGCAAAAGGTGCGTCCTTTCGTTGTCGCGCAACCGCTTCAGGACCTCCAGACCGTCCATCCCGGGAAGATGCACGTCGAGGAGCACGAACTCGGGCGCGAGGACGGTATCCCCTCCCTCGTGTGAGCCATCGCCCAGCAGGTGATCTATCGCCTCTTCGCCGCCCTCCGCAAACACGGCATCGTCGCCGAGGTTGACGATGCCGTGTTTGCGGAGGGCGCGCATGGCGAGGACGACCTGATCCCGGTCGTCCTCAACGAGCACAATGGTCTTTACTCACCAGCTTGCCCCTGTCGGCGGCGCATTATACCCGCCACGGTCCGCCGGCGCACAGGGCAAAACGAGCGCCCCCGACGTTCTCGCCGCAGGCGCTCGTTTATCGGGGCGGTGTGCGAACTGCCTCTACAGGTTGGCTACGTCTTTTTCAGCAGTCCACACGGCGGGGTCTTCGGCCTCTTCGGCCTCGCCCTGCTCCTCGAGCCAGCGCTCGCTGTCGATCGCGGCCCTACAGCCGTCGCCCGCGGCCGTGACGGCCTGGCGGTAGCGCGTGTCCGAGACGTCGCCGGCAGCGAACACGCCGGGGACGCTGGTCATCGTGTTCTCCTTCTGGAGGATGTAACCGCCCTCGTCCATCTCGACCTGTGCCTCGAAGAGGGAGGTCGCCGGGGCGTGGCCGATGGCGGCAAAGAAGCCGCTTACCTCGATCGTTCGCTCCTCGCCGGTCATCGTGTTCTTGACGCGCACGCCTTCGACGGAGTCTTCACCCAGGATCTCCTCCACGACCGTGTCGGTCATGAACGTGATCTTGGGGTTGTTCAGCGCTCTCTGGAGCATGATCTTGGACGCCCTGAACTCGTCGCGTCGGTGGATCAAAACTACCTCATCGGCGAACTTGGCGAGGACGCCAGCCTCTTCCATTGCGGTGTCTCCCCCACCGACGACGGCGACCTTCTTGCCCCTGTAGAAGAACGCGTCGCAGGTCGCGCAGCCGCTCACGCCCTTGCCCATGAGCTGCTGCTCGCTCTCGAGACCGAGCCACTTGGCCTTGGCACCCGTGGCGATGACGACGGCCCTGGTCAATGTCGGCTCGTCCTCGTCCTCTGCCCACACCTTGAACGGGCGCTCCGAGAAGTCCACCCGCTCGACGTTGTCGGGGCGCATCTCGGCTCCGAAGCGCGCGGCCTGGGCCTCGAAGTCGTCCATCATCTCGGGGCCCATCACGCCGTCCCTGTAACCGGGATAGTTCTCCACGTCGGAGGTCAGCATGAGCTGCCCACCGCTCTCGAAACCCTGGAAAACGAGCACTTTCATGCTCGCCCTGGCCGCGTAAAGGGCCGCCGTATACCCCGCAGGACCAGAACCTATTATCACGACGTCATACGCTCTCTGAGCCATCTAAAACACTCCTCCCAGAATACGAAATCTCCATCTTCTTTAGTTTAATACATCTTGCAAGCCGTATGGTGTGAGCTTTACGCCTCCCAGGAGGCTAAACTCTCCTGTATGCTGAAGGCCTGGTTCATCCTGTTTCCTGCCTCGCTCATGGCGCTGTTCGCGGCCTGCGCGATGGTTTTCTGGCCCCTCGGTGACGGGCGTGTATCCGCTGTCGAGCCGCCGGATCTCCGCTCCGCCCCCAAGCCCTACGTGGCCGTGAGTAATACCTACGTGGCCCCCGATCCCCCCGACGTCAGCATCGGCGGCTTCGATCCGCCGAAAGGCGTGCCGAACTACGAGATCCTGCAGACGAACCGCAGCGAGCGCAATGGGGCCCGGGGGATGACCCTGGTCGTGGACACCAGGGCGACGACCGAACGGAACCTCACGCTCGTCGCGCGCGACATAAAGGCCCGCTACGCCGACCTCGACTCCGTCTCCGTGGAGTTCATCGACTCCGAGGACTTCCTTGACTACAGGGGCGGCGCGCTCATCTTCAACACCGCCGCAGGCGCCTACTTCCAGGGCTTCGTCTACGGCCCGCCCAACAACAAAGGCTACCTGGTCAACGCGGCAGACCAATAGCCAGTTATCATGTCAGCAAGAACAAAAGGCTGACAAGCTGAAGTGCTGACCGGCTGAAATCACGCGCGCCAGGCGGCCAGGAACTCCTCCTGCTCCGGCGTCAGGGCGTCGACGCCCATGCCGACCACGTCGAGCTTGGTACGGGCCACCTCGTCGTCTATCTCCCTGGGCAGCAGGTGTACCCTGTTCTCCATCGAGGTGTGCTCGTTCGCGAGGCGGTGGGCACAGAGGGCCTGTATCGCGAAGGTGAGGTCCATGATCTCCACCGGATGCCCGTCGCCCGCCGTGAGGTTGACCACCATTCCGCGCCCGACGAGGTAGAGCCTCCGGCCATCTCTTGTCGTGAACTCCTCGACGTTGCGGCGTACCTCGCGGGTGCCGGTCGCCGCTGACGCGAGACCTTCCACGTCTATCTCCACGTCCACCCCGCCGGCGTTTGCCAGGATCGCGCCGTCACGCATCCTCCCGAAGTGTTGTTCCGTCAGCACGTCGGTGCTGCCCGTGGCCGTGACGAAGACCTCTCCTATCTCCGCGGCCTCGGTGGCCGGCAGCACGTCGAAGCCGTCAGCGTAGGCTTCGAGGCCGCGTACGGGATCCACCTCGCACACCGAGACCCGGGCGCCGAGGCCGGCCGCGTAGCGAGCGATGCCCTTGCCGCACCAGCCGTAGCCGAGCACGACGAGACGCTTGCCGCCGATCATCAGGTTAGTGTTCTGCATGATCGCCGTCAGCGTCGACTGTCCCGTCCCGTAGCGATTGTCGAAGAGGTACTTGCACCTCGCGTCGTTCGCCGCGATGACAGGGAAGTCCAGGATGCCCTCCCGCTCCATCGCCCTGAACTTCGCCACCCCGCTCGTCGTCTCCTCGGAGGCCCCGCGGATGCGACCGAGCAGGTCTCTTCGCGTCGTGTGCGCCAGGCGCACGAGCCCCGCCCTGTCGTCAATGAACACGGCTTCTTTATTGTCTGCGGCCCTATCGATGACGCGTTCGAGCTCGCGGTCGGCATCTTCGGGGTCGTTCTCGGAGGAGGCGTAGACCGTCACGCCGCGTTCGGCGAGGGCCGCCGCGACGTCGTCCTGCACGAAGAACGGACCGGGGCTCGCTACGGCAACGTCCGCCCCGGCTTCGGCGAGCACGACCGTCAGGTAGGCCGTCTTAGCCTCTATCGGCAGGGCGACCCCGACGCCGAGGTCGTCGAAGGTGCCGTCCTTCAAGAACCTGTCGCGAATGGTGTTAAGGACCGGCGAGTGCTCGGCGGCCCAGCCTATCTTCCTGTGGCCGTCAGGGGCGAGCGCGGGGTCCCTAACTATAGATTCTTGCATGACGTTACCTCAGGCTTCCGATCCCTCGCTTTCCATCATCTCCTGGGCCGCTTCGACCTGTTCCCTGCCGCCGAGCATAAAGGCGGCGACGATGATCACGATCAAAAACGGGATCAGGGCCAACCCGACGCCAGCGCCCATGGGGGAGGCACCGGTGAAAGACAGGATCAGGCCTACGGCCGCACCGCCGACACCGCCGACCCAGACCAGGACGTTGCCCGTCCGACGAAGGATGGAGGACGATACCTCGTCGGGCTCCATTATCTCCGTCCACAGGAGCCCCCAGCGCTTGACCCGCGGGTAGAGGGCGAGCAGGAGCACGGGACCAAGCACGATCGCCATTATGGCGTTGTTGAACGCGACGAGGGCCAGCCCCGCGGGAAACGGGAGGAGCCGGAACAGGGCGAGGAACCAGGCGATTATAAGGGCGCAGACGAGCGAGGCCAGGAAGGCTACGGCGATGTACACGGCGAGCTTCTTGCCGGAATCGACGTTCTGTTCCATGTTCTCGTCGCTACGGAAGTAGGCGCTCCACATCTTATAGGGCAGGTAGGCCAGGAAGAAGTTACCGACGAACCCGGCGGCGCTCCCCAGGGTCAGCGTGCCGAAGAAGTCGCCGATGAGGTTGCCTATCGCGGCGCCCCAGGCCCCGGCCGGGCCGAACAGGAGCCCGAAGACGACCGGGAACACGTTGGCCGGCCTCAGCTCGATAAAGCCGGGCACGATGGGGAAACCCTTAAAAGGGATCAAGACCGCCGCGTAGATGGCGGCGCTCAAGGCCGTGAGCACCACAAGCTGGGTGTGCCGCCACATCGTAAAGACTTCTTTCACCCCGTCCCTCCCCTTTGAACCTGGCTACGTCAGGCTGAACCCTTCCAACTCCCCGTACCCCATCACCCGCAGCGTTATGCACCCGGCCAGGAGCAACACGAAGATCGCGAAGACCAGGATATCTCTGCGGCCCATGGCGATGTGCAAGAAGAACGTGCGCCCGGAGCCGGCTCCGAAACCCTTGGACTCCAGCGCCATCGAGAACACATTGGTGGAGCGGACCGTGGTGACGAAGACGGGCACCAGGAGCGGCAGGTGTTTGCGGATGCGGCTGATGATGTTCCCGGAGTCGAGGTCGAGGCCCCTGGACCTCTGTGCCTGGCTAATGGTCAGGCCCGTGGCGACTATCGTGGGGACGAGCCGCAGCGCGGTCGAGACGGCGAAGGCGAACCGGTACGGGATTCCAAGCCGGACCAGACCGATGGCCACCTCTTCGTTGCGGGTTGTGGAGAGGAAGATCATGCCCGCTATGATGGTGGCGTCGAGGCGCAACGCGATGCTGACCCCGTAGACGAGCGCCTCCCGCTCCACGAAGAGGAACAGCGGTGTCTCGCCGCTGCCGAAGATGGACCACAGGATGATGCTCACGATGGCGATGGCGACCAAGATGAACCAGATGCGCCTAAGGTTGGCCAGAGACCGCGACAGGTAGCCGAAGAACAGGACCACCGCGAGCACGCCCAGCAAATAAAGCGGGTCCGTGAACACGAACGCCAGCACGAACATCCCGAGGAGCAGGAACATCTTGGTCCTGGGGTCGAGGCGGTGTACGAACGTGTCCCTGTCCAGGTAGAGCGACGGGTCCATCTACGCTTTCTCCTCGGTCACCTCGATGATCTCCTCCACGGATAACACCGGGTAGCCCAACGCGTTCCCCAACGAGACGATGTGCGGGGCCCGGAGCGCGGCGTCGTGCAGCTCGTCCTCTTCCGCGAAGACCTCCCTGACCGTTCCTTGCAGAAAGATCTTTCCATCCCTTACGACGAGGGCCCTGTGAGCATACTCAGCGACGACCCACATAGTGTGGGTGACGACTATGATCGTGGAGCCCGCCTCGTTCAGGCTCTTGATCAGATCCATCATGCTGCGTTGCTCAGCGTAGTCGAGGCCAGTTGTCGGCTCGTCCAGGATCAAGACCTCGGGGCGCACGGCGAGCACGCTCGCCACCGCGACCCGCTGGCGCTCGCCCTTGGTGAGCCCGAACGGGTCCTCGTCGCCGCGCCGTTCCAGCCCCACGGCGGCGAGGGCCTCTTCCACTCGCTCCTTGATCTCGCTCTCCTCCATACCCCTGATCTTCGGCCCGAAAGCCACCTCGTCGGAGACGGTGTCCGAGAAGATCTGGTGGTCAGGGTTCTGGAAAACGTACCCGACGCTCTGGCCGAGCCGGCGCAACCCCTGCTCCGTCGTCTCGTCCTCCCCCACCCTTACCGTGCCCTCGGTAGGCTTCAAGAGCCCGTTGAAGTGCTTGACGAGCGTGGTCTTGCCCGACCCGTTCTGTCCGAGCACGGCGAGGAACTCGCCCTTCCGGACGGTGAGATCGACCCCCTCCAGTGCGACGACCCCGTTCGGGTAGCGGTGCGTAAGCCCTTTGACCTCGATCACGGGCTCCCCGTAACCCTCTTCCCGCTTTCCATCAGCTTCGACTAGCCGACCGTGGCGATCCGGGCTTACTAGCCACCCCCGCCGCCTGAACTCCGCAAGCCCCTCCTGGGGCGTAAGCGGCAATTGCCCCTGCCACAGACCCATCTCATGGAAGAAGCGGGTTACCTGCAGCGGCATGACGCTGGATTCTTCCAGTAGCTCGACATCCCGCAGGACTTCCCTTGCCGGCCTGTCGGCGACGATCTCGCCGTCCCGAAGGACGATGATGCGGTCAGCTTCTAGGGTCTCCTCGGTCTCGTGTTCAACGACGATCAGGGTGACGTCGTCGCGGTCTTTGAGGCCTTCGGCGATCTCGAAGATGCCCAGCTTCCCGACGGGGTCGAGATCCGTGGTCGGCTCATCCAGGCACAAGATGCGCGGCTCCATGGCGAGCACCGAGGCTATGGCGAGGCGCTGTTTCTGGCCGCCGGAGAGGGTCGCGGGCGTGCGCTTCTCGAAACCTTCCAGGCGCACCTGTCTTAGCACCCTTTCGACGCGTTCGATCATCTCCTCCCGCTCGACGCTGAAGTTCTCGGGCCCGAAGGCCACCTCCAGGGCAACGTTGGTCGAAAAAAGCTGGGCCTCGAAGTCCTGGAAGACGAGGCCGACCTCCTGGGCGAACTCCCCGACCTTGCCCTCGCGGGTGGAACGTCCCCCGACGCGCACTTCTCCCTCCATCTTGCCCTTGAAGAAGTGGGGGATCAAACCGTTCAAGGAGACGCAGAGCGTGCTCTTGCCCGCCCCCGATGGGCCCATCACCACGACGAACTCGCCCTCGGCCACCTCCAGGTCGATGCCCTTGAGCGCGGGCTTCTGCTGTCCCCTGTAACGGTAAGCGAGCCCCTCGATGCTAACTTCTGGTTCCATCTATATCATGCACCTCCCCATGCGCGAAGAATATGACAATCGGGGCACCCAGCGCTACCCCCTGCCGCGCCGCACTGGATGAATCGATGGACATGTGTTTGTTTGCCCTATATTTACGCCATGGCTGAATCGAGGCGCAACGTCAGGGTCCGAAGGCTTCACGAGCAGGGTAAAGAGATGGATCTCGAAAGAACAACGCCATCCGAGTATATCTCGATGATGCGGCAGCTCGCGCTCGATGCTTATGCTTTCAAGGGAGAGGATTTTGCTCGATCCCGACTTCCGAAACATACTGTTCGCCTTTACAGAAGAGAACGTTGAGATCTGCTTGTAGGGGCTTACGCGCTCGCCGCACACGGACAGGTGAGGGCCACGGGAGATATCGACTTGTGGGTGAGCAGCCCACACAGCGAGAACAACGCGTCGCGCATAATGGATGCGCTGAGGCGTTTCGGGGCTCCACTGCACCAGATCGAACCTCGTGACTTTGAGACGCCCGGTACCGTGTTCCAGATCGGCGTCGCACCACGTCGGGTTGACATACTGACCTCGATAGAAGCCGTAGATTTCGAGGAGGCATGGCCAGCGCGTGAGGAAGGAGAGGTCGCCAGGGTGAAGGTGCCGGTGATCAGCAGACACCACTTGTTGCAGAACAAAAGGGCTACGGGTCGGCCCAAAAACCTCGCCGACGCCGCGTGGCTGGCTAGAGGCGAAGGGAGTAGTTGATATTTCTCACGCGGTAGACTTCGCAGCCAACGCGGGCATGATCTCCTTCCCGTAAGCGTCAAGCGTCTCCTCCATCGCGTCGTGCATGAGGTAGACGTTGAACTGGTCCGCGCCTAGATCCTTGAGCTCGTTTAGCTTCTCTACGTGATCGTCTATGGTGCCGAGGACGCAGAAGCGGTCTACTATGTCGTCGGGAACGAAGTCGGTCGAACGGTTATCCGCCCTGCCGTGGTGGCTGTAGTCGTAGCCCTCGCGCGCCTTGATGTAGTCGGTGAGGACGTGCGGCACCTCGCTGTCCTCTCCGTAGCGGGCGACCAGGTCGGCGACGTGGTTTCCGACCATGCCCCCGAACCAGCGGCACTGGTCGCGCTGGTGGGCGAGGTCCTCGCCGACGTAGGCCGGAGCGGCGACGCAGACTTTTACTACCTTCGGGTCGCGGCCGGCTTCTCTTGCCGCGTCGTGGACGTGTTTCATGGTCCAGTCCAGGATTACGGGGTCGGCAAGCTGCAGTATGACGCCGTCGGCCTTACGCCCTGTGAGGCTGAGGGCCTTCGGACCGTAGCCGGCCATCCACACGTCGAGCTTTCCGTCCTTGATCCACGGGATCTTCACCTCTGCTCCGGAGAAGTCGACCGCGCGTCCCTCGGCGAGCTCTTTTATGACGTGCATGGCCTCCTCGAGCTGCCTGAGCGTTGTCGGCTTGCGCCCCAGGACCCGTACCACGGAGTCGCCGCGACCGATGCCGCAGATGGTGCGGTTGCCGAACATGTCGTTGAGGGTGGCGAAGGTCGAGGCCGTCACCGAGGGGTCGCGGCTTACCGGGTTGGTGACGAAAGTTCCGACCGTGATCTTCTCTGTCGCCGATAGCATCTGCGAGTGGATGACGTATGGTTCCTGCCAGAGAATGTGCGAGTCGAAGGTCCAGGCGTGCGTAAAGCCGAGATCCTCGGCTTTTCTGGTAAGGTCGACGACCCGGCTCGCCGGCGGGTTCGTCTGGAGCGTGACGCCGAAGTCCATAAGTTCTCCTATCCTCTCTTGTGCCACCACTCGCGCAACTCATTGCACTTGCCGACCACGTCGAGCTTTATCAGGAAGATGCCGTCGAGCTCGACCGCGGAGTTCGAAGTCAGGCTCGTAAACTGCGAAAGCCAGCGTGCGATGCCGATGGTCTCAGTGGTCGTGAGGACCTCGTAGGAGAACTCGATGTCTTCCTGGTTACGCGTCGCGTTGGCCCAGTAATCCAGGATGCCATCCCGGCCCCTCGCGGGTTCGCCGAACGGGGTTTCATGGTAGGCCGCCTCCGCAGTGAACAGGTCCGCCGCAGCCTCCGGGTCTCTGGTCTCCCAGGCCCGCTTGTAGGCGTCCAACCAGCTCTCGAACGTCGGTCGGTCCATGCCCTAATCCTTGCCCGAGATCGCAGCCACGGCGCCCAAGGCTATGTAGATCCCACCCGTGACGTAGCGTCCAGCTCGCCGCAGGCCACCGCCCCGCTTCCTGATCCAACCTCCGGCCGTACCGCCGAGCAGCGCGTACAGGCCATCCGTGAACAACCCGAGAAAGGCGAGCGTGGCGCCGAGCACGACGATCTGGGTCCAGGCCGCCCCCCTGGAAGGATCGACGAACTGCGGCAAAAAGGCCAGGAAGAAGAGCGCGACCTTGGGGTTGAGGACCTGCACGAGCACGCTCTGGTAAAAGACGCGGAAGCGGCTCTCGTTGCCCTCAGGCGACGGCGCCTCCTCTTCCCCATCGCCGCGTCCGAAAATCTGCCTGAGGCCGAGGTAGATCAGGTAGGCCGCGCCGAGCCACTTCACGACGGAGAACGCGGCCGCCGAGGAGGCCACTATCGCCGAGAGCCCCGCCGCCGCGAAGACCGCATGTAGCAGGGTCCCGAGCTCGACGCCGAGGACGGAGATGAGCCCCGTCAGACGGCCCCCGCTTACGCTGCGGGCGACAACGTAGATCACGGCCGGACCGGGCACGAGCAGCAACGCCAGCGCCGCCGCGACGAAGAGGGCGTAAGTGGGGGCATCTGGCATCCTCTATCCCTTAGGTCGTCTCTGGTTCGCGGGCCGGTTCTGCCGCACCACCGCCGATCATGGAGAGCGCCAGGTAGGCTACGGCCGCCACACCAAAGGTGAAGAATAGGCCGTAGTTGTACAGGCTCTCGATGAACGTGGGGTTCGAGAACACGCCCGCAAAGCCCGGGGTCGTGGCCGCTTTCAGGAAGCCGGGGACGACGGGTATCACGCCGATGAACACGGCGGCTATCGCCTTCCAGTTCCAGCCGCCCGCGTACGAGTAGCGGCCGTCCAGCTTGTAGAGTTCGGCGAGGTCGAGTTGCCTGCGGCGCACGATCCAGTAGTCCACGATCATCACGGCCCCGATGGCCCCGAGGAGGCTGCCGTAGCCGACGAGCCAGGTAAAGATGTAGGCGCCGACGTTGTTGAAGAGCACCCACGGGAAGGAGACGATGCCGATTATCGCGGTTATGAGGCCGCCGGTCCTGAATGAGATGTACTTCGGCGCCAGGTTCGAGAAGTCGAACGAGGGCGAGACCACGTTCGCGGCCATGTTCGTCGAGATCTGGGCTATAGCGATGATGACCATGGCAACGATCAAAAGTATCGGCGTGTTCTGCGCCAGCCTGGTGACGAGCACCACAGGGTCCCAGATCGCCTCCTTATAAACCAAAATGGTAGCCGCCGTTACCGCAATCCCTATGAAGGAAAAGGCCGTCATCGTGAGCGGGAGACCCAGAGCCTGGCCAAGGATCTGAGAGCGCTGGGTCTTCGCGTAGCGGGTAAAGTCGGGGATGTTGAGGGAGAGCGTGATCCAATACCCCACGTTCGCCGCCAGCGACGGCCAGAAGAGCGCCCAGAAAGGCGCGTCGCCCTGCTGTAGCTTCGCCGAGGTCGCGAACACGTTGGCTATGCCGCCTCCCGCGTAGAAGCCCCAGATGAGCAGGACGAGGCTGCCGATGAGTAGCAGGGGGGCGGCGAACGATTCGAAGAGCTTCACCCCTTCGACGCCGCGAAGGATAATAACGAGTTGAATCGCCCAGAATACGAAGAACATTATGAAGGAGTGTCCGGGAACGTTGCCCCATCCGCTGAAGGCGGCGCTCATCAGGGCGTCGAGGGCGAGCCCCCCGATCCAGGTTTGTATACCGAACCAGCCGCACGCCACGAGCGCCCGGGCCATCGCCGCGAAGTTGGCACCCCGAACCCCGAAAGAAGCCCTGACGAAGACCGGGAACGGGATGCCGTATTTGGTGCCCGCGTGGGCGTTCAGGAGCATCGGGACCAGGACGAGCAGATTGCCGAGCGAGATCGTCAACAACGCCTGCCACCAGTTCATCCCCGCGGCCAACAGCCCGGCGGCCAGGGAATACGTCGTGATGACTATCGCCATTCCGATCCAGAGCGCGGCGATGTTGTAAGTCGTCCACGTCCTCCGCTCGGGCCCCGTCGGCGCCAGGTCCTCGTTGTACAACGGAGAGGCCATCGCACCGGACTTGATCCGCTCCAGCTCCGCCTGGTTGTTTACCGCGAGATCCCGAAATTCTTCCATGTCGCTCCCTTCGGTCGCTCAGCACTTCAGCAATTTAGTTTGAGCCCTTCGAAACTCGCTGGCCGGCTGGCGAATCCCGGCTGCTTACTGCATGGCATTGCCTGACCAGCTGATTAGCTGAAATGCTGACATGCTCACTTTGCCCACTCCATGGTCTTGAGCGCGAGCCGGTGTAGCGCCTCCACGGAGAGCTCGAGGTCCTCCTCGGGCGTGTCTTCGTCCTTTGTGTGGCTGAGGCCTCCGAGGCTCTTGACGAAGAGCATGACGGTCGGCATGAGGCGCGCCATCTCCGCCGCGTCGTGCAGGGGTCCGCTCGGCAGCCGGTGCGATTGCCCGGCTACTTCGTTGCACGCCTCTTCGGCCAGGGAGATGAGATCTTCGTCGAAGGGGATGGGCTCTATGCGCCACAGCCTCCTCCACTCGACGGAGACGTTTTCCTCCGTAGCGATACGGGCGGTAGCCTCCTCGGCGGCGTCGAGCATGCTCGCCAGCACCTCCGGGTCGAGGGCGCGCTGGTCGAGGGACATCTCACACCATCCGTTGAAAGCGGTGACGATGGCCGGGCTTACGTTGACGAAACCGGTGGTCGCGCGCACGTCGTCGCGGCTCCTCGCGTCGTCGCGGAACGCCACCGCCGAGCGGGCCGCTGCGATGAAGGCGTCTCGCCTTACCTCCATGGGCGTCGATCCGGAGTGGGCGTGCTGGCCGGTGAAGCGTACAGCGTGACGCTCGACGCCGAACGTGCCGAGCACCACCCCGAGCGGCAGGTCCATCCGCTCTAGAACGGGGCCCTGCTCGATGTGCAGCTCCAGGTAGGCCGCGGCGTTCTCGAGTTGGCGTCCCGCCTCGTTGACCCTGTCGAGGTCCACACCGTGCTCGGCCAAGGCGTCGGGCAGGGCCACGCCGTCGCTGTCTTCGAGGTCGCGCACGTCGTCTGGCTTCAGGGCGCCCGCCGCGGCGCCCGAGCCGAAGAGGCTGCGGCCGAAGCGGGCGCCCTCCTCGTCGGCCCAGTCAACGAGGCGCAGGGTGACGGGTCGCTCTTGCGGGGCCAGGGCGCGCATGACTTCCAGGGCGCCGACCACGTTCAGGGCGCCGTCGAGCCAGCCGCCGTTCGGGACGGAGTCTATGTGGCCGCCTATGAGCACGGCCCGCTCCGAGTCGCCGGGCGCCGTGGCCCACACGTTGCCGGCCTCGTCGGCCTCTATCTCGGTGATGCCTTCTATCTCTTCCAGCTTTGCCCCGAACCACTCGCGGGCCTTCTTCCACTCCTCGGTCCACGCGACGCGTCGGGCGCCGTCGGGGCCGCCCGTAAGGTCGGCCAGCTCTTTCAGCTCCTCGACGGCGCGGCGGGCGTCAACTCCTTCCGTCTGCACTAGCCGACCTTCTCCGTAGCGCCGATCTCCGCCAAGGCCTCGTTCATGATGTCAGCAGCCTCGTCCGCCGCCTCGCGGGTAACGATGAGCGGTGGGGAGATGCGGATGCTGTTCGCTTTCAGGCCGCCCTTGCCGACGAGAAGGCCGCGCGTTCGGCACGCTTCGAGGAAGCTTACGGCCGCGGCGGGGTCCGGCTCGAGACCGTCGCCGACGAGCTCCAGGGCCAGCATCAGGCCCCGCCCGCGGACCTCGGCGACGATGTCGTGGTTATCGGCCATCTTCAAGAGGCGGTCTTTAAGGTGGGCGCCGACCTCGTGGGCGTTGGTCTGGAGGTCGTTGTCAAGGACGTAGTTGATGTTTGCCAGGGCACCAGCCGTCGAGATCGGGTTCCCGCCGAAGGTGGAGAGGTGGAGGTTCGGGGAGACGGCTTCGATCACCTCGGACCTGCCGACGACGGCGCCGATGGCGAGGCCGTTGCCGAGGCCCTTGGCCATCACGATCATGTCCGGTTCCACGTCGAAGGCGTCGATGCCCCAGAAGTGATCCCCGGTCCGCCCGAAGCCCGTCTGGACCTCGTCGGAGATCAAGAGTATCCCCGTCTCGTCCAAAATTGCCTTTACCCGCTCGAAGTATCCGGGCGGCGCATCCACGAAACCCCCGACGCCCTGGATGGGCTCGGCAATAAACGCCGCAACGTTGCCCGTGGTCTCCTCCTCCACCACGGCCCGCACGTCGTCGGCGCAGAGGAGGTTGCAGCGTCCTTCGCCCCGGCACAGGGCGCAGCGTAGCTGGTAGGGGTTGCGGGCGTAGGCCACGTCTAGGGCCGAGCGCGAGGTCGGGCTCCAGTTGCTCTGGCCCGTTATGCCCATCGTCATGAAGGTCGAGCCGTGGTAGGAGGAGCGGAGGGCGATGATCTCGCTGGAGTTACGGTAGCGCGTCGCGAAAAGAAGCGCGGCCTCGTTCGCCTCGGAGCCGCTGCCCACGAAGAACGCCTTCTTCTCGCCCGAGATCGGGGCGAGGTCTATGAGCTTCTCGGCCAGTTTGACCTGGTTCTCTATCAGGTAGAGCGTGGAGGTGTGCAGAATTTTGTCCACCTGGCTCTTTATGGCGTCGGTGATCTCCGACACCGCGTGCCCGCTGATGATCGTGACGATGCCGCCGAAGAAGTCCAAATACTCGTTACCCTCGGAGTCCCACACCTTGAAACCCTCGCCGCGCGCGGGTTCTATCGGCTGCTCGTAGTACAGCGGCATCCAGGAAGGCAACGCCGCCTTGTGCCGCCCGTAAAGTTCCTCCTGATTGGTCATACCCGCACCTCCAGTCCCTCCGTCGCCGTGAAGCTCCGCTCGACGAACCTGCCCGAACCCCGCTCGCCGACGACCTCGCCATCGCCGTACACCAGGTTACCCCGCACGTAAACCGCCGCGGGCCCGTCATGGAACTGACGTCCCTCGTACGGCGTGTAGTCCACGTTGTCGTGGCGGTTCTCGACCGTGGCTGTCGTGGAGAGCTCGGGGTCCCACAAGACTATGTCCGCGTCGGCGCCGGTCCCGCCGGCCTCGGTGCCGGTGGCCCAGTCGTCGGCCGTCACGGTGCCCCCGAAGGGCATGTCCATATGGGTGTGGGCATCGATAAATCCGGGCATCACCAGCTTGCCCGAGGCGTCCACGGTCTCGGCGCCTTCAACGTCCAGGCTCGCGGCGACGGCGACTATCTTCTCGTCTTCGACGAGCACGTCGGCACTGTAGCTGCCTTCCGCGGTCACGCCCGTTCGCCCGCTAAAGAGTAATTCTCCCACAGCTCCTACTCCTTTCCGAAAGCTCGCGCGCACGAAGAGAGCGCCGGCCGTCCGCTGTCGACACTATGAAGTACCGTATCCGGTATCGCTTCGGACGAGGGGGGTAAGATCCCACCCTCGCCATGACGGCGGTTCGTCCACGGGGAGTACCGCCCCGTGGGCGACGAGAGACCCCTGCTATGCGAAAGCCATCCCTGCGTACTCGCCTCCCTTTCCTCATCGGGCAGTATAGGACCGGGCGAGACGGGTTGTAAACAGCGGTCAGCGAACTCCGGGCTTACGTTTGTGGGAAGCGATCGGGACGGAACGGCGCAATGAGCGGGTCCACCTCGCCGGCCAGGATCTCACACGCCAGTAGCCGCCCGACGAGCGGTCCGAGCGTGACGCCGCTGTGCGTCACGGCCTCGTAGTAACCGGGGATTTGAGAGAGCGCCCCCACGCACGAATGCCCGTCCGCCGGCACAGGACGAAGCCCGAACCTCGCCTCCACGATCTCCGCCTCCGCGAGTGCCGGAAGCACGCACCGCCCACGCTCCAGAAGCTCCGCACAGTGCGGGTCTTGCTTCCCGGCGAAGTCGTCCGTAAGGTTCTCATCAACCGAATCGTGGTGAAGCAGGACGTGCCCGGGACCGTCAGGACGCATGTTGATGTGTGGCGTGTGCACAAGATGACGCAGAGGCTCGCCAGGAACGGCAACCTGGACGAGCAGACCCCGGAACACGTCGAGCGGCAACACCCTCCCAACCATTCCCGCTACGGACGCAGCCCCAGCGCCGGTGGCGTTGACAATCGCGTCGACTCGAACGGTGTCACCGTTCTTTAGGCTCAACGTCGCACCCCCGCCTCCAACCTCGATACCGCGAACCGCATTCCCGACCAGCATCAGGGTTCCGTTGCGGCCGGCGGCTCGCGCGAGCGTTCTCGTGAGGGCCGGGGCATCGACCCAGGATTCATCGGGGAAGTGCGCGATCCTGGTCTCCGGGAAAATGGCCTGGGGTTCGAGTTTCTCGTTGACCGCGGAGGCGGGGAGCATCTCGGCGGCGTAGGACCAGGAGCGGAGGCGCTCGACGCGACGTTCGAGGCTTTCCTGTCCTTCGTCCGCGGCTTGGATCAGGTTTCCCGTAAGGTGAAGCCATCCGCCGCCGATCTCACCGTGGAGCCGCTCGTGCTCGCGCATCCCGGCAAGGTTTAGCTCGAAATACTCGCGGGGGAGCTTGTTGTTGGCGTTGACCCAGGCGAAGCTGGCTGAGGTTGTGCCGGAGCCAGGCTCCGCCCCGTCGATCAGAACGACCTCAGCCCCGCCTTCGGCGAGACGGTAGGCAACGGAAGAACCGATCATCCCCGCTCCCACGACTGCGACCTTCAACTCGTCACCCCGATATCACGGAGGCAGTGGATCATGCGCCTTGGGTTTGCATGTTTCCCTCTCACTAATCTGGTCAACGGGGTCACGAGCGCCGCGCGTAAGTTGGGCATGATTCTATCCAGTGCCGACCACGGGGGCGGATGAGTCCGGAGCCGGCGTCTTCGCGTTCAGGTAGCCGAGCACGAACACGGCCCCCCAGAGGAGGATGAAGCCAAGGACCTGGTTTGCGCTCACGCCGACGCCGAGGAACGTCCAGTTCAGGACGACCGCGGTGGCCGGGAAGGCCAGCTCCGCGAGCGTCGCGTATGAGGCCCGGGTGCCGGAGAGGCCCCGGTAGTAGAGGAGCAGGGCCAAAAGACCGGGGATCAGGGCGAGCAGCACGATGCGCCCCGGCTCCGCAGCGAAGCCGGCGCCGATCTCCCCGAGCGAGCCCTGGACCACCACGATGGCGGTGAGCAGCGGCGCGGCCAGCAGGAGCCGCGCCGCTGTCAGGGCGTAAAACGGCACGTCCTTGAGGACGAGCCGCCCCAGTACGGTCGATGAGCCCCACAGGAGCGCCGCGCCAAGGGCGAGGGCGGCGGTGAGGAGTTCGGCGGAGCCGAGGGCGGAGAAAGGTCCGAGGTCGCCGAAGGAGATCATGTACGTCCCAACCATCGCCACCGCGAAGCAAGGCCAGTAAGCCCACCCCAGCCTCTCGCGCAGCAAAATGCCCGCCAGCGCGACCGCGAAAAGCGGCTGGGTCTTCTGCAGCAGGATCACCACGGTCGGGTTCCCCACCGCGAACGCCGTCGTGAAGAGCAACGTCGCGATGGCCGACCCGCCCCACCCGATGACAAGCAGTGCTACCCACTGCGCAACACCGACGCCGCGAAAGTACCTCCGGCTCAGCACCACCGCCGGCACCGAGTACAGAAGCAAAACCAGGTGCTCCAGCAGCACTATCTGGGACGGCGATGCCACCTCCAACAACGGTACCCGCAAGACGGCGTCCGTCCCCCACATCGCCGCCCCGACGGCGACGAGCAGGACGCTAGCGTAACCGCCGTTCCTCCAGCCCACGGGCTACCCACTCTCCGGCCAGCGGAGCTTGGGTATGACGCGCTCGCCGTAGGCCCTGATGAACTCCTCCTGGTTGCGTCCGACGTTGTGGACGTAGACCTCGTCGAAGCCGAGATCCACGTAGTGCTGGATGTGATCTAGATGCTCGTCCAGGTCGGCAGACATCAGAACCCGGTTCACGAAGTTCTCGACGCCCACCTGCTTGGCCATTGCCGCGAAGTCCTCCGGATTCCTTATGTCGGCCTTGGGGAAGGGCATCCCGCCGTTCGGCCACTCCCTGACCGCCTGCTGCTCGGCCTCTTCCTGATCCCGGGCCCAAGAGACGTGGAGCTGTATCATACGCGGCATCTGGCCGGGATCCTTGTCCGCGCGGCGCGCCCCCTCCTCGAACTTCTCCATCAGCATCCTTATCTTCTCGTCAGCGGCGCCGACCGTGATGATGCCGTCGCAGAACTCGCCGGTCCTGCGGCTCTGTATGGGTCCGGCGGTGGCGACGTAGATCGGGGGCGGCGTATCCGGCATGGTGTACAGCTTCGCGCTCTCCAGCGTTATGTGCTCCCCGCTGTACTTGACGACCTTCCCCGAGAAGAGCCTGCGGATGACCTCGATGGCCTCCATAAGTATGCGCAGACGGGTAGGCGCCTCCGGCCAGTAATCCCCCACGATGTGCTCGTTCAACGCCTCGCCCGCGCCGAGCCCCAACCAGAAGCGCCCCGGGTACATCGCCTCCAGCGTCGCCGCACCCTGCGCGATGATGGCCGGATGGTAGCGGAAGCCGGGTGGGGTAACGCCCGTGCCGAAGCGGAGGTTCGTGGTCGCGCCCAACGCGCCCATCCACGACCAGACGAAGGCGCTCTGACCCTGATCCGGGGTCCACGGATGGAAATGGTCAGAAGCCATAACCGAACCGAACCCCGACTCCTCGGCAACCCTGCACCAGTCCAACAGCTCCGTCGGGTGGAACTGCTCGAACATCGCCGCGTAGCCCACGGTGCCCGTCGGTTTCATGTCGCTCCCTTCGGTCGCTTAGCATTCCAGCATTTTAGCCGGTCAGCTTGTCAGCCTTTTCGGGCGGATCGTTCGCCGTTCCGACGAACGTCAGTTTACAGCGGGACGTTGCCGACGCTCCTGATACGCGAGTCGAAATCCTGAGGGCCGCCGCAGGCGGTGTGCTGACCTGCTGAAATGCTGGAATGCTAGAAGTGATCTGGCCCATACAGCCACGGATCTCCGACGGGGAAGAGCGAATCGAGGAGATCGAGGGCCTCGGGAGAGCTGGCGTCGAGGAGGCTGTGCCTAGCGAGCTCCTTTACAGGAAGGTAGCCGGCGTAGAGCTGGGCGAGCTGGCGCACGTCGAGCGAGACGCTCCCTTCGGCCTCCGCTCCGCGGACGACCCTGCCGTGTGCGATGGTGTACTCGCCGTAATTCTCCGATATAACGTCGTCTTTTACGTCGAGAACTAGCGGCGCCTCGGACACGAGTTCGAGGTAGCCCAAGGCCTTTTCGACGTCGACGAGGCGGAGCATCTGGTCGGGTTCGATCCTGGCTTTTACGTATGAGCTATTTAGGTAAGGGTGGAGCGGTTCTCCGCGCGGTGTGAAGTGCTTTATTCCGTAGACCAGGGGATCCAAGCCCGCCATAAAGGAGTAGAGCGCCTCCCTCGCCCGCAGCGTGGCGGCGACGAACTCGTCTACCTTGAGCGTGCGCCGCGGGTCCTGCTCTTGCCAACCGGAGATCTTATAGAGGATGTAGCCCTCCACCACTCCACCCCGCTCGTAGACGGCGATGTCCCTGTTCTTCCTGACCTCGTCCGACCTCCAGTGTCCCTCGCTCCTGCGCACGCTGAGGGTGTGCCGCCTCGCCTCCGCTTCGTAGAGCCCCATCAAGGAGGGGAGGTCCTTTTCCCGGAAGGCTCTAAGATGGCCCTGTTCGAGGCTGGTCGGTAGGTCGGAGGGCTTGAGCCTGTACTCGATGTCCTCGGTGGCGAGCTCGTAGCCGAAGACCCTGTAGAAGGCGTGCGCGAAGGGCGAGAGCAGCGAGAGCGCAACCTCCCTCTCGCGCATATCGCGCAGCACGGCGCGCATGAGCTTCCCGGCGTAGCCCCGACGCCTGTAGGCGGGGTGGACCATTACCGCGGAGATGCCGCCCATGGGCCGCGGTTCGCCCTCCACGAAAGACTCCAGCGGCAGCACGGTGGCACTGGCCCTGGCCTCCCCGTCCTCCTCTATAACATGCACCTGCTCGAGGTCGAGCCTGGCGTTCTGGGCCGGATCGAAGTACTGTTCCCAGTCGGAGATGCTGCTCCCGAAGGCGGCCACAGCGACGCGCGTCAGCGCGTCTACGTCCCCTTCCCGATACGTGCGAAGCTCCATCATCCTCCGGCTCTCTTGAGTGCGTTCGGATTCTACTGGAAGTGCGAGTCCAGGATCATTCGGCCTTCCTGCTCTTTTTTTGCTTCTCTGAAGGTTCCCTTCTCTCGATGGAATTGGCCATCCAACGGCACCACTCGGCGTACTCTTTTTCGTAGCCGATGCCGCGCCGGAGCGTGGCGTAGGTGGCGAACTCTGGGCTGTCGGTACTGGTGAGATCTTCCCTCCACGCCCCCTGCATCCAGACCTGTAGCTCCTCGTAGTGGGCAAGCTGCTCCTCGTGGCGGAGCCCCTCTTCGCGGAAGAGCTGCGCAGCCTCCTCCTTGTCCGCCAGCCACACCGAGTACGCCTTCAACGTAAACTCATCGCGTATCGGCTTCGGCACGGGAGGCCGTATCACCCACTCCTTCAGCGCATCCAAGCCCTCGGCCGTGATCTTGTAGACCTTCTTATCCGGCCGCTCGGTTTGCTCGACCACGCTGTGCCTTACGTAGCCGCCCTCCTCCAGCTTCGCGAGCTCGGGGTAGATCTGACTGTGCCTCGCACTCCAGAAATACCCTACCTGCCCCGCCATCCGCTGCGTCAGGTCGTACCCGCTCAAGTCCTCCCTCGATAGTAAACCCAGGATCGCATACCCCAGCGTCGCCATAATCCTCCAAAAATCTGTTTATGTCACTCTTGACATATGCTACTCTAAAGGATGGCAGATGATATGTCAAGAGTGACATAAAGGTTCGTGAGAGGAGTAGGGTATGTGCGGCGGGCAATATGTGGGGCGGCATGGCGGCCATGGGTTTATGGGGTGTGATGTGGAGGAGATGAGCCCTTCGGCGAGAATCTCTGCGGCGCTGTCGGTGCTCGTGCCGGTCGCGCTTTCGGGAGTGTTCCTGGTCGCTTTCGTGCCACAGTTGTGGTGGGTTTTTACGACCTATTTCTGGATCGCGTTCCCGGCGCTCGGGCTGCTCAAGAGTGGCGTCTCGGGGCTTGGTGAGGAACATCCCCTGCGGGTCTCCGAGGCGGAGGTGGAGCGGGAGTTGTTGGAGGCGATACGGGAGGGTGGTGAGGTTTCCGCCGCGTCGGTGGCGGCCAGGACGTCGCTGTCGGTCGTCGAGGCGGACAGGAGGCTCAGAGGGCTGGCCGAGAACGGACACATCGAGGTCAAGGCCAGTGACGGCGCCGTATTGTACGCGCTGTGGGGGACCGACGATAGCGGGACGACGCCATGAGCCGCGAGTCGCGGTTGACGGCGGGCATACTTTGATCCTGCTGCCGGCCGTCGTCTACGGCGGGACCAGTATCCTCTCGCTACTGATCGGCGACCCTGGTTATGCGCAGAACGAGTTGTGCCAGGACCTCTGGCGGGCGGGGTACGCGCACGCCGGCGTGCTGCTCGTGCTCTCGCTGGTCACGCTGCGTTATGTGGACGAGGCCAACCTTCCGGGGTGGCTCAAGAGCTTTGCCAGGCACTCGATCCCGGCGGCGGCGATTCTCTTGCCTGCGGCGTTCATTCTGTCCGTACTCTCGCCCGATGTTACGGAGCCTAACGCCATGATCTACCTGGCGTTCGCGGGCGCCGTCTCCATGGCCTCAGGCGTCCTGGTACTGGGTATAGGCCTCATCAGGAGACCTGGAAATCAAACAGAGGAGGTCCGATGAAAGCGTCGAATATCGTACGTTCGTGAACCTCTTGCTCGCGGGGACGCTGACGGGCAACGAGTTCGGTACGCTGGCCGCGGTCCACTTCCAGCGCTGGAAGAGTTGAGTCCACCCGAGCGAATACGCGCGGAGCAGGAGGTAACGCGCAGGTTCGGGACAATTATGCCCTTCTGGATGGGCTCGACCGTCGTCTCTTGTGTCTTGGCAATGTTGTCCTCCCGTGGGTCGGCGGGGTTCGGGCGCACGCTTTTGGGAACGGTGTGCTTTCTGAGCATGCTCACCTCCACCAGGCTGGGCAACGTCCCGATCAACGAGCGCGTCATCGATATGGACCCCGAGAAGGATCAGGAGGAGTTCGCGCGGCTGCGGAGGCGCTGGGACAGGCTGCACGCGCTGCGCGTCGCGCTCAACGTCACGGGAATGGCGCTTTTCGTCTCGGGCGCGCTCTCTGAGGACGACGTTCCCGAGGGCGACCCATCCTCTGTATTACTGACTGATGCCGAGAGTAAGGAGCGGTAGATCAACGAATAGAAAGGAGCGTGCCAGATGGCCAACATCGTACCGGGGAGATTCACCGCCAGGATGGACGAGCCTTTTGTTGTCTTCACAATAGGTATGCGCATAAACAGGCCTCTGGTCCTGAGGAAGTGGCTCCCGACCTTCCGAGCCATGGGCCCGATGCTCAAAGAACTCTACCTTCACCCCGATAAGGGGTTCCTGGGCGGCGAGTTCTTCTTCTACGGCCGGGGGCCGGCGCTGGTCCAGTACTGGCGCTCCTTCGAAGGCTTAGAGCGATTCGCCCGCGACCCGGAAGACCCGCACATGCCGGCGTGGCAGAGGTTCAACAGGGAAGCAAGGAGCAGCGGGGCGGTCGGAATCTGGCACGAGACCTACATCGTAGGGCGCGGCAACTACGAGGCGATCTACGCCGACATACCCGAGTTCGGAGGCAAGGAGACTGCGCGCCGCCGTCTAATGCGCGGCGAGAACGATACAGGAACGGGTCCATCCCCTGAATACTTCCGCAGGTAAGACCGGTGGTGACGAATTCTCCCGGAACCACCGCTTTCTCGAAGCCCGTTTCTGGGGCGTAGGCCCCTTCTCGTCCTTACCGGGGTTGACCATAACGAACCAGTACGCCCCGATCAGCATGACCAAAAACAGGACCAACATCATGACGAACTACAGGTACTCCATTATCAGGGTTCCGCCACCGAACAAGGACATGAGCGTGCCACCAAATCCGACGATCATGCCTATGGTTTCCGTTATTAGAATTGTCATAAGCGTCGGCTCCTTCCCAAGGTTCTCGCAAGTTTCTGAACCCTCCCCGTAATATCAGGTCAGGGGAGCTTCGACAACACACAACAGGCCCAAGTATGAATAGGCTCCGGGAAAGGTGCATCTGCCAGGTGGCCAAAGGTTTGGGACTTGATCCTACAAGCCGGGACCACCCCGGACAGGCGGCTCATCCCGGGGAGGAACGAGACCGGGTCGGTAGGGACGGTTACTCACGCTTTTTGCGCGCCGTGCGCGCCGGCATCGGCCAGGTACTGGTGGATCAACCTCACCGCCATTGCGCCCTCCCCCACTGCGGAGGCTACGCGCTTGATCGAACCCGCGCGCGTCACCGGCGGCGAATACCCCGGGCATGCTGGTCTCGAGGAGGAACGGCTTCCGCGAACGTTGTTGCCAGTGGTCCGCGTCGAGCGCGGAGCGGTCCAACGCTTGCCCCGTCAGGACGAAGCCGCGTTCGTCGAGCTCGACGGTCCCCCTGAGCCAGCCGGTGTTGGCCTCCGCGCCGATAAAGACGAAGAGGGCCCGCACCTTCAAGGTCCCGTGTGCGCCCGAGCGGTTGTCCTCGACCACGACCCCGTCGAGGCGGTCTTCCCCAAGGAGCTCCCGGACCTCTGTGTTGGCGAGCAGCTCGACGTTGGGGGTATTCATGATCCTGTCAACGAGGTAGCTTGACATGCTCTTGCCCAGGTCTTCGCCCCTTATGAGCAGGTAGACCCTCCTCGTGTGTCCCGCGAGGAACAACGCGGCTTGGCCCGCCGAGTTGCCCCCGCCCACCACCGCGACCTCCTCGCCCTCGCACTGCTGCGCCTCGGCCTGCGTGGCGGCGTAGTGGACGCTCACGCCTTCGAAAGGCCCGAGACTTTCCACATCGAGCCTGCGGTAGCGAGCCCCGCTCGCGGCGATCACGCTGCGCGCGGCGACCTCGCCGCCCTCCGAGAGCTTGATCCGGAAATGGCCGTCCTCCCTGCGCAGGCTGATCGCCTCCTGCGGAACGGCGGTGCGGGCGCCGAACTTGTCGGCCTGGACCAGGACGCGGCTGGCCAGCTCGAAGCCGGAGAGCCCCGCGGGGAAGCCAGGATAGTTCTCTATACGGGAGCTGGTGCCCGCCTGCCCTCCGAGGGCGACCGACTCGAGGGCGAGGGTAGAGAGGCCCTCAGAGGCCCCGTAGACCGACGCGCCGAGGCCCGCCGGACCGGCGCCGACCACGACGAGGTCGTAGGTCCGTTCAAGGGGGGCGTCTACCTCGAGGCCCGTGGCGTGGGCGAACTCGAGGTTCGTCGGGTTCTTCAGTACGTCCTCGCCCTGCCAGACGGTCACGGGCGTCTCCGACAGCTTCGCACCCAACCTCGCGAGCAGGGCGTCGGCCCTCGGGTCGTCCTCCAGTTCGATCCAGACGTGCGGCACCCGGTTGCGGGCCGCGAACTCCCTGAGGCGCGTCGCGTCGCCCGAGTAGCGCGAGCCTATTATCCTCAGGCCGAGGCCGGTCTTCATCATGTACGAGCGCCTGGCCAGGAAGGCCCTGAGGATGATGTCGGAGAGATTAGACTCCTCGGTGACGACCTCTTTCAGCCGCTCGCGGGGTATGGACAGCACCTCCCCAGCCTCGCTCACCACGGCCGTGAGGTACATCGCCTGCCTGGTGAGCATGTTCAGCTCGCCCAGGAAACGGCCCTCGTGGAAGACCCCTATCGTCCGCGACTCGCCGGCGAAGTCGTCGCCAACCTTCACCTCGCCTTCCAAGACGACTATAAAGGCGTTGGTGGTATCGCCGGCCCTGAACAGAACATCGCCGACCTTTGTCTTCCTGATTTCCCCGTAGCGCTTGAGGATCTTGATCTGGTCCGTCCTCAGCCTCGGGGCCCTCGTGCTGCGGATCTCATCCATCCGATCGCTCATAGTGTCACCCCCATCGATAGCCCTTGCAAGCATAGTGCCTCCTACGGCAGTCCGGTGCATCCCCGTGTTGGTCCACGCCAAACCCGTCCGCATCGGGCGCTCTGCTATAGTGGGCGTCCCGGCACAAGCTCAGCGAGGAGAGCCGCCGCTTGCAGACGAACCCTTTCGCTACCGAGGCGGCCGAGTACGCCCACCTCCGCCCCACCTACACCGACGAACTCTTCGCGTTTTTGGCGACCGTCGTGCCTTCGCGCACCGTCGCCTGGGACTGCGCCACGGGCAATGGTCAGGCCGCAACGCACCTGGCCGGATACTTCGGGTGGGTCATGGCGACCGATGAGAGCGGGGAGATGATCGCCCAGGCTCCGCGCGATCCCAGGATCATCTACCGGGTGGCCGAGGCGGAGGACTCAGGCCTCGAGGATCGCTCCGTGGATCTCGTGACGGTGGCGTCCGCGATCCACTGGTTCGATCTTGAGAAGTTCTACGCGGAGGTGCGACGGGTGGTGAAACCGGGCAGAACCGTAGCAGTTTGGACCTACTACACCCCCGAATTTGACAGCGATGTCGACGCCGTTATTCAGCGCCTGGTACACGACATCTTGGGCCCTTATTGGGACGAACGCCTGCACTACGTCGTCGACGAGTTCCACGATCTGCCTTTTCCCTTCGAGCCGATCGGGGCTCCCCCCTTCCAGACGGACATGACGTGGAATATGCAAGACCTCCTGGCCTACTTCGAGACGTGGTCTTCGTCGGCGAAGTACCGCGAGGCCAATCATACTAGCCCCACCTGTTTGATCGAGGACGACCTGGCGCGAGCGTGGGGAGACCCGCAATATATGCGCCTGGGGAGGGTGTAGGCTAGAACGTGTCGAAACTATGGATGAAGTATCCGCTCGTATCAGCTACGCCACGTATTCTGGCAGAAGGTTGACGATAGTGGGGTCGGGAAACGAGGGTCTGACGGGGCGGGTTGCCGCCCGCAAGGGCAGCAGTTGACCGAAAACGGCGACGAACTGGCTTTCGCCTCTGCCACGGAGCAGGCGGCGCTGATCCGCCAAAAGAAGTTGTCCCCGGTCGAGTTGGTCGAACTCTACTTGAGGCGCATAGAGCGCATCGATCCCGCGCTGAACTGCTTCGTGCTGGTTACGACGGGGAGGCGCTGGGGAGGCAAGGGGGGCCGAGGAAGCCCTGGCACGCCGGGAGGAGTTACCCCCGTTTCACGGCGTGCCCATCTCGATCAAGGACGTCCTGTCCACCGCGGGGTGCGGACCACCAGGGGATCCTGCGCGTTCGCCAACGAGGTATCCGATCTCGGCGACAACGACGTGGCCCGCCTGAAAGGCGCGGGCTTCATCATGCTCGGGAAGACGAACACGCCCGAGTTCGCGATCTACCCCTGGACCGAGCCAGAGATGTTCGGTCCGACCCGTAACCCCTGGGACACGAACCTTACCCCGGGAGGTTCGACCGGGGGCGGCGGTGCGGCGCTCGCCGTCGGCCTTTGTCCGGCCTCCGAGGGCACCGACGGGGGCGGTTCGATCCGTTGCCCCGCATCATGCAACGGCGTCTTCGGGATCAAGCCTTCGCGCGGAAGGGTCTCCTGCGCCCCACGCTTCGGAGAGTTGATCGGCGGTCTGATGGGCTCGGGTCCGCTGACCCGGACGGTGGGGGATGCCGCGAGTATCCTGGACGTCCTTTCGGGCTCTACGTTACCGGCGACCGTTACTGGGTATGGGTACCCGATCCCGGGCGGAGCTTCGCTGGTGAGGTGGGCCGCGAGCCTGGCCGCCTCAGGGTGGGGCTGGTCACGGGTTCTCCCCTGGGCGGGGTACACGCGGACTGTGTGACGGCGGCCGAGGATGCGGCGGTCCTGCTCGAGGAACTGGGTCACTACGTCTCGCCGGCCGAACTGGCGCCCACGGAAGATTACGTGCGAGACTTTCAGACCGTATGGTTCGCCTCGCTGGCGGCCACCGAGGTTCCGGACTGGCGTTAGACGGAACGCAAGACCCTGGAGCAGGACGAACTCGGACGCCAGACGCGTGCCCCAGATTACCTGCGGGCAATCTCGGCGCTGCAACGCTCCTCGCGCCGTCTTCTCTCGTCGTGGGAAGAATACGACCTGCTGCTCACTCCCACGCTTGCCAGGCCTCCCTTCCGGATCGGCACCCCCGAAAGCTTCCACGCGGCGGAGATGGTCGAAGAGCGCTTCAGGTTCTCCCCCTTCACCCCCGTCTTCAACGTTACGGGACAGCCGGCCGACTCGCTTCCCCTCTGGAGGAACGACGCAGGGCGCCCGATCGGGATGCAACTGGTGGGACCACCCGCGGGCGAGGCAGTCCTTTTACGCGTCTCGTCCCAGCTCGAGCAAGCACGCCCCTGGCAAGACTGCCGTCCTCCCGTCACCTCGCGCAGGCCTCCTCCTAGTAGCAGTGGATTCCCGCTATCGCGGGAATGACGTGTACGAGCCTTCGCGCCCACGGAGTGAGCGTCAGGTCGCGGTCCCATCCCAACGGACTCGGTATTGCCCGCCGCGCACTTGGGTAGCTGGAGGCCGATGCGGACCCTATCAGAGATCG
>JBKPOM010000279.1:0-4322 GCA_046733115.1 Actinomycetota bacterium | reverse complement strand
GGACTACATCGTCTCGTTCGGCCTGTGGGCGCCCGTGGCCTCTTGTTTCCTGATGGTTTTGCAGGCGCTGGTTGCGCCGGTACCGTCCTTCCTCATCACCTTCGCCAACGGGCTCGCGTTCGGAGTTTTCTGGGGTTGGATGCTCTCCCTGTTCGGGCACGTGCTCGCGGCCTCCGTGTGTTTCGGCATCTCGCGTGCCCTCGGAAGGGTCCCCGTGGAGGTGCTCGTGGGCAAGACAGGACTGGAGTCCGCCGACCGCTGGTTCGCGCGCTGGGGCGTGTACGCCGTGTTCGCCGGACGCCTCCTGCCCGGTGTCGCCTTCGACGCCATCTCCTACGCCGCGGGCCTGACCAACATGCGGTTCCGCAACTTCATCGCGGCCACGGCCCTCGGCATCTTCCCCCAGACTTTTCTCTACTCTTACCTCGGGCGGCAGGCGCCCGAGTATGTCACCCTGTTCCTGGTGACCTCGGTAATCTTCCTGCTCGTGGTAATAGTGGTCGCCGCCGTCAGGTTCAGGAGGGAACGGCGCAGGCCGGAACGCGACCCGCGCTGACGATGTGGACCATGTGAAGGCGTTTGCAGTGGGTAGAATACGCATCATGACCCAGATCTTCGATTCACCCTTAGAAGCCATAACACAGAAAATTGGGTCCCTCATCGTCGTCACGGGTTCGATGTTCTCGGGCAAGACGGAGGAGTTGATCCGTCGCGTCCGCCGCGCCCTCTACGCCCGACGCAGCGTGCAGGTCTTCAAGCACTCCATCGACACCCGCTCGGGACGCACCAAAATACGCTCCCACAGCGGCGTCCCGCACGAGGCTACGGCCGTCGCGACGAGCGAGGAGCTGCTAGCGAAGGTCGATGAGACCACCCATGTGGTTGCTATCGAGGAGGCGCAGTTCTTCGACGAGGGGATAGTAGAAGCGTGCCGGGATCTCGCGGACGCCGGCTACGAGGTCGTCGCGACGGGCCTCGACATGGACTTCCGTGGCGAGCCCTTCGGGCCGATGCCGAGGCTCCTCGCCGAGGCCGATGAGGTGGTAAAGCTCAGGGCCATCTGCGCCCGCTGCGGCAGGGACGCCTCACGCTCGCAGCGGCTCATAAACGGAAGGCCAGCCCCCGTCTCCGCGCCCACCATCCTCGTCGGAGCGGAGGAGAGTTACGAGGCCCGCTGCCGCCACTGCCACGAGGTACCCGAGGGCGTGTTCCAGTACGGACTTCCCGGGTTGTAGCGAATGTCCCGGAAGTACATCGTGCTCTTGATCCTGTTCTGCATCGCGTTGAATGCGGCCGGTTTCGTCTGGAAGCTCTTCGAGCCTATCTTGCTCTACGACGAGATCGCCCACTTCATCACACCGTTCACGCTCGTCTTGATACTGGCAGAGATCATCTACCGCAACGGGGGAGACGACGACTTCTTCAACACGCCCCAGAGGGCCATCGTCACGGGCTCCGTCATCGGGTTCCTCGGCGCCGCCGGCTGGGAGGGCATCGAGGTCGCGATGTCCCTGATGGGCCTGACCATATCCAACGCCCTGCCCGACACGATCTTCGACGTAGTCCTCGGCGGCCTCGGCGGCGCCGCCAGCGCGTGGACCGCAGACCGTTACCTCGACCGCATCTTCGGACGCTCCCGCACGAACCCCAACCAGCCCCGTGTGCGCTAGCGCGGGAAAAAGATCGGAGCGTCGGGGCTACGCCCCATCGGGTTTCGGTTAGCAAGCGCCGTCAACGCCTGACCACAAACAATGATTGGCTGACGGCGCAGTCCGTACGTGGGCGGTTCGCGAACCGCCCCTACAAGCAAAACGATCTAACGCTCTTGCGACTCGTCCCACCCGCCCTCGACGTTGTCTTTCACGCCGCCTGCGCCGCCCGTTTGCTCTTCTTCCTCGACGGCCTGCGTCGAAGCGTCCTTGCCAGGTCTACCCCGCTCCGTGGCTTCGTCGAGCTCGTCGTGCATGTTGTCCTCGGCACCGCCCGAGCCTGCGCGGCGTTCTTCTTCGCTCATGCGTACTCCTTCTCGTTCGCCTCGCGTCGGGCCCATGCTACCACGCGGTAGGAGCGGCCTCGCCCGTACGGCCCGGCTCCGCCCGCGACCGGAGAAGACGTTATGTGGACTTCTCTTCGGGGAATAATGCGTGACAGTCAAACCCGGTGGGAGGAGCATTGAGCACTATGACCCTTGTCGTGATCGTTGTCGTGGTCGTCGTTGTGGTCCTGTTGCTAGCGCTGTTTTTTGCTTCGCGCCGCAGGGCGGACCAGAGGAGCAAGGAGCAGAGGGAGTGGAGCCGCGAGGAGTTCTCGGCTCCGAGTACGAGCGGACGGTGGAGGAGAGGGGCTCCGAGGAGGAGGCCGAGAGAGAGCTGAGGGAGCGCCGCGGCTGCGTGGAACGGCAGATCGAACGGCTCTCCTCGGAGAGCCGCGGCCGCTTCGACGAGCAGTGGACAGAGGTCGAGCGGGTCTTCGTGGACAACCCAGAGAGATCAATAGAGATGGCCGACAGGACCGTCTTCGATGTCCTGACCGAGCGCAAATTTGTCTCCGACTAGGCCAGTCTGACGAGAAGACCGAGCAGAGCCTGGCCGTCATGCACCCGGGCGTCGCTGACGACTACAGGGAGGCGCGGCGCATCAGGGCAGAAGTCGTGGTGCGTTCGGCCGGGAGCGCGGACCAAGCCTCCGAGGAGTCAACCGAATACCTGCGACAGGCCATCCGCAAGTACCACGCGGTCTACCAGCGGCTCGTGCAGCAGTAGAGAGGCTCGCCGTGGGGGCTCTGGCGGCGGGGTTCTGGGGGTTCATGGGAGGAGCGACGCTCCTCCTGGGGGCGCTTGTCGGCATCTACGTAGGGGCCTCCAGAAGTCTGATCGCGACTGTCATGGCGCTCGGGGCCGGGGTTTTGATCTCCTCGGTCGCCTTCGAGCTTATGGACGAGGCCTACGATATGGGAGGCTTCGACTCGTCGTCCCTGGGACTGTTGCTTGGGGCTGTGGCCTTCTTCTTCGCCGACAGGGAGGTGAACAGGAAGGGAGGGACACGCCGCAAAAACCCGGCGACAAACAGAGCGACTCGGCGACCGCCATCGCCATAGGCGCGCTCATGGACGGCATCCCCGAGTCGGCGGCCATAGGGATTAGCCTTATAGGGGGCGGGAGGGTGAGCTGGGTGTTCGTGGTGGCCGTGTTCCTCTCCAACGTGCCCGAGGGCCTCTCCGCGGCCGCGGGCATGAAACAGTCAGGACGCTCCACGGCTCACATCCTCGGTCTTTGGGGCGGGGTGACGCTGGTCTCGGCGTTGGCCGCGCTGCTCGGCTACTTCTTCCTCGACGGCGCCTCGAAGGACCTGATCGCCCTCATCCAATCCTTCGCCGTCGGAGCCATCCTAACGATGCTCGCAAGCACCATGATGCCAGAAGCCTACGACGAGGGGGGTCAACTCGTCGGGCTCATCACCGTAGTGGGCTTCCTCCTTTCCTTCGTCCTGAGCCACCTGGAATAGGTTCGGGTTGCGAAGTTCACGGCCCTACTACACCTTTCGGGCTATTTTTCCCGCTATCCAGATCCACACTGGAACGGTTTTTGATGTATATATTACTATCAGTGGCAGATGTCGGTGAAGGAGGGACTATGGCTACGTTGGTGTGTCCGTGTACGCGGGGGGGCGACATCTGGGCTGAGTTCTGGTGGGTGGGACGGGAGTACAGGTGGGTATTCTTCGACGACGACGAGACCAGCGAGACCTACGCCGAGCAGGTCACGCACTGCCCGGGGTGCGGCATGCCCCTCGATCGGAAGAACCTGAGAGCGACATCCTCTTACGCACGCTAGCAGCGGAGAACATGCCCGGGTCGTAGACGGCTGTATCGCCTAAGAATCCTCGCCTTCGGACGCCGTAACGTCGTAGGGAGGTCTGGCCGCCTCCGGGTTCCTGGAGTCTTGCATGGCGGCCTCGATGATGCCCTCCCTGGTCGCGCCCTGGGCGCTGAAGGCGGCGACGAAGGTGTGGTCCTTGCGGCGCAACGTGATGATGTCCGGGTCCGACTCGTCGAGGTAATAGGCAGGGGGAAGCATCGCATCTTCCATCCTACGATTCATCCCCTCCAGAGATACGATCGCTGCGCAAGCGAAGGCGGCCGGAAACGACATCGGGCGCGCGAACCCCCTGGACGTCTGTCTTTTCTCGGCAAAATTCCAAGCTTCTGCCCTGTGGTCGGCTTACCGGACCGGTACAGCGTAGCAAGGTCGTTACGGACGGCACATCGCCTAAATGGGCTATTTTTCGGTCGTATCGCCGTACCGGCGATACGGAATGGCAATA
>JBKPOM010000278.1:0-7937 GCA_046733115.1 Actinomycetota bacterium | reverse complement strand
CTGAAATTCGCGGTGACGGTCAATGGACCTCCAGTTCACCAAGATGTGCGGATCGCCCATCGAGTGGCTGAGACCATGCAGTGGGATATGAGGTATTTCAATACCCAGTTGCTTTGGACAGCAAAGATTACCCCGAATATGCGGCGAGAGTTACTGTATCGCACCAGTGGAGAACTGCCCTTTACTGAAGTGTATCACCATCTGTTAACGCGACCGCAGCTCGCACAGGACTTTAATTTGAGTATGCAAGGCAGTGGAGGCCCATTGTTCCGCTACTTTCCCTGGAGTCAAGAGTTCTTCGGTATTGGCCGCCGCCGACTGGCTAATGTGGACAACGTACTGAAATACCGAATCCTCCCCCAGCCTCCACCGCCATCTCTCTTCTCCCAGGATTGGTTACCCGCCCTCCGCAGCCGCTTGAAATCTCGACTCGAGGGGATCTGCCGCGAGCAACCGGGGACACGGACGACGCAGCAGTTGGACGCAGTACACCTTTGGAAGGAGACAGGACATAGCTCCCAGTACATGTCTGCCATATACGACTGGCTGCCATCTGTCTCTCCACTGCTCAGCGCAGGAGTCGTAAAGGCGGGAATCACGATGCCGTGGGTGATGCGCCTAACAAGCCGGCTCCAACGCCAGATGATTTATACGCTGTCACCGCGTGCCGCTGGGGTCGTGACAGCTTATGGCGGAACGGCGGAACCAACATCGTTCAGTAACGTTCATTTGGCAGCCTTGCAGTCAGCTAAGAGGGGCGTTCATCTGGCTAACAAGCTAAATCGCGTACGATTGAAGGGTGCTAAGAAATACCGATCATCGGGTACGTTCGTGACAAAACAGCAAATGCCATTTCTAACGGACGAGCTTCAAGAGTTTCTTGCGCCAAAGACTATGCTCAGCCGTGCGCTTTACGATGCCGAGAGCCTGCACCAGGTGCTGGGTGGTAGCGATGAAGATCGGCAAGCACATTCCTTACTGATTCAAAAACTGGCGACTGTTGAGGGATTGTGTCGCGAAGTGGGCTTTGAGCCGGAGGCGGATTTCTTGACTTCTGCGCCGCCAGAGTAAGGATCCTCACCTCACTACGGCCGAGGCGCCTCGGTTATTCTCGTTCCTCGGTGGTGAGGCATTCCCCTTCTCCGACGTCTCGCTATCTCGCTCCGGTCGACCCACCTCCTCTCACGGACTCGTTGGCTCTATGATGCTGCGCTTCAGCATGCTCTTCGACGTTCACTGGTGTGTGGACCGGTTAGCTTCTACTGTTGCCAGGGGGCCTTACGGGAACCAAACTCCGCGTTTTCCACGAAGAAGAGCAGAGGGCATTCTTGGATGCTACCTCTCGTACCCATATCGGCGCATAAGCCATCCCATAAACATCCACGAAAGTCGCTTTTCTGTAGGGGAGAGGGCGCTCTTCCACTCCTTTGCGTCCGGTCGTAGGGTTATCGTGCCCGACTTTTTTGTCCTGTTCCCACCGATGTTGTGCCCAGCCTGCATCGGTTTTCCTGAAGAGGCGGCTTCTGCGACGCTCGTCAAGTCGAGCTCGATGAGGGAACCGATTCTTTCCAATACGCTCTTGGGGTCCGCCACGAAATCCTCGTAGCGCAGACGCATTGTTCTCTTAGGGCCGAGTTGGATACAAATCCATTCCGTTGCCAGGTTCAGGACTATCCAACGTACGACCGTCTTCCACATTGGGTGACCTTTGTGGTTCCACATGATGCCGGCTTGGAGGTCTTTCTTGAAGGTCTTTCTAAGAGACGTTATCACTCCTCTCCCGTCACGCACCAAGTGGATTACGTACAGATCTATCCCAGGTATCATCCCAAGCGCGAACGCACGGACCGGGACCATAGTAGAGTCGACGATGATGGGTTTTCCGCTTACCGCACGTATGGATTCGAAGAACGTACGCGTTAACCTGGCATACGAGCGGAATGCGGCAGACGGTCTGCGCTTCTCGTACAGCAAGCGTGGCCATCGTCTCTTAAGCTCGAAATCGTTTTGAAGTTTCGGGTAGCTCTCGATGCTGTCTCGATCCGCGCGCTGTAGCCACTCACGCCGTACGCTCGACCAGAACGGGCAAGCCTCGTCGGGAGCGTCGACATAGAAAACATCCAGCCGTTTGCCGCACGTGCAGATCGGACGGCGGAGTCTATTTTTCGGGATCTCACGTAGCGACTCGCGGCTGATCCAGCCGTTACGGATCAGATTACTTGCCTCGCCTACGCTCTCGATCTGAGAATGGTTTCCGAGCACCACATCGAGTATCGTGGACCCACTACGTCCCAAGCCGGTTATCTTCAGAACTTTCACAGGCGTTTCGGTATGTGTCATGCTCCTCACACTCCTACCACACAGGAGACCAATGGCTTCACCAGCTTGGCAATGCGCATGAGCTAGAATACTACGCGGGTCAACCGCTTGTGCAAGCTTTCGGGGGTCTTAAGCAACAGATAGAAAGACCTCCTTTCGGCCGATCCTGCTCGCCGTAAGCAGCACAATCACACGAGCGAAAGGAAACCCCCTAAAAGAGCGCACTGGATACAAACCCCAACAGGGGCAGGAATTGAGAAGAAGTCTGCAAGGCAACACTAGCCACTACTTGGTTTCCTCGCCTCGACGTATTTCTGCGACCCTTGTACCGTCACCGCCTCCGGCTTTGGCCTTGTAATACGTTCGCGCTTGGGGTAGAAAGCTTTAGTTGTGAAGCGAAGCAGCAAAAAGGCTTACTTGGCCAGGCATCTTTGGAGAATAAGTACTGCTCCAGTACGAACGTTGCCAGAGTTTGTCATTATCGGAGCGCAAAAGTGCGGTACTAGTTTTCTTTACCAACTCTTGGTGCAGCATCCTCACGTGAAGCCATCCTTTGCCAAGGAAGTACACTACTTCGATCTCAACTTCAGAAAAGGCGACAATTGGTACCGTTCCCATTTTCCTCTGCAAATGCGTAACAGCCCTAAGTACATCACGGGAGAGGCCAGCCCGTACTACTTGTTTCATCCGCACGCCCCCAGAAGGGCTTCGGCGGTTGTACCCCGTGCCAAACTGATTGTACTGTTGCGAAATCCAGTCGATAGGGCTTACTCGCATTATCAGCACCAGGTGAAACGTGGAAAGGGAGCTGGTCGCGAGACGCTTACGTTCGAAGAGGCCATAGAAGCAGAAGAAAGAATGTTGCCTGGAGAAGTAAGCAAGATGCTGCAAGATGAATATTACGAAAGCTTGACTCACCGAACCCGTTCGTATTTAGGGAGAGGTATATACGTAGATCAACTCCTGGTCTGGTCGAGCTTCTTCCAGAGGAAACAAATGCTCATTCTGAAGAGTGAGGATCTGTTCAACGACACGACGAACGCCTTAGAAAGGGTGTTGGATCTTCTCGAGATACGGCATTGGGCACCTGAGACGTACTCCATCCCCAACAAGCGTGAATATGCGGGCGTGAGCCCCCTCGTCCGGCAACGGCTCGATGAGTACTATAAGCCCCACAATGAGAGGCTCTATGAGTACCTAGGGGTAGACCTCGGTTGGTAACCCCTTGCCATCAGGTCACGTGCTTGGCGCGGGCTTGCATCCTCCAAGACGACGGCCCGCGCCGCCCCTCCTTTCTTCTAAGCTCTCGCCAATTCTAACCGCTCGGCGCCGCCCTCGGTCAGCAGAGCGCTGAACTCGAAGCTGCGCGTAGTAATTTTGAAACTATCAAGAGGTAGAGGTGAGACATTACGACCCCAATCGGCGATGAGGGTGTCGTCCGGGCGTATGAAGACCCGCAAGTTCATCGTGTTGTAGACCTGGTTTTTCTTCGCCGGGGAGAGTTCTCGCCAAGCTCTTGGGGCACCAGGGCGGCGTAGTGCGAGACGAGTGCTTCTTTGCTGCGCTCGAGGTCTTTGAGGCGAGAGAGGCGCGACCGGGAGGCCTCTAGCTGATCCTGCGCCGCAGCGCGGGCGCTCTTCAGTTCTGTGCTGTTGACGCGAAACTGCTCGGGCGTTACGTCTCCGTCAAGGCGCAGGTTGAGCAGGTGCTCCTGCTTGAGGTCTAACTACAAGCTAGCTGGTGTCACTAAGGGAGTTGGGGCGGGAGGCGAAGGAATCGAAGAGGGAAGATGTCATCGCAGCGGTGAAATTACGTGGGCGCCTCATCTCGTAGAGATGATCTCTTTTAGAGGGTTTGGCCAGCTCCCTGGCCTCAAAGGTAGACTCTATTGGCATGGGTGTCTCAGACGCGTCGGGCCCGGATGATCTGGTCACCTGCTCGGGTGGCGCACGGCGATGCGGCGCGAGAGCACGCTGGAGAGTGCCATGATGGTCTCCTGTGGATTCACGCCGGGGGCGGTCGGAAGCAGCGAGCCATCGGCAACGTAGAAGCCGGGGACGGCGTGGACCTCGCCGTCCGGGGTGCAGCCACTAGTCGCCGGGTCTCTGCCCATCCGGCAGGCGCCGTTCACGTGCGCTGTGAAGAGCCCGAACTGGTTGGGCTTGTAACCTTGCCGTTCCATGAGGTCGAGGCCCCTCTCCGAGCGCACGCTGCAGCCGGTGGTGTGGAGGGTCAGAGCCTCTGTGGCTCCGGCAGCGAGGTGGAGGCGCGTGGCTGCCTTCAGTCCTGCTATGGTGTGCCGCCGATCCTTGGGGCCAAGTTTGTAGCGGATGCGTGCGCGGCCCTTTCGGTCGGTCGAGACCGAACCGTTGGAGAGGTCCTTGTCCGCGCCGTCGCGGACGAGGGAGATCAATATTCCCGTGTTCGGGAATTGGACCATCGTCTGCCTGTGCGCCTCCCCGAAGCCGGGTACCGTTACCGAGAGGAGGTAAGGGTGCAGCGGTGGACACTCTATCCAGAACCCGTACCCCGCCTCGTCGTTCCTCAGAAACTCGTCGCAGACGGCAGACAACGGGACTCCGACCCCGGCGTAGATCTCTTCGTCGTAGCGCCCTAGGACCATGCTCGTCGGATGAAACCGCAGGTACTTGCCCGTACCCTCGCTCGCGAGTCCCGAGCGCTGCAATAGGGTCGGAGTGCCCACGGCCCCGCCGCGGATACTACGATCGGCGCCTCGACAACGACCCTACCACGCTCCCGTCCGGTGTCGCGGTCGAGCACCGTCCCGAACACGCGCTTGAGAGGCGCAGGCCCCCTCTCTCGGCAAGTTCGATCCGCTCGGCCCGCACGTTACTATACAATCGTGCCCCGGCCTCGATGGCACGCGGCAGGTAGTTGAGGAGCATGCTTTGCTTGGCGTCGTAGCGACACCCGAGCCCGCAGAAGCCTGCGCGCACGCATCCACTGGCATTGATCTTTCCCGAGTAGGCGCTCCACCCGAGCTTGCGCGCACCTTCGAGGATTATCCGGTTGTTGGACGAGTGGGCGTCGTTAGGGACGGTTCAGGCGTGGACCTCCTCCTCGAAAACGGGGGCCATCTCCTTCGGGCCCATCCCGTAGAGACCGTGCTCGGTCTCCCACTCCTCCAGCACGTAAGGGGGCGTGCGCAGCATGATCATCCAGTTCACGGTGGTGCCGCCCCCGTCCGAGCGTCCCTGGAAGACCGCGACCGAGAGGTCGTCCGTGGCTCGCGTCCCACCCTCGGCGTACAACCGTGCCGTCATCGGGCCTTCCTCCTCGGTGAAGTCGGCGGCGGTGTAGTATCCTCCCTTCTCGAGGAGCACGACCTCGTGCCCGGCCTCGGCCAGCCTGGCTGCCGTCACCGCTCCCCCTACCCCGGTCCCGATCACGCACACCCCAGCCCGCAGCATTGTCTCAGGAGGGAGCTCGCGTCCCTGCGCCACCCCCACGCCCGTCCGGTTGGGGCGAACCCGAGCCGCCCTTTTGCCCTCAGGGCCGGCGGCCGGGTCTATGTCGCGCGCGGGCACTTTTCGGGGCGAACGCGGGCTACGGGCTCGGCTTCGCTCGCCCTCCCCGGCAGCGGACCCTCGTGACGAAGCGCGATCCCGCGGCTGTGCAGGGGACCACGGTAGCCGATGTCGGGGTAGGACTGTGGAAGCGAGTAGTAGGTCGAGAGGATCAGGTGTCAAAGCGCCTGGAAGACCGTGCGCCTCGCCCCGATCCGGCTCCCCTCCCAACCTCTCAGCACGGCGTCTTGCTCGGCCGCTGGAAGCCGTGTGAATCGCCGGGGTTTTCCCCGAGACGAGAAGTCCGACGGCGGGGTTATCGAAGGCTGCCAACGCGGTCACAACCCGCCTTCTCGCGAGGGGATCGCCACCTACCGGCCGACCCTCGATCTCGCCCGCCAGGTTATGTGCCGCGACGTCGAGGTGAGCCAAGATCCTGCGACAGAGGGCGTTCAGCGTCTCACGCTGCCCCTTGGTGAGGAACGTTTTCTCTCCTCCGGCTTGTTTGCCGGGCGTCATCATAGCGTCATATCTCCCGCTACTCTCACCGCGCCCGGGCGCCCGATCCTACCGCAGCCTCGGCAGCCGGTCCGTCCGCTTCAGCGCCCTCATGATGCCGGTCATGAGCCTGCTGTAACGTTCCACGCCGACGCCGGGAAGCGCGCCGATCGGCAGCACGCGCTGGATGGCGATGGTCTGGGACTCGGTGTACCTCTGGATTCCCTCTGCCCCGTGGCGGCGCCCAAAACCAGAATCCTTCTGCCACCCATCAGGGCGTCTGTCGACAACCAGGCCGCGCCGTACGCCTCGTTGACGTTCACCATGCCGGCCTGGATCCTGTTAGCCACCCCGTAGCCCCGCTTCGTGTCCCGCGTCCACACGCTCGCGTTCAGGCCGTAGGGTGAGTCGTTGGCCTTCTGGATCGCCTCGTCGATGTCCGCGAACCGCTCGACGGTCACCACGGGTCCGAAGGTCTCGTCGGCGAAGAGCTCCATCCCCGGCTGGGCATTCTCCAGCACGGTGGGCTCGTAGAAGCACGGCCCGAGGTCGGGTCGAGCCCGACCACCCGCGAGCACCCTGGCCCCCTTCCGTACCGCATCACGGACGTGGCGCTCGACGATCTCTAGTTGCCGGGCCGAGATGAGCGTGCCCATCTCGGATTCGTAGTCCAAACCCGAACCGATCTGCATAGAGCGCACGCGCTCGACGAAGCGCTCGACGAAGTGGTCGTAGACCTCTTCATGCGCGAAGAGTCGCTCCATCGAGATGCACAGCTGGCCCGCGTTGGCGAAGCAGGCGCGGATCGCGCCTTCCACCGTCTTCTCGAGGTCGGCGTCCTCGAGCACGAGCATGGCGTTCTTGCCGCCGAGCTCCAGCGAGCAGCCGATGAGCCTCTCCCCCGCCTGCTGGGCCACGAGCCTGCCCGTCTCGGTACTGCCGGTAAAGCTTACGTAGTCGACGCTCTGTATGAGGGGCGGCCCGAGTGCCGGTCCCTCGCCGGTTACGACCCCGAAGAGGTCCCGCGGGAGCCCGGCCTCGTAGAGCAGGTCCACTCCCCACAGGGCGGTGAAAGAGGTTTGCTCGTCGGGCTTGAGCAGCACCGCGTTACCGGCCATGAGAGCCGGAATAGCGTCGCTGATGGCGAGGGTAAAGGGGTAGTTCCACGGGGAGATTATGCCCACGAGCCCCTTGGTGTGGCGGGCCTCTCGGGTTAGCGTCAGGACCGGGAAGGCGCCTTTGCGCCGGCGGGTCTTGAGGTGATCCCTAGCGCTGCGCGCGTAGTACCGGGAGACTATGGCCGAGTCCGCAACCTCCTCGAAGGCGTGCTTGCGGGCCTTGCCCGTCTCAAGTTGCATGAGGTCTACAGCGGGTTGCAGCGTAGATGACCTATTGGGCATCATGGACGCATGAACCCGTATTCAGAAGACCTAAGAGAGAATATTCAGAAGACCTAGAGCCCCTTGCAACGCAGCTGGGCTGTCCTGCATCATGAGGGGATGAACGCTTACTCAGAGGACCTGCGCAAGAAGATCGTCGAAGCCCTAGAGAGGGGGATGCCCAAGATCGAGGCCGCTCGCACCTTCGGCGTGG
>JBKPOM010000277.1:0-5521 GCA_046733115.1 Actinomycetota bacterium | reverse complement strand
CAAGCAGGAGCTCGTACGAAGGACGCTTTGGTAGAGGTATTGGGCGAAGCGCTTTCGACGGTAAGCGCCCAAGACGCTCAAGGTTACTTCAAGCATGCTGGCTATCGCCCACAAGCCCAATTACTGTGAAACGTGCTGTTAGAGCCTTTAGCTCCGGTAGAGCCGAGGCTCGGTTCGCAAAGGCAAGCGTAGGGATTATTCGCTCCTCCTCGGCAACGTTATTGGCGAACAAGACCCTAGCAACTCTAAGTAGTTCGCTGAATGCCACTTCTGGTGGTGGAGGGAGTTCATCCACAGGCGAGAAAATCGTGATGAATCTCTCCTTATGTAGTTGTTCCCAATGCCTCTCGCAAAAGTAAGTGTCGCCATAGCTGGCTACTGCACGTTTCCCACATATTGCACATCCCAGAAGCTTGTCCTCTGCTTGTTCATTAGAAACTGGCTTGGAGTGGGAAGTTAGCGCATCTTCGGATGTATATCCCTCTTGGAGACATCGGTCGCAGAGGTCGCTGTTACTTGTGCTGCGTAACCTATTAGGCTTGCCACCCAAGAAGCGGGCTTGGGTACACCGCTCACCCATAGCACAGTACCGAGCTTCTGTGACACTCCCCATTGAGTGTGGCGCGGGCTCTTAGTCTAGCCGGAGCGGCCCGCGCTGCTCCTCCTTTCTCTATGTTGTACTCAATTCTAAACTCTCCACCGCAGTACCAGAGGACGAGATCGCCCGGAACCGAAAGGAGATCTTTGCAGATGAGGAACCCGGCCGAAGTAAGGGCCTACGAGACAGCCGGCTTCAAGGAGTTCCGCCGGCGTCGCGAGTGCCGCCTGTCGGGCGGCAAGCTATGGGATGAGATCCAAATGGACTACCTCTCCAGCGAGCTCGAGAGTTCCGTGCTCCGATGCATCTACACGCCGGATGACGCATAAGGTCCTGGAGACGGAGCGTATGGTGCTCCGCCGCATGAAGATGGCCGACGTGGACAACCTCATGGGCATCTTCTCCGACCCCGAGGCGATGCGCTACTACCCCGTCACCAAGAGCCGGGAGGAGGCCGAAGCGTGGGTGCGCTGGACGCTCGGTAGTTACAGGGACCACGGTTTCGGCCAGTGGGTGGCGATCCTCAAGGATTCGGGCGAGTTCGCGGGCCAGTGCGGGCTCATCGTGCAGGAGGTAGAAGGCAAGCAAGAGGTCGAGATCGGCTACCTCTTCTTGCGCCGGTTCTGGGGCCGGGGGCTCGCCACCGAGGCGGTGATCGCGGCACGGGACTACGGCTTTTACACGCTCGGCTACCGCCGCCTGGTCTCCAACATAGACCTAGCAAACCCTGCCTCCCGCCGCGTCGCCGAGAAGACCGGCTTCACGCTGGAGAAGAAGGTCGAGAAGTGGGGCAAGGTGGTCTGCGTCTACGCAATAGGCAATGAAGGTCGATAGCGCGACCAGGTGCAGGCTCTTACCTTTCTGATTTCTGCTCGCGCCGCTCTCTGTCTGTTCGCCAGCGTTCTAGCCGATCTTTGATCCGCGCTTCCGCCCCGCTCTCCCTCGGTTGGTAGTAGACGCGATCCGAGATTTCCTCTGGCAGATACCTATCGTTCATGCCTTCCGGCTCGTCGGCGTGGGCGTAGCGGTAGCCGGAGCCGTAACCCTCCTCTTTCAAAAGCCCCGTTGCGGCGTTGCGGAGGTGCATGGGGACCTCAGGCGTGTTCTCGCGGCGCACGTCCGCCAGGGCCGCATTTATGCCGGCGTATGCGGCGTTGGATTTGGGCGCCGACGCAAGATACGTGGTCGCCTGGGCGAGGGGGATGCGTCCCTCGGGCATCCCGATCATACGCACGGCCTCCGCAGCGGAGACGGCGAGCGGTAGGCCGTGCGGGTCGGCGTTGCCGATATCTTCTGAGGCCAGGATCACGAGCCGCCTGGCGACGAACACGGGGTCCTCCCCTGCCTCCAGCATCCTCGCCAGGTAGTGCAGCGCCGCGTCGGGGTCGCCGCCGCGCACGCTCTTGATGTAGGCGCTGATGACGTCGTAGTGCTCCTCGCGCCCGTACCTCAGCGTCCTCTGCCCCACCGCCCTCTCCACGTCGCCGACCTCGACCCGCTTCGTCCCGGCCGCCGCGACCTCCAGGGCGTTCAGCATCCGCCGTCCGTCGCCGCCGGCGAGCCCGAGCAGGTACTCATACGCCTCGTCGGAGACGCCGACCCCGAGCTCGTCCAACCCCCGATCCAGCAAGAGATTCAGGTCGTCCTCCGAGAGGGGCCGCAGCCTGAGCACGCGCGAGCGGGAGAGCAGCGGGGCCGTCACCTCGAAGGAAGGGTTCTCCGTGGTCGCCCCTATAAAGTCGATCAGGCCTTCTTCGAGGGCCGGTAGCAGGGCGTCCTGCTGGGTCTTGTTGAAGCGGTGGACCTCGTCCACAAAGACGAGCGTGCCACGCCCCTCGTACTTGAGGTGTTCGCGAGCCCCTTCCAGGGCGGCCCGCAGGTCCTTGACCCCGCTCGTGACGGCGCTCAGGGGGACGAACTCCTCTTCGACCGTGTTCGCCAGCACGCGGGCCAGGGTGGTCTTGCCCGTGCCGGGAGGTCCCCACAGCACGACCGAGCCGATCCGGCCGCGCTCCACGACCGCCCGCAGGGGTCCGCCCTCGCCCGTGAGGTGGGGCTGTCCGACCACCCCATCGAGCGTCATCGGGCGCAGCCGCTCGGCGAGCGGTGCGCGACCGGCCAGGTTCTCGACACCCGATTCGTCGAACAGGTCCACGCGCTTAGTATATCTCGTGCCCGTGCGGTTCCCCGGACGACTCTTTTCGCGCTGCTCCGTAAACCGTCGCTTCGTAACGCTTGCCGTAACGACTGGGAGACGCTGGTGCTGTAGTGTGGGGTTGTGATGAAAGCGTCAAGTAAACGAGGCCGGGGGGCGCGGGGGCACGCGTCGCCTTCTGGTTGTGCTGGTCGCTGGCCGGTCTTTGTGTAGCTATGTTCTTGGCCAGCGTCCCGCTCTACGTGCTCGCCCGCTCGGCGCGCGTCCCCAGCAGTTGGGGTGCCGACCTCTCCGTAGGCGGCCCGTTGGGAGGCGGGCTCTTCCTGATCTTCCCGCTGGTGGGCGCCCTGATCGCCGCCAGGCGCCCTCGCAACCCCATCGGCTGGGTCTCCTCCTGGCGGACGGTCTCCTGTGGATGCTCAGCGACGTGATGGACTACTACGGAATCTATGGTGTGGCCAGGCCCGGCTCGGTCCCGTTTCCGTTGGGAGTCGCGGGGATAAACGATTGGCTGCGGGTGCCCTACGTGTTCCCGCTGTTCCCCAACGGGAGGCCACCATCCGAGAGGTGGCGCCCCCTGGCCTGGCTGTCTGGGGTGGTGGTTGTGCTGGTTAGCATTCAGCTCGGACTCACCCCGGAGCCGTTGGAGAATCTCGGGGGGGTACGCAGCCCGTTCGCGTTAGCGGCACACCCTTCCTTGGGTAACGGATGCAACGTATTTTCTGTCACCGCCGTTTCTTCTTTGCATGCAATCCTCTCCATCCTCAGCCTGGTATTGTGTTACGGGCGTCGAGGGACGAGGAGCGCCAGCAGATCAAGTGGATAGCCCTGGCCGCCTCGCTGGTAGCACTGTTGTACCTGGTCGCCATGGTCGGCTCGTTCGTCTACCCTCAGGAGACCCGGTTCGCTCCGGGCTCGCCTCTGTGGTTGAACCTCCTTGAGTACACCATACAGAGCACACGATCGGTGGGGCTCCACTAGAGGACCTGCAGAGGATGATGCCTCACTTCGAAGGGCGCTGGCAGCGCTGGCGGAGATCGAACGTCGCAGGGGGGTTAACGCAGAAGGATTTCTCACGCCGGCGCGCCTTCAAGACATTGTTGGCCGGGGCGCGGAAAGGGTGGGCTGACCACGGCCCCGCGCAAGCCTCGTGCTCGACAAGGCGAGTTGCCACCGCCGAGAGCACGTGCATCCCGAGCCTCTCGCGACAACCGAGACACCGTTCGACCCGCTCACCGCACCGCCGTCTCATCAGTGAGTGGGTACGCAGTAACGGATCGCTCGCCCTACCGTAGAGATCCTCCAACGACCGTGCGGACTCCGAGCCATCCGGACTTGGTTTCTCGCCCACACTTCGGCATAGACGGCTCTTCCAGGGCAGAAACCTGAGGCTACGACCCACCAGGACTACTGCTGTCGTAGTGAACGGCAGAAGAGACGTATGGCGAGAAGAAGGTAACCGCTCTAGGAAAACCTACCCTGAGCGACCATCAAGCATGTGGCTACACCGCGGTCAGTAAGCTCCCCTGCCGAGTACGACGCTGCCTAGGGTGCGGACCAGGATCACGAGGTCGATCCACACGGACCAGTTGTGCACGTAGTAGGCATCCAGGTTCACGCGCTCGGCGTAGCTCGTGTTGCTCCTCCCGCTGACCTGCCAGAAACCGGAGATCCCCGGCCTTATGCGCTTATACAGCTCGTAGACAGCGCCGTATCTGGGTATTTCGGCGTCCACTATGGGCCTGGGTCCGACCAAGCTCATCTGCCCCAGCAGGACGTTCCAGAGCTGCGGGAGCTCATCGAGGCTAGTCATGCGCAAGAATCGGCCCACGCGAGTCACGCGAGGGTCGTTGCGAAGCTTGAAGGTCTGTTCCCATTCGGCCCGCAGGTGCGGATTGCCCTGCAAATATTCGTCGAGCAACTGCTCCGCATTGGTGTACATCGTCCGGAACTTCCAACAACGGAAATGCTTGCCCCCGGCTCCCACGCGCCGGTGACCGTAGACCGCTGGGCCGGGCGAGTCGAGCTTGATCAGGACGGCTATCGCTATCAGCAGCGGACATATCATCAGCCCACCCACTATGGTGAGAAGCAGATCGAGGGCATGCTTGATCCTTCTGGCCCACGGGAACAGGAGGTTGTGCTTGATCTCCACGGCTAGGTGTCCCGCGAAGTCCCTGGCTATCACCGCCGAGTTGGTGATCCCGCCCAGGTCGGGCATGACCATGACGTACCGGAAGCTGGTGCTGGCCTGGTCCACCAGCTTGACGAGGCGTGTGGGTTCTATGTCCTGCATGGTGAAGACGGCGGTATCCACGTCGTACTCGTCAGCCAATGCCTTCGCTGCGTCGAGGGCCCCAAGGTAGGGTTCGCGTTCCGACGCTCCCTCGACCGGATCTGCGCGGATGTCGAATAAGCCTGCTGGTCTGAACCCGAGTTGCCACTCCTTCTGCAAGACGTTCACTATTTGCGCTCCGGCTTCGTGTCCGCCAAGAACCACAACCGGTTTTCCCCACAAACCGTACCTCATCATTATCGCCTTAACGAAGTATCGCGCCACTGGAGCTGCAAGCAAGAGGCCCAGAGCCCACGCGAACAGGAAGACGCGGGAGAGCGAACCAGAGAGGTCTGAAGCGAAAGCGAAGACCACGATTATGGTGAGGGTAGCCAGCAGTGCAAACGTCTGCCGGCGCAGCTCTTCCGCCTGATCCATCCCGTAGCCTGGATACAGACCGAGCGCGGCTCGCAGCCCTAGCCAGGCGACGACG
>JBKPOM010000276.1:0-1313 GCA_046733115.1 Actinomycetota bacterium | reverse complement strand
CGTTGATGAAACGGCTTGGGTATGCACGGTTCGTGGCGCAAGGCGGCGACTGGGGTGCCCAGATCACCGATACGATGGGTGCGAAGGCACCTCCGGAGTTGCTCGGCATCCACTCCAACATGCCCGGCACCGTTCCAGCGGCCATCGCCAAGGCGCTCGCTTTGAACGTCCTGGGAGCCGGCACTCCGCCATCCGGTCTCTCCGCCGACGAGCAACGCGCGTACGACCGGCTGAACTTCCTCTACACCAAGGGCATCGGCTATGCACTCGAGATGGGGAACCGGCCGCAGACCCTGTACGGGCTTGCCGACTCACCCGTCGCCCTAGCTGCCTGGATGCTCGACCACGATGCGTACAGCTACGAGGACATCGCGAGCGCCTTCAATGGCGAACCTGTCGGCAACCTGACCCGAGACGAGGTCCTGGACAACATCACCCTCACCTGGGTGACGAACACCGGGGTGTCCTCGGGCCGCCTGTACTGGGAGAACACGCTCGACTTCTTCGATGCCAAAGGTGTCACCGTCCCGGCTGCCGTGAGCGTCTTTCCCAGAGAGCTCTATCAAGCGCCGCGGAGCTGGACCGAGCAGGCCTACCCTAACCTCATCTACTTCAACGAAGTCGACGAAGGCAACCACTTCGCGGCCTGGCAAGAGCCGGACCTTTTCACGACCGAGGTGCGGGCCGCGTTTAGATCATTGCGCTAGGTGGAGCGAGGGGGACAAGCAGAAGGCAGGACCGGGGCGTGGTAGCTCTGGTCCTGCTTCGTTCCCTTTATTCACCCAAGTACCTGGAAGGGGCCTTCTCGGAACTTCGCCTAAGATAAATTCTCGGAACTTCGCGGTAGCAAACTCGCCCGCGTGGTCCCGGTCCTATGCTGAGAGGAGTTCTTATGTACAAGACTGTGGAGTTTTGCCCCTATGGTACATAAGAATCCGATAATACCTCCGACAAGTATTATGGCTCCCCAGTAAGCCAAGCCCATCGGACCGGGGCTCTACGCCACGTTCTCGGAAGCAGCGCGGTGGTGTGCCCGAAGATGTGCCGTTGGGTGGAGGCGCCATTCGTAGCGGCAGTGTATTGTTTCTCCGTTCCTAAACGGGGAGGGGGTCTAAAACACCTTTCCTCTGCCTGACTAAAGGGGGAGGGGCGCGTTATGGAACGAGGAGCGATCCTAGTTTCTGCGACGGTAGTGGCGGGACACTGCTCGTGGCGGGGTGTGCGGCAGCATTGCTGATGGTGCCCTTCCTGTTGCCCAATTCATAAACGTCGTGGAAGTAAGATTCTCGGAATTTCGCGGGCTGGGACTCTAC
>JBKPOM010000275.1:0-3304 GCA_046733115.1 Actinomycetota bacterium | reverse complement strand
GTGGAACCGCCCCCCGCGCCGCCTAGCTGGCTCAGCACGACGAGCAAGGCCGCCACAACGATGGCCACGGCCACAAGCAGGGCCAGAAGCGTCCGGGGCGACCGTAGCGTATTGCTCTTCTGCACGTGTCTCGCCTTCCATGGAATCTTGTACCAAATGGGTATTGTATTACGTGCGACCCATCACCACGTGGTCGTAGGCCAGGCTCGCTGGCTTTCCCCCAGGTCTCACGCTACCCTGTGTGACGCGCTTCGGGCGCCGGGAGGCCCGTTACCACATCCGCCACACGGACAGAGGAGCTTGCGTATGAGGATCGTACAGATGTCAGACGTGCACGTGGGTGCGGGGTTGTTCAGGCCGGATCTCCTCGAGGCGACCATCGAGGAGAGCAACGCTTTAGAGCCCGACCTCGTCGCCATCGTGGGCGACCTGACGATGGAGGGCTACCGCTGGGAGTTCGAGGAGGCGAGGCGGTATTTCGACCAGATAGAGTGCCCGAACGTCGTCTACGCGATGGGCAACCACGACGCCAAGAACGTCGGCTACAGGCATTTCGAGGAGTTCTTCGGCATAAGGGAGAGTTCGACCGAGATACCCGTCCCCGAAGGCGTCGCCAAGGTCGTCGCACTCGACTCGACCAAGCCCGACCTCGACGAGGGCGAGGTCGGGCGCGAGCACTACGGCTGGCTCGACTCCGAGTTCCGCGGTTGGGATTCCGGTCCGAAGATACTAATGATCCACCACCACATCCTGGCCGTCCCCGGCACCGGCCGCGACGTGAACAACCTGCGCGATGCCGGCGACGTTATGGCCATCCTGCGCGAGCTGAGGGTCGACATGGTCCTCTCAGGCCACAGGCACGTCCCCTACGTCTGGAGCATCTCGGGGGTCAGGATCGTGCACTCCGGCACCGTCTCCACCATGAGGGTCCGCGGCACGATGCCGCCTTCCTACAACGTCATCGAGATCGACGACGAGAGCGTCAGGATCATGCTGCACCAGCCGGGTAAGGGCGAAGAGGGCCAAGAGCCCCTGGCCTCTTTCTCCCGCACCCCCGTGACCACGAGCGAGTTCTACCCCGATTTCGAGCGCTTCGTTCTCTACGACCGCCTTCCCTTCCTGAAGGATGGCGTAGACTAGTCGAGGGACCGGACCTCCGAGGCGGGCGGTCCGCCGTCGAGGGGGCCTTGACGCAGCGCACTCGCACCGCCGGAGATCCAAAACGAGCCTCTCCCTGCTATCCTGGATAGCCCGTGAGATAGGGACGCAGGCAGCGTTCAGACCCAACGTATCGTGCAATGAAGCGCCACTCTAAGAGGGTCTCGTCAGACAGTCATGCGCCGGGATCTTTAGGCGGTTGATGCGCGGAGTCCCGTGTCCATCGTCAACGGCGACCGGCAAGAGGGCGAAGTCATGGTAGTGAGACCATCGAAGGAGAACTACTCGAAAATCTTGGCTTCGACGGGAATCATGGTCGTCGCGAGGATGTAGCTCATCCAGCCGATCGGGCCGAGATGCTCGCCGATCTGCTCGGCCCGATCCGGCGACCATCTCCGCGCTCTTCAGGAAGTCGTAAAGTTCCCCTGGGACACGTTGCCTGTCCTCAGCGCCAGACTCGAGATGATCGGGGACGGTTCAACTGCGGGGAGGGAACACGCCCTGGAGGGCTATGCAGGACTGGAATCAAGGATATTCCTGGGGTCAGCGTACAATTCCCTCAGGGTTGTAACGGAAACGATAGGAAGGTGTGACCATGACGAGTGACAAGCAGGCCCAAGCCAACCGACGCAATGCCCTCAAGAGCACCGGCCCCAAGACGCCCGAAGGGAAGGCCGCCGTCCGCCATAATGCCACGAAGCACGGTCTGCTCTCCCGGGAGACCCTCCTGCCGGGGGAAGACGAGGAAGCCCTGCAAGCGTTGGGCGAACGCCTGAGGGGCGAGCTCCAGCCCGTGGGAGAGCTCGAGAATCTCCTCGTCGACCGGATCATCGCCTCCTACTGGAGGCTTCGGCGCCTGGGCCGGGTGGAAGCCGGAATATTTGCCTGGGAGTTTTACGGGGAGTTGGCTGAACGGGCTCGTCAGGAGGCTCGCGCCCACGAAAAAACGGGACTGGATCAAGTACTAGAGAACACGGGTTTACCAACCGTGATACTCAACCAACGGAGGCACAAGGAGGCCCTCTCCGAGGCTAAGGAGATGGAGGCGGTGTGGGACGGTGAAACTGCCACACTTGGACGGACCTTCATCCGGGACGCGAACGAAGCGAACGCTTTCTCCAAGCTCTCACGCTACGAAATGGCCATAGAGCGAAGCCTCTACAAGGCCCTACACGAACTACAACGCCTCCAAGCTGGCCGGAACACCGAAGGTAATGTCCCGCCGCCTGCGGTCGTAGACGTGGAAATCTCCGGGGATTGAAGGAACATATCCAAAATGGCTTTGTTTCGTAAAAAGTAGTCGTGCGTACAGCCGCCGAGGAGATCCCCTCTTCGCGCATTTTCTTCACGAGGAGGCGCACTTGTTGCCGCCGATTAGGGCAAAGGGCTCCTCCTCACGCCTTGCCTGGGCATCTCGGACACCATAAGAAGGCAAGCCGGTACGCTCTGGCTAGCTATTCCTGCTTCTGGGTTCGTCAAGCTCTGCAGTGGAAGCCACGATTGATGCCAGCACCCGGCTTTATAGGCTCTTCTAGGGAGAGGCAGGCTACTTTTCGTCGACGAGCTCGAAAGGGTCTACGCCGAGCGCCTTAGCACTCTTATTTATGGTGAATAGGTGCGGAGCGCGTTCGTCGCCCTCGGTACGCCTTAAATGGGCCGGTTAAGCGCCAGTGAGCTTCGATCGCTGGGCCTGCGAGAAGAACCCTTCGATGGGTAGCTTCCGCACGCCCTCGCCGATTCTCGTAGTTGCCTTGTAGGCATCCTTGAACCGGGGTCTCGCGCGAACCGCCTGCAGAGCCCTGAGAATCACCACGAAGAGCTTCGGGGACGTGTTGTAGGCCGGGGAGAAAACGGGTACTGTCGGATCCAACGGCGGCGCAAAGGTGGCCGTCGGATGCTTCCCTCGCCGTTGCCGCGCCTACCCATTCTTCAACTCTCCCTTCTGGTTAGTTCTTGAGGATCTATCTCGAGAGCTTTTGCCAGCCAACAGACACCCATTAATCCTCAATGAGTTGAGAGGGATGTACACCCAAAGCGTTAGCTAACTTACGGACTGTCGACAGGCGAGGCTCCACTTGATTTTGCTCAATGCGACTAATTGCCGCGATAGTCAAGCCGGTTCTTTCGGAAAGATCCCGCTGGGTGA
>JBKPOM010000274.1:0-7073 GCA_046733115.1 Actinomycetota bacterium | reverse complement strand
GCCATGATCGCGGGGGTGGACACTACCGTGTGGGCTCTGCTCTTATTTATAGCGGTGTGCAGTGGTATTGACCCATCGTTATGCCGAGGCTTGGACGATACCTCACCGTACGTCCTCGCGTAGCCGATTGGCCAACGAGGCTGCCGCTCGGAGGAGTGGGTCAACTGCACTGACTACCGCTATAGAAGCCGATCTTTCTTTATGAAGTGAGTGGAAGGGATGTTCTCCGAAGTTGCTCGACGACCTTCCGCTCACCCGGTTCTTTGGCGAAGGGAGGCCGGTGGCTCATCTCAGCCTACTCCTCGTCGCCACTGTAGGAGCTCTCGAAGAAGAGGGAAGCGTGCCGCAGCTGCTCAAGGACTACCGGCCGGGAGCGAGTTCACCGAGAGGCAAAGAGAGGACCTCGCGGAGAGCTACCGTTTGCTCGATCACGCCCTCAAGCTGTTGAAGGCTGAGGACTTCAGGGCGAACAAGCATACCGTAGCCACCGTATGCGGCCTACCCCGTAACGAGCGCAACCATCACGTTCACTGTGTCTCGTCAACTCCGACCCATCCGCGCTTTTCAGGGTAGGCTTACCTTCTGCTCTAGAGATCGTTCCTCGGAACCAACACCGTAAGGCGCCCTTTCCTCGGCCACCATCCCGGGCGTCTCCGGTCTGGACGCGACCTTGGCTAGCCCGTCTTTGCAGAGGCTCCCTACCGCCGCATAAAGCCATTGGGGGTCCCGCTCGTCGAAGTCGGGTTTGACCCGCCGGCCGAGCTCGCGGAACGCGATGCCCTCACTACCCGCATGCGAGACCTCGCGCAGTTCGGCTAGCACCCTTCCCCGGTGGTAGCGGTGAGAGTCCTCGTACCTGTAGGTCGGGGACTCCCTCTCCGGCCGTGGCCAACCAACCGAGGATGCCTCCATCCTGGCGCGGCATCCCTCGTGCAAAGGGCACTCGTCGCAGCGGGGACTGCGCGCGTTGCATATGAGGGCGCCCGTCTCCATGAGCGCCTGGTTCCACCGCCAGCCACGGCCCGCCGGGGCGAGCTCTTCGGCTATAGCCAGAAGCTCCTTGTCCGTCGCCGACGTGGCGGGTTTCAGCCCGAGGAAGAGCCTGTGCAAGACCCTGCGTAAGACCCTGCGCATGTCCGTGTCAAGGAAGACTGCATCCCTTTCGTAGGCGAAGCAGGCTACGGCACCCGCCGTGTAAGGCCCGATGCCGGGCAGCCTTATCAGCTCGTCCGGGTTCGAGGGAACCCTGCCGTCGTACTTTTCCACCACGATGCTGGCGGTTTTGTGCAGGTAGACGATGCGCCTGTAGCGTCCCAGGTCCTCCCAGACCCGGATCGCCTCCGCGCGCGGCGCATCAACGAGCGCGTCTACGGTCGGAAAGCGCGCCAGGAAGCGCTCGTAGAAAGGCACGGCGCGCTTTACCTGGATCTGCTGCAGCATCACCTCGGAGACGAGCACCCGCCAAGGTCTCTCGTACGGCGCCACGGCAGGTCGCGCCCATTCTCCTCGAACCAGGAGAGCAAAGCCTCTCGGATTTGTTCACGCCTCTCTTTCCCGAGGATCGCCTCGGGCTTGCCGTCTTCGCTCACCCGCAAAGTCTACGAAACGTCGTCCCTCTGACCAGTGTGAACTTCCACCAACACACAGGGACTAAATCGGAGGCCGTCCGAGATGCTGGGCGCTGACCGGCTGAAATGCTAAGAGACCTGCTCCATCTCAGGCTCGGTGGCGGGAGACGCGTAGGAGAGGCAGCGAGGGCCGAGGATCTGCTTGAGCTCGGCGTGCAGATCCGAGGTGTCCGAGATGCCCCCAATCTTCTCCTCCAGCATACCGTCGCCTGAGACGAGGAAGAGGGGGCTCTCACCGGGATGCCGCCGAATTAATTCGAACGCCTCCCGCGCGGCCTTGTGCGGGAGGCCGACGAAAACGCCGGCGTCGAGGTAGACGCGGTCGGCCCCCGACTCCAGCTGTAGCTCTTCGATCTCCAGCGCCACGATGCGCGGGACGCCCTCTTTCGTCTCGACCTTGCCCCTGACCTTGAGGACCGCGTCCTCGCGCACGCACCCCGCGCAGTTGGCGTAGACCCTCGGGAAGACCATGACCTCGGCCAATCCCCTGGTGTCGTCAAGCTGGAGCATGGCCATCATATCGCCCTTGCGCGTGGTGTTGGTCCGCACCGAGGTCGCGAGCCCGCCGACCCAGACCACGGCCCCGTCCCGATAGCCTTCGAGCTCCGAGACGGTGGTGTCTGTGTGCTTCTTGAGCTTGTGCAAGACGGGTCGCAAGGGGTGATCGGAGACGTACAGGCCCAGGGTCTCCTTCTCCCACTCGAGGTCCTTGCGGTTGTCTTCCTCGACGTCGGGGAACTGTGGCTTGGGCGGTGCGAGCTCGGACGCGTCGAACATGGAGAACTGGTCCTCGCTGGCCCCCTTGAGCCCACCCGTGGAGCGTTCGACGGCCTTGGCGTGGACCGCGACCATAGCGGCCCGCGAGGGGCCGACGTTGTCGAAGGCGCCGCACTTTATCAGCGACTCCAGGGTACGCTTGTTGTAGGTCTTGGCATCGACGCGCTCGCAGAAGTCGAAGATGTCCTCGAAGGGGCCGCCCTCCTCCCTGGCGGCGATGATCGAATCCACGCAAGAGTCCCCGACGTTCTTGACCGCCGAGAGCCCGAACCGGATGGTCTCCCCAACCACCGTGAAGCGTCGCCCGCTCTCGTTCACGTCGGGAGGCAATACTTCTATCTTCATCGCCCTGGCCTCCGCGACGTACTGGGGCACCCTGTCCTTGGTGTTCATAACGCTGCTCATGAGCGCGGCCATGTACGCCTCCGGGAAATGGGCCTTGAGGTAGGCCGTCTGGAAGGCGAGCAACGAGTAACACGCGCTGTGGCTCTTGTTAAAAGAGTAGCCCCCGGCCTTCTCCATCCAGTTCCAGAGTTCCTCGGCGCCCTCCGTCGGGACGCCGCTCGCCGCGCAACCGGCCATGAACTTGTCCTTGAGCGCGGCCAGCATCGCCGCGTTCTTCTTGCCGATGGCCTTACGCAGCGTGTCGGCCTCGCCGGGGGTGAATCCCCCTAGGGTCTTGGAGATCTCCATGAGCTGCTCCTGGTAGGCTGCCACGCCGTAGGTGGGCTCCAGGATCGGCTTGAGGCGCTCGTCCAGGTACTTGACGCTCTCGGGATCGTGCTTGCCGCGCTTGAAGTTGGGGATGTAGTCCATCGGGCCAGGCCTGTAGAGCGCGTTCAACGCGACGAGATCGTCGAAGCGGTCCGGCCTGACCTCTTGGAGCATCCGCTGCATCCCGCTCGACTCGAACTGGAAAATCCCGAAGGTGTCCCCCCTGGCAAAAAGCTTTAGAGTCTTCTCGTCGTCGAGGGGGATAGAGCGAATGTCGGGCTCCTCGCAGCCGCCCCTGCGAATGGTCTCCAGGGTCTCTTCGATCACGTCCAGGTTCCTCAGACCCAGGAAATCCACCTTGAGCAGCCCGAGCGCCTCGACGTCGGACATGGGGTGCTGGACCATGACGGATCCCTCGTCCCTCGCGACGCGCTGCAGCGGCACTATGTCCGTGAGCGGCTCCTCTGAGATGACGACGCCAGCCGCATGGGTCCCGGCGTGGCGGGCGAAACCCTCTATCTCGAAGGCGGTGTCGAGGACCTGCTTTGCGGCCTCGTCCTGGGCGACGAACTGCATGATCTCCCGCGCAGGTCCGGGGTGTTTCTCCCCCGCGACGTACGAACCGTTCTCCGGACGCAGCACGTCCCTGAGCGTGGTCCCGACCGGCTTCTCGGGGATGAACTTGGCCAGCTTGTCGGTGTCGGAGTAGGGGTACTGGTAGATACGCCCCGAGTCCCTGATGGCCGCCTTCGCACCGATGGTCCCGAACGTGATGATCTGGGCGACGTGCTCGTGCCCCCCGTACTTGTCCGTGACGTAGCACATCACCTCGGAACGTCCCGAGACCGAGAAGTCTATGTCCACGTCCGGCATGTTGATGCGGTCGGGGTTGAGGAAACGCTCGAAGAGCAAAGAATACTGCAGAGGGTCGAGGTCCGTTATCTCCAGCGCGTACGCGACGATGGAGCCGGCCGCAGAGCCACGGCCAGGACCGACCGCGATCTTTCTTTCCTTTGCGTACTTGACGAAGTCCCAGACGATGAGGAAGTAATCCGCAAAGCCCATCTTCCCGATGGTTTCGAGCTCGAACTCCAGGCGCCTTCGCACCTCCTGCGTCCTGGCCCGCCCACCGTAACGCCGCACCAGGCCCCGCTCGCATTGCTCCCTGAGATACTGGTCCGCCGTGTATCCTTCGGGTTTCGGGAAGTTAGGCAGGCGCGTCTTGCCGAGCTCGATTCCCACGTCCTCGACTGTGTCTACGACCTTGATCGTGTTCTCCAGAGCTTCGGGATGGTCGGGGAAGATGCGGGCCATCTCCTCCACGGTCTTGACATAGAACTCCTCGCCGGAGAACTTCATGCGCTTGGGGTCGTTGTAGAACTTGCCCGTACCGATGCACAGCAGCACGTCGTGCATCTTCGCGTCGCTTCTCGTGGTGTAATGCGAGTCGTTGGCGGCGACGAGCGGGATGCCGGTCTCTTTGTGAAGCTTGATCAAACCCTCGTTCACGTGCCGCTGCTGCTCGATGCCGTGATCCTGCAGCTCCAGGTACACGTCGTCGAAGATCTCCGCGTACTCCAAAAGAAGCCTGCGCGCCTCGCCGGGACGCCCTTCGAGTATCCTCGTCGGCACCTCCGCCGAGAGGCACCCGGAGAGGCAGATGATCCCACGCCCGTGCTTCCCGAGCATCTCCATGTCGACCCGCGGCTTGTAATAGAAACCTTCGAGAAACCCACAGGTCGAGAGCTTCATGAGGTTCCTGTAGCCTTCGGCCGTCCTGGCGATCAGCGTCAGATGATAATGAGGAGCCCTGCTCCTGTCGTTCCGGTCGGCCGTGACGTAGACCTCGCAGCCCATCAGCGGCTTTATGCCTGCGTCGTTGGCCTCCTTATAGAACTTGACCGCCCCGTACATCACACCGTGGTCGGTTAGTGCGAGCCCGGGCATCCCCTGTTCTTTAGCAAAAGCGAGGAGGTCCTTGATGCGGCTCGCCCCGTCGAGCATCGAGTACTCCGAGTGACAGTGCAAGTGCGCGAAAGCGCCGCCTGACGAAACCGCCAATCCGCCTCCCTCTCTCCAGGGTTTAGGCGACGCCCCAAGTAGAGCGCCGCCGCTCGCCTTGTTCTCCCCGTCGTTGCCCGACGCACGCTACTATAAGGCACGACCCCACGAATTGTCTAGGCCACCTCGACCACGAGTTGAACCCTATTTTGCAGGACTTTTCAGGTCGGCCGGCCAGCGAGCTGCCGCAGGCAGCATGTCAGCCCTTCAGCCAGTCAGGCAATGCCGAGCAGCGTGGCCAGGCCTGACAACGGGCTCGACCGCGTCCGCCCTCAAAAGGAGTCGAAAAGGAAGGAAGCTGAGGTGCTGACTGACCGGCTGAAATGCTGACATGCTTACTCTTCGTCGTCCTTCCACAAGAACCAGTTCAGTGCGATCTGGGCGCTGAGGATGGCGAAGAGTAAAGCGAAGAGGCCGTGGGAAAAGTCGTGGCGCCAAGCGGTGTAGACGACGAGGGCGCAGGAGACGGTCAGGGCGGAGACGACGAAGAGTAGGGTGACGCCCAGCACGACGGCGCGGAGTGCGCGCCTGAGGAGGCCGTCCCGGCGGCCCGTGCTCTGCGGCAGGCCGGCCCCCCGCGCCACTGGTTCAGTCCTTTTTTCCCGAACTGGCCGAGGTCCCTGCCGGCTTCTCTTTGTCCTTCTTTTCTCTCGTGCGCTTGTCCCCGTTGGTGGTTGTCGAGGTGTCTTTGGCCGCGGCCTCTTCCGTTGTCTTGTTGCTGTAGTCGGTCGAGTAGAAACCCGAGCCCTTGAACGAGATGCCCACGGGGTGGAGAACTTTCCTGACCGGGGCCCCGCACTCGACGCAGGTCGTAAGAGGGTCTTCCGAGAGCTTCTGCATCACGTCGAAGATGTGTCCGTTTTCACACTTGTACTCGTAGATCGGCATCCAGCCTCCAGTTTAAATGCTCGTGGGTACAAATTATACAGGCTGGATGGCACGCTGGTTTTGCGTGCCAGCTACTTCGGACCCCAGGTGGGATCTAGCTCCCCCGAGCCGAAATCTTGCTGGAGGTGTTCGCGCGCCATCTGCACCAGCTCGGGCCGGGCGCAGATCTCCTCCACCTCCTCGCGGGAGGCGTTGCGCCTGACGTACTCCTTGTTCACGACGTTGCTGAGGTGCGCGCCCTCGCCAACGCGGTGCATGATGTACTCGAGCACCCGCGCTTCGCGCTCGGAAGACCGGTCCGCCGTATTGAACAGCCGGTCCCAGAAAGACCTCTTCTCGCTCTCCGGCATGCCTCTCTCCTCGCTCGAGTGTCGTCTCACAGCGAAGTGTAACGAGTCGCACGCTCCCCGGACAGGCCCGGTACTAGGGCCTGTCTGGTGAATCACTGCGACCGCTGGTAGGTTTTTCTCCTGTTCTGTGTGAATCACGGGGAGGCAAACGGCGGTGGCCGGACGTGGTGAACTGACCGACGAGGTGTGGGAACGCATTAGACCGCTTCTACCCGGGAGCGATTCGACCAGGTTCTCGGCGAAGCGGACCCGATCAGCAGCCGGCTTAGGGTCCTGCAGCTCGGTCATGTCCAGCAGCAGAGTCCCCGGCTCGTCGAGGGGGAGCACCAGGGCGGTGTGGCCATGCGCCCGCCAGCGTCCTGGCTCATCGGGGATGAAAGGCTGGTGGGTGTAGAAGCCGGTCAGATAGTAGACATCGGCGTAGTGATCTTGGGTCGAACCCCCACGGGACCAGGCAACGAGGGCAGAGAACCCGCGCTCGCGGGCGAGCTTGCGGGCGGCAGCTTGGCGAGCGTCGTATTCAGTGCGCTCTATTTCCACAGCTCTTCCTGCTTATGCTCTTTTCGCTATGTTCTGCGCGCGTATGACACTGCGCTCCCCGCCTAAGTAGTGATTATGCTGCCAGTGCAGTATAGCTACCTCGGAAAGGGGTTAT
>JBKPOM010000273.1:0-15691 GCA_046733115.1 Actinomycetota bacterium | reverse complement strand
CGGGCGCGTGTTAGCATGCACGGACCATGTACGGCGAGATCGGACGTATACCTTGAGGTTGATGGGCCTCCCGAACGTCGCCCGCTACCCCGAGGCGACCGTGGCGAGGGGCGAGACGAGCATCCTGATCCGCTTCCGCGGACCCTATTACGGCGAACAGAAGATGAGCGTCCCGCTCCAGTACGTCGGCGGGGACGCAGAGACAGCGGAGCTGCGATTGCTCGCGCAACTCCAGCAGATCGGCTACACCGTCAGACGCGAAGAGCCGGGTTCTTTCCCAGCGCCGTAGCGGCACCTTTCCGACGGCGGAGATGGGGACCACCCGTGCGAGTAACGATTGTTATACTTCGACTGCGCGATGGGTGTAGGACTCGGGAGCGCTGTCTGAGATGCCGGAGAGGCCAAAGCTGTCTCGGAAGAACGCTACGGATGAGCCTGGCGAGTTGGTGGCGTTTCCCGGGTCGTACGCTCGCACGAGGCCCGGTAACAACCTACCGCTGCAGCTGAGCAGCCTGATCGGCCGCCACAGGGAGAGGACGGAAGCCGGGAGGCTCTTGGCAGAGCGTCGCCTGCTCACGCTCACCGAACCGGGCGGCTCGGGCAAGACGCGCCTCGCCCTGGCTGTGGCCGGCGATGTGGCGGAAGATTTCGAGGACGGGGTGTCGTGGGTAGCCCTCGCGCCGCTCCCCGACCCTGAGCTCGTGCCGCAGGCGGTGGCCTCGGTTCTACAGCGTATTGTGTTGATATTGACCCACACGCGCTATGCATGTACAAGTGGTTGAGTAAGCCCTTGGGCCTGACCGTATGTACGCATCATGCGATGTGGATCAACCACACCGACATCCGCTGTAGAGGTGCGCGAGGGGCCGGGACGCCCCTTGACCGAGACGCTGGCGGACCATCTCGCATCCAGGGAGACGCTCCTGCTCCTGGACAACTGCGAGCATCTGTTAGAAACCTGCGAGAGACTCGCCGGCGCCAGGCTCTATGCCTCTCCGAACCTGCGCATCCTTGCGACCAGCCGTGAGTCATTGGGAGTGGCGGGCGAGACGGTCCTCCTGGTGCCGCCGCTCTCCCTGCCGGATCCCGGTCACCCTCCTGCCCCTAAAGAGTTGGAGCGCTACGAGGCGGTCCGCCTCTTCGTCGAGAGCGCAGGATCGGCGACCCCGACCTTCGAGCTCAACGAACGTAACGCGTCGACCGTCGCGCTGCTGTGCCGCAACCTAGACGGCATACCACTTGCCATAGAGCTCGCCGCGGCCAGGACGAAGGTTCTCTCGGTGGCCCAGATCTCCTTTCGCCTCGCTGACAACTTCTGGCTGCTGAAGAGCGCGAGCCGCACTGCGGATCCCCGCCAGCAAACCCTCGCCGCGACGCTCGAGTGGAGCCACGAGTTGTTGAGGGAAACCGAGCGGGCTGTCTTCCGCCGCCTGTCGGTTTTCGCCGGTGGATTTACCCTGGAGGCGGCGGAGAGGATCTGCGCCGCAGGAGGCATCGAAGAGAACGACGTGCTGGATCTGCTCACGCGCCTGGTCGACAAGTCGCTCGTGTCGGTGGCGGAACGCGGCGGGGCGGAGGCGCGATACAGGCTGCTCGAGACCGTCAGGCAGTACGCCTGGAAGAAGCTCGGGGAGTCGGGCGAGTCGGAAGGGGCTCGATGGCGGCACGCAAAGTACTATCTATGCGCTGGCCGAAGAGGCCGAGCCGGAGTTGAGCGGTGCGCAAGAAGGGATCTGGTTGGAGCGGTTGGAGGCCGAATACGGCAACCTCAGGGCCGCCCTGGGTTGGTCGCTCGAAGGGGGAGACGCCGGGCTGGGGTTGCGCGGCTGGCGGGCGCGCTGGGAGGATTCTGGTACAAGCGCGGGCACCTGAGCGAGGGCGATGGTGGCTCAACCGGAAACTCGCCGCGGGTGGCGCGTCGTCGGCAATCGAGCGTGCCACGGTCCTCGACCAGGCGGGCTGGATCGCGCTCTACCAGGGAGATCTGGAGCCGTCAGTGGCGCTGCTCGAAGAGAGCTTGAGCCTGTTCGAGGAACTGGAGCACGAACCGGGTATCGCGGCCTCGCTCGCCAAGCTGGGGCACGCGGTGTTGCACCAAGACGACAAGGATTATCTGGCGACGCTGTGTAGAGAAGCCGAGAGGCTGCGGACGACGTTCACGGATCGACCGGCGGTCGGCGAGTTGCTCGTCTTCCTTGGGATGGTAGCGCTGTACGAGGGAGATCTGGAACGGGCGATCACACTCCTGGAAGAGAGCCTGGACCTGTTCGAAAACCTCGAGAGCGAACCGCACGCCGCGCCAGACCACCAAGGCATCGGGCTCTCCACGGCGATCGACCTGATCGCGGGACAGGCCCAGGAGTACCTTTGGCTAACCATCATGGAACAGGGGGATCGCCGTCGCGCCGTTGCGCTCCTCGAGGACGAGCTTGGCCTGTCGCTAGAGCTGAAAAACAAGCCGAAAAATGCCTACTGCCTCCTTGGCCTGGCCGCGGTGGCCGCCTTACAGAAACAACCGGCCCGGGCGCTACGTCTGTGGGCGGCAGCGGAGACCCTGCGAGAGAGAAGGCATCGGTCTCGGCCTGCCGCTCTGGGACCATACGACCACCAACTACGAAGCCGTCCTGGCCGCCACGCGCTCGCAACTGGACGAAACAACCTTCGAGGCGACGCGGGCCGAGGGACGGGCAATGAACGCCAAAGAAGCCGTCGAGTACGCCCTGCAAAGCCCACCAACCCCCGAAGAAATCGTAGACCCACCCACATACCCGGCCGGTCTCAGCGCCAGGGAAGCAGAAGTCCTCAAGCTCGTAGCCCGCGGCCTGACAAACGCCCAGATAGCCAAGGAGCTCTTCATAAGCCCCAACACCGTGAACCGTCACCTCAACTCCATCTACCGCAAGACCGGCGTAACCTCCCGCGCGGCCGCCACCCGCTTCGCCACGCAACACCGACTCGCCTGACGGCGAGTCGGCACGCCTGCATCGCAGGTTCGTCAGCACGCTACGCTCTAGCGGGCTCCGCTCTAAGCACGTGTCGGCCTGGCGGCCTCAACTTTCAGCACGCTGCGGCCTTCGGCCTCAGCTTGTCGGCCGGTCAGCATCTCGACCGCTCGCACGTTAGTTAACCGGCTGATCATCTGTGGGAGCTGCTTTTGGCCTGCGGGTCGCGCCGCTGATCCTTCTGAAGCCTCGATGGTCAGGGGTAACCATCGCGCCCCTTACGAAGAATGGTCACCCCCCAAGGGTCGTTCTGGTGATGCGGCTTTCTCTGGTGCGGCCTATCGTTCCCTTGCAGGCAGCGAGAGCCACCGGAGAAGGAGCAAAGGCGATGGCTATGCAGCGGATGGTCAAGGTATCGGTGGAGGTGTGCAGTGGATCGGCACGCTTTCGGGTGTCGGTTCGGACGAAGAGCATCCGGCGGGCGCTCGGCCTGGTGGAAGGGAGGTGCCCGCCCGGGGAGGTCCGGTTGGTGTGCCCCATAGAGCCCGAGGGTTTCTCCACCCGAGAGCCAGCGGCCTTGCCGAAGACAGCCGTCTCGGAGATGCCACGCAGAAGGGCTGCCTGAAGCGAAATCTCGAAGAGTAGAGAGGAGGAGTAATGGTGACGAGCACGCAGAAAACGACGAAGACCAATCAGTACTTCCTTGGGGCGTTGGCCCTGGTAGCGGCGTTGGCGCTGACAGTAGGATTGCTGGTGGCCTCGACGGAGAAGCCGGCTCACGCCTCGACCACCTTCACCGTAAACTCCAACGGCGACGCGGCGGACGCGAGCAGTTTCGATGGTTTGTGCCAGACCGCGGTCGGCACGTGCACGCTTAGGGCGGCCATCGAGCAGGCCAACTCTACGGCCGGGGTGGACACCATCCGCTTCAGCATCACCACCGCCGATAACGGTGTCGCGATCATCGCCCCTAACTCGCCCTGCTGCGAAGACCGTCTCGGGCAAGACCACGATCAAGGGCACGCTTAACAGCGCCTCGAACAAGGTGTTCAACGTTCAGCTCTTCTCCAACCCCTCCGGCAACGAGGGCAAGAAGTTCATCGACCAGACGGCCGTGACCACCGACGCCAGCGGCAACGCCTCCTTCACCTTCACCCCGACCACGGCGATGGCGGTAGGGCAGACGATAACGGCCACGGCCACGGACTCGGTGGCGAGCAACACATCCGAGTTCTCAGCGCCGAGAAAGGTGGTGGCTTCCTAGTGACACGAGTAGTGCCGATATGACCAGGCGGGGCCGCGCGGCCCCGTCCCTTACGAAGAAGGAGCACACAGAGATGATGAAGCAGACCAAAAGCCACACGGACCGTAAGGAGACGACCATGATCGACCCACTCTCGCAAAACCACGCGCAGGAGAACACGCGAGCGGCCGATGCAGACACCCCGGGGTGGACGCTGAACAGGGTTTTGTTGGGCCTGGGTGCCATCGGGCCGGTGCTGTTCCTTGCCGTCGCTACCCTGCTCGGGATGCTCGACCCAAGGTTCGACGTGATGACCGAGCCGGTTAGTGCGCTCGCGTGGGGGCCTCTCGGATGGGTCCAGACCGCCAACTTCTACGCTTTGGGCGCGGCGACCGTCGCGTTCGCCGTCGGCCTGTATCGGGATCTCGAAAGGTGCGGGCGGCTTGGGGCCGCGATCCTGCTTTCGATCAGCGGCCTGGCCCTGATCGTCGCCGGAATCTTCAAAGGCACCCCTCCTGGCGCGGAGCCCACCCCGAGCGGCCTGATCCACGGCATGGCTTGCTTCTGGACGTTCATACCGCTGCCCACCGTCTACGCCTTGACGGCGCTCCGCCTTCAGGCGCAGCGCGGGTGGGGCGCCCACGCAGTGTATTCGGCGGCGATGCCCTCCGCCGTCTTCGGCCTCGTGGCATCTACGGGGTGCTTGGCAGCGACCCCGGTGATCCGTTGTTCTTTGTCGGGGGCATCCTCAACCGGATGCTGATCGCGGTGGCTTTCGGGTGGGTCACGATTACCGCCGGACGCCTCCTTCGGAACACGGTAACCCGCGCTCGTTAGCGCCGGATTCCTGCAATAACGACTAAACGGGCTATGGGACTCTTCCACAACCCCGGAAAGGACGGAGGATGATCGGATACATGGACATAGCAGAGCAGGTGGACGTGGACTTCACCCGCGCCGTCCGCAGGGCGTTCGTGCATCGTGTGGGGGCACGACTACGCGGGGACCCATCCTCTTCCCGCGCGCCCTCATTCGAGGAGGCCGCGAGCGCTCTAGGCGCCCGCAACAAGATGCGGGTAGGGAGGAGGATAGTAGCCGTCGAGAAGATAGCCGGCAGCGTGGGGCGCTCCAGGGACTTCGATATGGACTTCCTCCCGGTCCGACGCAGCCTGGAAGACAGGTGGAAGCGTGTAGACCGGGCCTTCCATCTCGGCGTGGACCTACCCCCGGTCGTGCTCTACAAGCTGGGCGGGCGCTACTTCGTCCTGGACAGCAACCACCGCGTCAGCGTCGCCCGCTACCAGAGCGTGCAGTGGATCGAAGCCGAGGTCACGCAACTCTACGTCGGCTCACTAGAAGCCATCTCATAAATACCATACAGGTGATGCAGGAGGCTGCAGTTGCACATACTGAATCGGCCCCAAAAAGGCGAGAAACTGCTACTTACAGTGGTTCGCAATGCGCCGAATACTCCTCAGAAACCATTTATGAGATAGGTTCTATAGCGGTGTGCAATGGTATTGAGCCATCTTTATGTCGAGGGTCAGGCGGTACCGTACCGTACACCACTACGTAGCCCATCCACGCGCGAGGCCGATGCTCGGAGGAGTGGGTCAACTGCACTGACTACCGTTATAGCTACCCCATCCAACCCGACCGGTATACACCAGAAAGTGGAGGGACAGAAAGAGACCGTTCGGCCCGCTGCGGCTTGAACGGATCTTTAGAGAAAGGGAACATGATGTTGATAGAGTCCAAGAAAGCGCACGAATACACGACCAGCGAGGGGATGGCGGCGTACGTTGCCGCAAAGGAGGTCTCGATGAAGAAGCCGGCAGCGGAGTACGTGACCCTCGTCGAGGTGCTCGAGCGTACGGTGCCTTACGAGGAGTTCGAGGAGGCCGTTCGGGCGGCGACAGAACGCCTACAAGCGGAAGGCGTGCGCGAGCTGGTGTCCGTAAACTTCTATGCGGAGCCAGGTTCCGCGGAGGCGGGAGCCATACTCACCTTCTCCGACAGGGAGCGCATGATGGAGCACATGGACATGGTCTCCTCCTGGGACGAGTTCCGGAGGTTCTTCGCCACCGTGAAGCCCCTGGACGTTCGGGTCTACGGGAGGCTGAACGCCGAGGCCGAAGCCTGGATCGGGCAGTTCGGGGACATAGTGAGCAGGAAGTTCGAGCACCACACGGCCGGCTTCGTCCGCTAAACACGCCGATGCTATCCTACCGGTCTGTCCGACCGGCTCGATGGGGGTGACGTGCTACTGCTCCGAGAACCGTCCGACGCGAAGATCAGGCGTTTCCTCGACGGCCAGCGCTTCCTGCCCTTCTCCTACCCTGCGGTGGGCGCCTCGCGCGACGAGGCGCCCACCGGGTACGGGGTCAACCACCACCGCGGCCAGCTGGGCACGGGACGCGAGACCTTCGCGCGGGCGGTAGAGGCGATCAGGCACTGGAAGATGTACGAGACGGGGTGGACCAGACTATGCTGGCCCGACGCCCCCATCTCGGGTGACACCCTCGTCGGCATCCTCGGCCGTCACCTCGGCCTCTGGTCGCTGAACGCCTGCCGAATAGCCTACGTGTACGAGGACGAAGAACCGTCTCTCAAGCGCTACGGGTTCGCCGTCGGCACGCTGCCAGGTCACGTAGAGCGGGGAGAAGAGCGCTTCACCGTCGAGTGGCACGCGACCGACGACTCCGTGCTCTACGAACTATTCGCATTCGCCCGCCCGGCCCATCCGCTCGCCAAGACCGCTCCGCCGCTAGCGCATCTCATCCAGAGACGCTTCGCCGTCGACTCGCTACAAAGCATGTGGGCGGCCGTCAGCGGCGGGGCGAACCGGGAGTGATGTCTGGCAGCCCAGACCTCCGACCGAGGAACATCACACCGTAAACCAAGCTGAAATGCTGAAGTGCTGACTTGCTGATGGATCGCAAAGGGGTTCAACCCCTTTGCGATCCGCTCTATTGGAGGAGTTTCTTCAGGTTGTCTTCGAGGTAGTCCGCGGTCACGGGGCCTTCGGGGGTGTAGGCGACGGCCTCCTTGCAGAGGTGGTAGAGGGCTAGGGTACGGGTGGGGGAGAGCCGGCGGCTTCCCGCCTGTTCCATGACGAGCCTCATCAGCTCCAGGGCGACCTCGGCCTCGCTCTTACGTTGCTCCATGCGGATACCTCCTGTGAAGGGGGCTCTGGCGGCGATTATACCGGCGCGGGGCGTGGCTATGGTAAAATCGGGGACGCTTTGATCCCGAATCTCAGCCCCAGAAGGGACCACGAAATGCGGCCCGGCGGCACGCGGAAGGCGGGGGGTGCCGGTGGGTAAGTCGAGGAGAACTTACGTAGTCTGTCCCGTCTGCGGCCATGCGTTCGGGACCGCTTATGCGGGCACCTACGTCACCGTTGGCAGGGAAGCCGACCTCTGTCCCAAGATCCCCGGCCGCCCCTCGGATGGGGCGCGGGCGATCCGGAACTCCGTCACCATGTGCCCCGCTTGCTCGTTCGCGGCCGGAGAACCCTTCGACGACCTCGATCTGACCTTCGACGAACGCCACGGTATAGAGGAGCGCCTGAAGGAGGACGGCCTGCTGAAGGTCTTCAGCAAAGGCCAACCGTCGTGGCTGGGCTTCCACGCCGCCGAGGTCTGCGGCAAGGAGCGGAGCCTCAAGTCCCGCGAGCTGGGCGACCTGTGCCTGCGCGCCTCCTGGGTCTGCCGTAAGGAGAAGGAGCGTCCCTTCGAGAGCACCTTCCAGCTCAGGGCCCTCCGCCACTTCATGCGCGCCCTGCAGGAGGACGCCCTCCTCGGGCGCGAACTCTCCGTAACCACCTACCTCGTCGGCGAACTAAACCGCCGCCTTGGCAACCACCGTGAGGCCCTCAACTGGTACGTAAACGCGCACCGTACCACAGAAGGAGACCCCCGCGTGGCATGGCTCGACAGGCTGATAGATCGGCAGAGCAAGCTCGCCAGAGAACAGGCGGCATGATAGCAAGTCAGCACTTCAGTCGGTCAGCACTTCAGCTAGCGGACCCGCCGATGCTCAGGGCGACCCTCCACACCATGCTGAATTGCTGAGAGCCGCAAGGCGGCGTGCTGACATGCTGACCAGCTGAGGCCGAAGGCCTACTATTCGATCGTCTCCGAAACGACTCGATCCCCCGCCTCCTTATCGGGCACCCAGTAGGAGATGCCGTCTATGTATTGGGGTGTGCCTGGGTAGAGCTCCGCGCCCTCGATGCCGGAGAGACGGGTGCGAATGGCGAAGCGGGCGGCCTGGAGGGGGTTCATGTTCGTGTCGATGTTGCGCCAGGTTGCGGCGGCGATGGCGGGGAGATGGGGCAGGTTGGCCGGCGAGGTGGATTGCTGGGCCAGCTCTCTAAGGAACTTCTGCTGGCGGCCTATCCTGCCGATGTCCGCCGTCGGGCCGCCCCTGTAACGGACGTAGGCTAGCGCCTGCAGTCCGTCCAGTTTTTGGGTGCCTGCCGGTATAGAGACACGGCGGCCATCGATACCGACCCGGATCGGGTTGTCTACCTCCAACGTGATCCCACCCATAGCGTCGACGATCTCCTCCACCCCGCCGAAGTCCACGACGACGTAGTCGTTTATCCGGACGCCGGTAAGGTTTTCGAGCGTCTCGGCGGTCAACTCCGCCCCCCCGTTAGCGTAAGCGGCGTTGATCTTGTCCTCCCCCACGCCAGGAATGTCGACGAGCGTGTCGCGCGGCACGGCCAGCATGCCACCCCCCGCTTTCGTCACCACGATGGTATCCGAACGCGAGACCTCATCCCCACGCGCATCACTACCGAGCAAGACCACCCGCTGTCCCCCAAAAGGCACAAGCAGATAGGCGAGCAAAAGGACGAGGAGGACGAGAAGTACCAGCAGAACCGGCCTGAGCAGACCGCTCCGCCGCCTGCCATCCCCGTCCACTCTTCCGGCCCTGTAAACCTTCATGATCGTCTAATTTAGCACGCTCCCTTCGGTCGCTTGTCGGCACGCTACGGCTTCGCCTGCGCTTTCAGCATTTCAGCACGCTCCCTTCGGTCGCTTTAAGCCAGTCAGACACGACTCGCGCAGGCGAAGTTGACAAGCTGAAGTGCTGACCTGCTGCCTCACGCGTGATCTCTAACCCAGCCTGAGCGGTCTGCTGCGAGTATACTTGGGCGCGTGGAGAAGCTGTGGACAGCGTCGTTCGAGATCGATGCGGAGCGCGTAGCCTGGGAGGGTCTTGCCTCGGCCTGTTCGGGGCCGATTCGCCGGTTCGGGGCGTTTGCGTTGGTCGGGTTTACGTCCTTTATCGTCGTTACTACCGCCGTCGTCCTGTTTTATAACCTCTTCGAGAGGCGCTCGGCGGGGCAGGGTGCGACGATACCATGGAACGTATACGACGTGACGATGCTTGTTGGCGTCGCGGTCGCCGTCGGGGGGTACCTGATCTGGCTGTTCTGGAGCCTGCGGTCGTATGCCGGTTTCTCCGCGGTATTGCGCAGGGGCGGTCTGGATCCCAGTCGTCCCACCGCAGACGGCTCGAGGGCGTACTCTGATGAGCAGTTGCTAGCCCTACGCTCCCGCTACGAGCGGCTGCGGAAAGGGAAGCTCAAGGAGCGCCTCGGGCGTACCTTCGGGTTTTATGACGGGGACGAGTTCTCGTTAGGTCCCTTGAGCGTGCTGCCTGGTACGTTCGAGATGGGCGCCCTGAGGCTGGAGTGGGAGACGCAGTTGATCCTACGCTCCGGTGAGCCGATGCCGGGGATCTCGTGGTGGACCGAAGGACGCCACAGGCTCTTGCCACGCAAGCCCGACGACGTCCGCAAGCTCGTCTACGCCCTCCGCTACACCGGCGACTCGGTGCGCGAGCTCAAGCGCCGCTACGGCTACAGGACGGATCGCTGGCACGCCACCGTCCCCGAGGGCAAGCTCTTCGACGCCGTCCGCGACCTCGAAAGCTCCCACCGCATCCAACTCGCCCTCAGCCGTAGAGCCCTCGGCTGAGAGAGCACTTCAGCATTTCAGCCGGTCAGTAGTTCAGCAAGTCAGCCCGGGTTCGGTTGGTCGCTGCTGGCAGTAATCAGGAGTTTTGGCCTTTCCCAACTCCCCATTCCTAATTCCAAATTCATATAGATCTGGTCAGGCCGCCGTCTACGCGTATGCTCTGCCCCGTTATGTAGCCGGAATCGTCCGAAAGCAGGAACGCCGCGGTTTTGGCGATCTCCGCGACCGAGCCTTGCCGTTGCCTCGGTATGGAGCGCCGGGTCTCCTCGTCTATCTCGAAGCTCTCGATGTAACCGGGAAGGATGTTGTTCATTCTGATGCCTTCTGCCGCGTAGCGGTCCGCGTAGAGCTTGGTAGAACCGGCCAGGGCGGCGCGCAAGGAGGAAGAAAGCGGGAACGTGGGGGACGGCTCGAAGGCGGAGAAGGTGGAGATGTTGACGATGGAGCCACCTCCTTGACGGACCATCGCTTGCGTCACGAGGCGGGCGATGCGCACGACGTTGAGCACTACCAGGTCGAGGGCCCCGTGCCACTCGTCGTCGGTGAGCTCCAGGATATCACCGGACTGGGGATGTCCCGTGCTGTTCACGACCCCATCGATCCGGCCGTACCTGTCGAGTGTCTTGCCAACGAGCGATTCGAGATCCCCACTCTCCGTAACCGAGCCCGCGAGGCCGAACCCCCGAGCTCCCCGGCCAGATCCTCAGCCTTGCCCGAAGGCGACACGAGGGCAACCCTGTAGCCTCTTTCCGCGAGCTCCCGCGCCCAGGCAGCGCCCATGCCGCTCCCGGCCGCCGTCACCACGGCCACCTTCTCCCTACCTGCCTCGAACCCATCTCCGCTCATCCGCCTCCTCTCTCCGCCGCTTTTCCCGTCAAGCATACCCTCTTCGCAAGGCGTACCTGCTTCGGAAGCGCCGGTCCGTAGCGTACCCGACAGTACGACGCAACCTCCTTCCATAAAACAAACTGAAGTGCTGACCGGCTGAAATGCTGAAATGCTAAAGTACGTCGATGGAGAGTGGGTTCGGCGCGACGGCGCCATACACGGTCGGTGTCGAGGAGGAGTTCCAGCTGGTGGATCCCGTCTCGCGCGGGCTGGCGCCGGCCGTTGAAGGGGTACTCGCTGCCGGGAACGGAACTAAGCTCATCACCTCGGAGCTCTCACAATCGTGTGTGGAGATGCTCTCCCCGGTCTTCGCGTCGGCGGCCGACCTCGCGCGCGAGTTGCCGGGGTTGCGTAGGGAGGTGCGCAGCCTCGCGCGCAGCAGGGGCGTCGAGATCGTCGCCGCGGGCGCCCACCCTTTCTCGGAACCGACGGAGCAGCCGCTTACTAGTGGGGCTCACAACCTTCGTGTCGAGGAGGAGATGGGCTGGGTCGCGAGGACGCAGGCGATCTACGGTCTGCACGTCCACGTCGCCGTCCCCGACGGGGACGCGGCGATCCGTGTCATCAACACGCTCGCCGGGTACGTGCCACTCATCATCGCGCTTTCGAACAACTCGCCTTTCTGGCGCGGCTCCGACACCAGGCTGGGCTCCACGCGCATCAAGGTGTTCGAGATGTTCCCCCGTTCGGGTCTACCGCCGGCCTTCCGCTCCTGGGAGGACTTCGAGGACCACATCGAGGCCCTCGTCGCCTCGGGGTCCATCCCCGACTACTCCTGGTGCTGGTGGGATGCCAGACCCCACCAGAAGTTCGGCACCGTCGAACTTCGCTCGCCGGACGTACAGACGGACGCGTCCCACACGGCGGCCCTGGTCGCCCTGGTTCAGTGTCTGGTGGTCAAAGCCGCGGTGGACGAGGTGCCCTTTACGGACCCGGTGTACAACTCGGAGAACAAGTGGCGCGCGGTGCGCTACGGGATGGACGCCGACTTCTACGACTTCGCCGCCGGAAGAGAGCTGCAGGCCCGCTCGTTGGCCCGCGCGCTGATCGAGGAGCTGCGGCCCATCGCCCAGGACCTCGGTTGCGAAGAGGAACTGGTTGACGTGCTGGAGATCGCGGAGCTCGGCACCGGGGCGGAGCTACAGCGGGCCGCGTTCGGTAGGAGCGGCTCGCTAGAAGGTGTGGTGGACTACCTGATCGAGGGTACAGTCCCAGACTGATCCGGCAAGATGTTCCACCCCAAAACGAATTGCAGGGGGGTCAAAACCCCTGCAATTCGCTCCCTCATACCAAGTCTGGGTGAATGGCAACGCTGTCGCGCCGGGCCCACGTCTTGCGCTACTCGTGGATCCCCGCGTTCGCGGGAATGACGGGTTGGGGTTGGCGCGTTCGCGCGGAGCCCCAGCGCGCTCCTGTAAGGACGGACTCGGTATCAGCCAATCAGCAAGAACAAAGAGCTAAAACGCTGAAGTGCTGACCGGCTGAAATGCTGAAGTGCTACCTACTTGTTGCCCCGCACCGCCTGCAATACTTCATCGGCGCTGTTGAAGGTCTCGGTGCTCGAGTTCTTCACACCGTCGATTACCTCTTGCGGCGCGCCGTTGTTCTGAACCTGATTTACCACCTCGTCCTTGCCGGCCGGGAAGTCCAGATTCGGTAGATACTGCTGCAGTTGACCCAGGTCGAGGTTGCTGAGGTCACCCAAATTGCCAAGGCCCATGTTCTCTTTCCTCCTGTGTCGTTCTCCAATAGCGTTGGCATCCTATTTACCCAGCGCGACCCCTGACAAACAAACGTTGCAGAAACTCCGGGGTGAGCTTGCCGTGTCCATCCGGGCGCGGCGGAATGTATTCGTCCGTGCTATCTGCTTAAATATGCAACAGTTGGGAGCGTCGGCAGGAGGAGCGCGTGTCCACGGACAAAGAAAAGGGCCTGATCGGCTCGACCTCGGACCAGCTAAAGGAAACTACCGGTATCCTTAAGGGGCAGGGCCCTTGGCACTCGGCAAACTCGGACGTCTACCACAACAATCCCAACTGCCAAACCGGCAACAGCATCAAGGCCGAGAATGTTCTGCAGGGGACCGGCGGCAAGCCGCTCTGCGGTGAATGCGAAAAGCTCAACAGCGCGGGTGGTCCCATAGGCAACCTCACCGGTTTGTAGTATTTCAGCACGCCTTCTACGCGTGCTTTCAGCACGCTTCGGGCCTTCGGCCTTCGCTTGTCAGGATTTCGGTTTGGCCCGTAGGTAGGGGCGAACCGCTATACTTCCCGTCGTGGTCCGTCATGGCCAGCCTGGTCGGCTTCGTGTGAGACAGCAGAACATCGGGTAACACCGCGAGATGGCCGCAAAACTAAACCTCGGTCCGCTGCTGCGCTACGTCGGAGAGACCGACGCGACCGTTTGGGTAGAGACCGGCACCGCCTGCGAGGTCGAAGTCCTCGGCCATACGGCAAGAACCTTCGAGATCGAGGGTCACCACTACGCCCTGGTCACCATCACGGACCTCGAACCGGGCGAAACTTACGAGTACGACGTTTCCCTCGACGGCGAGAAGGTCTGGCCCGAAGACGACTTCCCGCCCTCGGTTATCCGCACGATCGCGCCGGACGGAAGGTTCAACCTCTCCTACGGGTCGTGCCGCGTCTCGGTGCCGCACGAGCCGCCGTACACGCTCGCCGCCGACGCGAACAAGCACGGCTACGAGCGCGACGCGTTGCAGACCCTGGCCCTCCGCATGATGCGCGAGCCGCGCGAGAGTTGGCCAGACGCGTTGTTCTTGCTCGGGGATCAGATCTACGCAGACGAGGTCTCGGAAGGCGCCCTCGAGTTCATCCGCTCGCGGCGCGACACGAACGAAGGTCCGGGCGAGCAGGTTGCAGACTTCGAGGAGTACACGCGCTTGTACTGGGACGCGTGGAGCAATCCGGTAACCAGGTGGCTGCTCTCGACCGTGCCCTCGGCCATGATCTTCGACGACCACGACGTGAATGACGATTGGAACACCTCCGAGACCTGGGTGCGCCAGATGCGCCGCACGCCGTGGTGGGAGGAGCGCATCGTCGGGGCCTTTATGTCCTACTGGATCTACCAGCACCTCGGCAACCTGTCTCCAAAAGAACTCGAAGAAGACGGCCTTTTCGAGAAGGTACGCGAAGCCGAGAACCCGACCCGCGTGCTGCGCGAGTTCGCCTACCGGGCCGACCGTGAGATCGCCGGCACGCGCTGGAGCTACCACCGCGACTTCGGCAGGGTACGTCTAATAGTGATGGACTCGCGGGCCGGACGCGTCCTCGAAGAATGCCACCGCGCCATGCTAGACGACGAGGAGTGGGCCTGGATCGAAGAAAAAGCCACCGGCGATTTCGACCACCTCCTCTTCGGCACCTCGCTCCCCTTTCTCCTTGGGCCAGGACTGCACCACCTCGAGGCCGCGAGCGAGGCGGTCTGCGCCGGGGCCTGGGGCCAACACGCGGCGAGGATCGGGGAGTCGGTCCGCCAGCTAGTCGACCTGGAGCACTGGCCGGCTTTTCAGAAGTCTTTCAAAGACCTAACCAACCTGCTACGCTCCGTCGCCTCGGGCGAACGTTCGGACGGCGACTCCCCCGCCTCCGTGGTGGTCCTCTCCGGCGACGTACACCACGGTTACCTGGCCAGAATGGACTTCGGCGACGGCGTAAAGACCCCCGTCTACCAGTCCGCCAGCTCTCCCCTGCGTAACCCGCTGGGCCTCCCCGAACGCCTCGCCATGCGCTTCGGCTGGACCGGACGCGGCAGGCGCGTCGGCGAGGTCATTTCCCGCCCGGCCGGCGTCGAAAAACCGGACTTGAGCTGGGATCTCGTTCACAAAGAACCGTGGTTCCACAATCACATCTCGAGCCTCGAGATCCGGGACCGCACAGCCACGCTGAAAGTGGAGAAGACCACCCCGTACAAAAACGACGAGCCGAATCTATTCCCGATCTTCGAGCACCGATTGGCATAGAAAGCAGTAAGCTTTCAGCCTTCAGCCGTCAGCCAGAAATTTAGGCTGATGACGGATCGTTGGCTGCTGCTTACCGAAGGGAGGAACGCATGAAGCAGCAGTTTTCATAGAGGCTGAACGCTTCTACGGTAACCACAGTGCTCGAAGAAACCCAGGGCGTCCTGAGCACTTACCGCATTGAGGGCCACGCCTAGCGCTTCCACCAGAGCCTCCCTGCCGCGGGCTCCGATCTTGCGCAGGATGCCCTTGATCTTGGAGAACGCTTCTTCGATGGGGTTGAGATCGGGCGAGTAGGAGGGCAGGTAAAGGATCTCACAGCCTTTGTCCTCAATCAGTTCCTTTACTCGCTCTCCCTTGTGAGCGCTGAGGTTGTCCATTACAACGAAATGCCCGGGACGCAGGGTAGGCCCCAGAACCTGCTCTACGTAAGCCTCGAAGACTGCCTTCGTGGTCGCACCTTCCACCGCTAGGGAAGGTCCCATATCCTCCGTGCTCATGCTAGAGCGGTTTGCAGCGCAGGTGGTCCACTGGCACTATGCCCCTATGAACGCCTACTCAGAAGACCTCAGGAAGAAGATCGTCCAAGCCCTCCGACGGGGCACGACCAAGAGTGAAGCCGCTCGCTCCTTCTCCGTGA
>JBKPOM010000272.1:0-9239 GCA_046733115.1 Actinomycetota bacterium | reverse complement strand
ATCTCAAGCTCGGCGGTCTGCGGGTACTCGTCCTTGTCGATCATGTTCTTATCGAGGCATTCGGCCATCAGCTTTTCGGCCTGCGGCTCCATCCACGTCGTCACGAACGTCGCGAGGTTCAGGCGGGCGTTGCCGTCGAACATGAGCTCGTCGTGGACGATCTGGTAGGCCATCTCGGGCGCCATCGGTCCGTCGGGCAGGCGGTGCTTGGGGACGCTCTCGACTTCGCCGGCGAGGAGCGGATCGACCGCGAGCCGCTGTCCGTCTGGCCCGTCGCCATCGACCTTCGTGTGCAGTGCCAACGCGGGTCTCCTTTCGGGCGAATCTACGTTAGACGGGGATAGTTGGCATCAGAAGAGGATGAGCAGGATAAAGATGACGTAGACGATTATGTTCACAAGCCAGCTGTTCGTGTTCATCCAGTCGCGCACCTTGGGCATGGCCCGCTGGGCGCGATGACGGAACAAAAGGTAAGAGAGTACCGGAAGCGCCGCTATGAGGATGGTCGCCCCTATGAACGGCAGCGCCGCCACCAATCCGGCGTTCTGCTGCGCGAGGTTCATCCCGACCGTCAGCAGGATGACGAAGTCGGAAGGGAACACCGAGAGCAGCAAAAGCCCGGTCGTGAACGCCGTCCTGGGCCCGGCGTTTTGCAGGGCGCCGAGCCACCTCGGCGGTTCGCTCGTCTTGCGGCCCAGGTAGCTCCTGATCGACAGGATCACGAGCAGCCCAACCAGAACGTACTGGATGATGTTGCCGATGGATCCGGAATCCGAGGGGTCGCCGAGCGAGACGCTGTTGCCCAGCACGCTGGCGAGGGTATAGGTGATCGTGACGCCCACACTCACGGCGATCACCACGCCCGCCATGAAGTAGGCCGAGAGCTTCAGCGCCTTGGGGGCGGTGACGAAGATGATCGCCGACATGATCTGGGGCCCCGCGTTCATCGTGATGGCGAGCGGGATGACGGCCAGGCTCATAGCTCGGGTCCCTTCGGCTCTATCTTCTCTTCAACGCTCGAGTGGCCCCCTTCCGGCAGGGCCTCGACGCTCAGCAGCTCCAGCCCCAGGCCGTTTATCCGCTCGAGGATGCCGTAGAGGTGCGGCTGGTCGATGATCTTCCCCGTGAGGACCGTAACTCCTTCTCTGGTCTCCATCTCCATCCCTTCAAAAGCCACTGCGTATCTGTCGGATAGCTCGCTTCGCACCACTATGCGGTAGAACGTCCTTCTGCTCCTGCGTACCATCCGCGTACCGCCACTCCCATTGGTGCTCATCGTTTCTCTTACGCCTCCGAGAGCGTAGTGCAAAGTGGGATCGCTTGTCATCACCCACCCGGCACATTTCCCCTAGGGGAAACACCCGGTTGGGTGATGAGCGCCCCCTGCAACGGGCGTACATTGCCATTCATGAGAAGCACGCCGTGCAAGGGAAAGAAGGAGGGGCGCCAGCACGGTTTGCGGCCAGGTGACGACCGGCAAGTCGAGACGAGGAAGGAGGGCAAATGAGGGGTCAGCGAGCCGTCGAGCCCCCGGTTTGGGGCCAGGGACAGAAGACCCCGATGAAGCGTTTGAGGCATCTTTGGATCCTGTTTACCACCGAGGAAGTCTCCTACGTAGGACCCCACGTAGGACGGGACAACCGCGCGGGTGACCAGGGTGCGCAGGGCGATCCGAAGCTAGTTCGGGTCTAAACGAACGCACCGGCCGAGCAGGTACGATCGGATCGAACGAGAGACGAAGGAGGGCACAGAGTGAGCGATAACCCGGTGTTCTTGTACGCGGGCGACTACGAGAACTTAGACGACGCGAAGGCGGATCTGGAGGCTCTCAAGGAGTTGCACCGCGAGCACGTCGTCGGAACCTTCGACGCCGCGGTAATCACCAGGACCGAGGACGGCAAGGTAAAGATAGTCGACAAGACCGAGAAGCCCACCCAGCACGGTGGCTGGGCCGGCCTCGCGGTCGGCGCGGCGATCGGCGTGATCTTCCCTCCCTCGATCCTGGTTAGCGGGCTGGTAGGGGCGGGAGCCGGCGCCCTCATCGGCCACCTGCACGGGGGCATGTCGCGCTCGGACCTCAAGGAGGTCGGCGAGATGCTCGACGAGAGCGAAGCGGCCCTGATAGTGGTCGGCGAGGCGACGGTCGAGCGGGCGATCGAGGAGCAGACAAAGCGCGCGAAGTGGGAGATGAATAAGGAGGTCAGGGCGGAGGCGAAGGAGATCGAGAAGGCTATCGACGAAGCGTAGCAACAAGGGAACAAATACAGAGAGGAGAGAGTCAATGTCGCAGCACAGCGAGCCGAGGCCCGGAGGGATGAGCGATCCCGTGGAGCGTTCGGGCGGGGCGGTGGCCAGGAGGCCCGGTATGTACACCTTCGCCGCCGTAGTAATGTTCATGGTCGCGGGCTTCGAGGTCTTGAGCGCGATCCTGGCGTTCGGGGGGACCGGCTGGTGGGTAACCGAGATGGGCAACCTGGTGTACGCGAACTTCGTCTTCTGGGGCGTCCTCGACCTGATCGTCGCGCTCATAGCGCTCTATGCGGGCATAAGCCTTTTGCGTGGGGGGCCGTTCGGTTTGGTGATAGGCTACCTCTTCGCCGGCCTCACCGCCATCAGGTGGCTGTTCGTCATCCCGGCGTCCCCGATACTGTCGGTGGTCATGATCGCGCTTTGCGTGATGGTCATCTACGGGCTTGCCAGGCACTCCGACTACGTCGAGAGCGCCTGAGAAGGCCCCGGCACGGCGCGTTGGGAGCCAGCGAAGCGGGCGGGACTCGCCGCGCCCGCTTCGACCCTACCAGGCGCCTCTTTGCTCGGCCCGCACCAATGCAGCTGGCAGTGCCCGACGCCACGGTAGACGGGCAACCTCGTGGGAGACCCCCATCCTGAAGTAGATGTCTGTGGCATCTTCGGAGGAACGTGGTCTTGATTTGCAACCTGAGGGGGAGGGCTCCTCCTATATACGGGGCCTCCAAACGGCACATCCGTGTACCCGGATAGAAAGGAGAAGTGCGAGTGGCGACGCTATCGGTCTTGAAGTTCAACGACCCTTACGGGGCAGAGAGGGTCATGATCGCCCTACAGGGCATGCAGGAGCGGCAGATGATCACGCTCGAGGACGCGGCGGTCGTGAGCTGGCCCCAGGGCAACAAGAAGCCAACCACCCGCCAGCTGCACAGCACAGCGGGTGCTGGCGCCGGCTGGGGCGCCTTCTGGGGATTCCTGTTCGGACTGATCTTTTTCATGCCTTTCCTGGGCGCGGCGATCGGCGCCGGCATGGGCGGGATGAGCGGCGCGTTGGCGGATGTGGGGATCGACGACGACTTCATCAAGCAGGTGCGAGAGAAGGTCACGGAGGGGACGTCTGCGCTCTTCGCCCTCACCAGCGGGGCTACGGCCCCCGACAAGATAATCGACGAGCTCAAGCACTACGACTTCGAGATCATCTCCACCAACCTACCCGAGGAGCAGGAGCAGAAGTTGCGCGAGGCCTTCGCACACGAAGGGTAGTGCGTTAACCGCCGTGAGGCGGCCCACAAAGCGGCCGCCCCACGGCGCAAGATGGGAACCGCTGTTGAAGGGACGGCAGTCCGACAAACAGACCGTGCAGAACGCGCCGGGCCCGGCAACTAAGCCAGGCGCACTCCGAAAGGCCAGGTCATGAACGAAGCCTCTAGCGATCCGGTAGACGGCAAATCCGGATTCGGCGAAACCATAACCACCGCGCTGCGCCAGCCCTCCTTCTTGCGGGTGATGCTGTTGCTCGCCACGCTGGTGGTCGTGTTCGTCGGGATGCGGCTTGCCGCGCCGATCCTCGACCCCATCCTCTTCGCGGTGGTTCTTGCCCTCCTCTTCAGCCCGATCTACGCCTGGCTGAGGCGTCACCGGGTTCCCACCCCGCTTGCTTTGGTCATCATGCTGGTGGGGCTGAGCGTACTGTTCCTCGGGCTCTTCTTCCTCATGGGCGTCTCCATCGCCAGGTTCAGCGGGGAAATAGGATCCTATACCAGCAAGCTGAACGATCAGCTCAGCAACATCCAGAGCCTGACCCAGAGCCTGGGTGTTACGAAGGCCGACCTGCACCACGCGCTGAAACCGAGCGCCCTCACAGGAGCCATCGGCGCCGTCCTGGGGGGCGTTGCCGACTTCCTGAGCAACCTCTTTCTGATCCTGGTCATCGTGCTGTTCTTGCTCGCGGAGGGACCGGCCATGATGAACCGCTTGCGCGCCAGCACGGGCCCCGAACACCCGCAGGTCGCCAGGTTAACTGTCTTCGGCCGCAACGTGGTGCGCCAGCTCGGGCTGCGCGCCATAGTCAACCTCGCCACGGCGACCGGCGTGGTCGTCTTGCTCTTGGTCTTGAGGGTCGACTTTCCCCTGATGTGGGGCATCCTGGCATTCTTCCTGAGCTTCATACCCTGGATCGGGCTTCCCCTGGCCGTGGCGCCCGCCGTGGTTTTGGCCCTCGCCCAGCACGGCCTCACCAACGCCATCCTGGTCATCGTCGGGGTCATAGTCATCAACGTGCTGGCCGAGAACGCGCTCTCGCCGATGCTGATGGGTCGGGGCTTGAGCATCTCGCCTACGGTCCTGTTCATAGGGTTCCTCTTCTGGGCGTGGCTCTTAGGCGGTCCAGGGGCGTTTTTGGCGGCGCCGCTTACGATCTTCCTGATCCTGATGCTGGATACCTTCCCCGAGACGCGCTGGCTGGCGAACGTCATGGGCATGGGCGGGCCCGACCCCGACGCTCCGGACCCCGAGGAGCCGGCGGTCGGGCCCGACCGCCCGAGCGTAAGCACAGAGTAGGGCGGCCGATCAGAACGGCATGCGCAGCCGGGGGCAAGTGAAGAGCGGGATCGTCGAACTCGGCCAACGCTCGATCCTGAGCTTCTTCTTCGAGCACCCCATGGCGACCTACGCAGCCGCGCTCGCCTACCGCGGGCTCTTCGGGCTCTTCCCGTTCCTGCTGATACTCGTCATATTGGTGGGCGCCCTGGGCTTCACAGACTACTTGAACGCGGCAGTGGACAACGCTGGCACACAACCATACCAGCACGTCCCAAAGCAACTAGAACCGGTGGTCGAGCCTGCCAGGGAGCAGCTCCAACCGCTCGTAGGGATGATAGAGCGGGCCAAGAATAGGGCGGGAGGCAAGCTGCTATTCTTCGGGGTGGCCCTAGCGCTGTGGTCCGTCTCGGCGGTCGCCCGCACCCTCACCGAGGCTTTCAACGTCGCCTTCCAGGTCGCGGAGACCCGCCGCTGGTGGAAACAACTGGCGGTCTCGGTGGCCTTCGGCCCCATCCTCGCGGTAGTGATGATCGTCTCAGTCGCGCTGATGCTGATCGGACCGCAGTTGGTGGGTAACATTGCGGCGCTGGTGGACCTCGACGAGCTGTTCGTGCGCCTGTGGGGATGGCTGCGCTTTCCCGTGGCCCTTTTCCTGCTTGTCGTGGTGCTCTCCGTGGTCTACCGATTCGGCCCCAACGCCAGGCAGCGCCTCCGGTCGGTAGCCCTGGGCGCGGCGCTCGCCGTGGTGCTGTGGGCTGTCTCCTCGGTGGCTTTCTCTCTCTATCTGGCCAACTTCGCAAACTACGGCCTCACGTACGGGAGCCTCGGCGCCGCCGTGGGGTTGCTCTTCTACCTCTACCTGTGCGCTTCGGTGGTGTTGCTGGGCGCGGAGCTCAACGCGGCGATCTACCATCAGGTTGCGGACGCAAGCGGACGAAAAGTGCAGGAAACGGATTCGAGGAGGACATAGACGTGAGCAACGAAGGACGATACCAGCAGAGGTTGAGCACGTTCGCCGCCAACTGGCGAGCCCTGGCGCTACGGGGCCTCGTCGCCCTGTTGTTCGGGCTTGTGGTTCTCTTCTGGCCGGGTCTCGTCCTGAGCGTGCTGGCCGTCTTGTTCGGCCTCTACGCGGCGGTGGACGGGGCGATCACCTTCGTACCAGCGCTCAGGTCCCCAGAGCGGGGCGCCTGAAGGACGCTTCCGTTGGCCGAGGGGGCGGTGGGTATCGTCGCCGGGCTGGTGGCCGCCCCCTGGCCAGGGTTGACTGTAAGCGGGTTGGTCTACGTCATCGCGGGGTGGGCGGTGGCAACGGGTACGCTCAAGATACTGACCGCGATACTGCTGCGCGCCGAGGTCGAAAACGGGTGGCTCTTGGCCGGAAGCGGCGCCTTGTCGGTGCTTTTCGGCACGATCCTTGTGGTCCTGGCCGGCTCCGACGTGCCATTTCTAGCGCCGTTTATCGGCGTCTTTGCCGTGGTGGTTGGCCTGGCCTTGATCGTATTCGCCTTCCGATTGCGGGAGCGGAGATGATGACTCACCGGGATCCGCTGCCTGGCCTGCGGGAGAGGATATCCCCTAGGGGATACGCGTAATTGGGTGATGACGCACCACCGTGCCGGGGCTTATGCTCCAGAGGCCTCATGCAGGGCGGGAGCAAACAAACGAAAAACCGGACCGGAAGGACGCTGCGATGAATCGCCACCCCGCCGGCAGCGAGGGCGGCCTGATCGGCGCCCCGCACAAAGCAGCCCCCGCTGTAGTTGACGGAGCAAGACCAGACAGGAGGCAATGAGGATGGGTTGTTTGTTCGCGATGTTTGGGGGGCTATTCCCGAGGCTCGCCCTGCTCATAGTCTGGATCGCCAGACCGGCCCTCGTCGCCGCGGCATTCCACACGTTCATCCTGCCGCTGCTCGGCATCATCTTCCTCCCCTTTACGACGCTGATCTACGTGATCGTGTACGTCCCCGGCGTCGGGTTGACGGGTTGGGGGCTGTTTTGGGTGATCCTCGCCCTGGTGCTCGACGTAGGCCACCTGGGAGCCAGCTACACCCAGCGGGGTCAGTTGCCGGGGCGTAGCACGTGAGAGCCCGGCAACGCGAGCAAACGGCGACGAGAAGCGAAGGAGGCCTGCGATGACGCACGACACATGACCGGTCCGGCTCGCGGAGGCGGGCGCCGAGGCTTACGGAGAATCGAGTAAGTACGACCAACTCACAGGAAGGAGAACACGTATGGGGCTTCTCGCGGAACGAGCCGCAGACCGGATGCAGGCGCGGCAGACCTACAGGACGATGGCGCGCATGCAGCGGCGCCGCTCGTTCGTAGAGGACAACTTAGGGATGAGGGAGGACTTCAGCAGCCGCCGGGAGCCGGCTCAAGCCGCCGAGCCAGCTCCTGCCCCAGCCACCTCCGAGCCCGAGTACGTTGGCGAGCTCGAACGGCTTGCCCAGCTTCGGGACCAGGGCATCCTCACCGACGACGAGTTCGAGGCCAAAAAGAAGCAGATCCTCGGAATCTGAGCGGCGAGATCGCCGCCGACGCGAGCGACCCTGGTCGAACGCCCGTGAGGCGTCCACCCGGGACCAAGCCGCGAAAGAAAGGAGCAAACGATGTGCCGCTGGCTCGCCTACTCGGGCTCGCCCATCCCGATCGAAGAGGTGCTCTACAGACCTGAGCACTCCCTCATAGACCAGTCCCTACACTCCCGCCTCGGCGTCGAGACCACAAACGGCGACGGCTTCGGTCTGGGATGGTACGCCCCCGGCACCGAGACCCCTGCCGTCTTCCACTCCATCGAGCCGGCCTGGAACGACCGCAACCTGCGCGAGGTCGCCTCCCACGTCCACTCGCCGCTCTTCCTCGCCCACATCCGTGCCTCCACCGGCACGGCGGTCCAGCAGACCAACTGCCACCCCTTCCGCCACGGCAGCTGGCTGTGGGTGCACAACGGCCTCGTGCGCGACTTCCATCGCATAAAACGCGTTCTGGCGCTCGCGGTGGACGAGTCGCTTTACGCCTCCATCGAAGGCTCTACCGATTCGGAGATGCTCTTCTATCTGGCGCTGACGTTCGGGCTCGAAGACGATCCCCCGCGGGCGGTCGAGCGGATGGTCGGTCACGTCGAGGGGGTGGGACGCCGCCACGGCATCGAACACCCCATCCAGATGACCATAGGTACGACCGACGGAAAGAGCTTCTGGGGGTTCAGGTACTCCAGCGAGGGCAAGTCGCGTACGCTGTACTACTCGACCGACATGCGCACGGTGCGGGAGCTCTACCCGGACCGCCCGCGCCTTCAGGGGCTATCCGACGAGACGCGGATCGTGGTCTCCGAGCCGCTGGTGGACCTGCCCGGGGCGTGGAAGGAGGTGCCGGAATCGAGCTACGGCGTGGTGCGGGAAGGGGAAGACGAGTTGCGCCCGTTCACGCCCGTCCACACCGCGAACGGCGGCTAGAAACAGCCTCCCTTCAGCGTTCGACCGCGCCTATCCCCCGGCGCCGCCTGCGGCCGAGACGCTTCGAGGGCAGTATCGCATCCCGCATGCGTACTTCGGAGTACGCCTACGTCCATCTAGGGCGACCTCGACCGTACCGAGGCCCGCCAGGCGGGCAGCATGAGTGCCGCCCCGACGAGGAAGCACACCGCTCCGAGGAACGTTCCTGCGTTGGCCAGCGGAAGGTCGATCAGGGTATCGGTGCTCGGCAACACGAAGCTCGCGATCGCCGACGCCATGAAGGCCACAGAACCCAGCATGTTGAGCCACGCGATCCACCAGGGCAGAGCTCGCAACCGTAGGTCCCAGAACCCAACTCCCAGGGCCGAAATCGCGTACGCGCTGGCTACGAGAAACAGAACGGAGCCGAAGACGTCCGGTCGCCAGACGTGCTTGTCGGCCTCCGCCGCGGTGAGGTTGTTCACGGTCGCCGCGAACGTGCTGATGTTGAAGAAAAGAGTCCCGGGGAACTGCGTGACTGCCGCCAGCCAGTTCTTGTCGCGCGGCCGCCAAGCCCAAGGCTGGGCCCGGATGCGGGTGTGCTGGCGCCGTTCATCGACGCCCGTCATCCCGGGACTTTGCGCTTGCACCAACTGGCAGTACGACGCCGACGTGAAGAAGATCGATCCGACGAAGAAGGTCATGGCGTCCGCGGCCGCTCCTACCGCGCGCACCTACGCGGGGATCGTGCCAAGAGCGAAGCAGGACGCGCCGAGCACGAAAAGCCAGGCGATCGCAGAGTTCAGGCGAGCCGGTTCTGCGCGCATGCTAACTCAGAGGCCCCAACGCGCGCAGTTCGTCCTTGCCGGGCTGGACGATTCCACAGGTCGAGTGTGCAGATGGTCGTGATGGACAAAGACGTTGCCCGTCACCCGCTGCTACGCTCTCTTCACACACCGGAAATCGATGTTGCCGGTCGAGGAATCGGGGGTCGGCAGCTCATGCTTTCCGG
>JBKPOM010000271.1:0-6782 GCA_046733115.1 Actinomycetota bacterium | reverse complement strand
CGCGGAAGCGGATCAGGATGCTCGTCTCGCCCCTCGCCACGGTCGCCTCGGGGTAGCGGGCGACGTTCGGGAGGCCCATCAACCTCAAGGTATACGTCCGATCTCGCCGTACATGGTCCGTGCATGCTAACACGCGCCCGCTGATACACTTGAGGGGAACCCGACCGGGAGAACCTGATGCTGGAGAAGACCTCGGGCAAAGCCAGGCGCGCGAGCAAGACCAGGACGCGAGTTCGGATCGTCGAAGACGGCAAGATGCGCGTCAAGCCAGACACGCTCGCGACTGAGGAGCCGATGGAGATAAGGCTTCTCACGGGTGGGGGCAGGCAGACCGTCGCCGTCACGATGCGCACCCCTGGGGCGGACTTCGAGCTCGCTGCGGGGTTTTTGTACGGCGAGGGGATCGTGAAGAGTTCCGACGACATCGCGAAGATCAGCTACTGCGTCGACGCGGACCTCGACGCCGAGCAGCAGTACAACATCGTGAACGTCGAGCTGCGCGGAGGGACGGAGTACGACCTGCGCCCGCTGGAGAGGCACTTCTACACTTCGAGCGCCTGCGGCGTGTGCGGCAAAGCAAGTTTGGAGCAACTGGAGTTGCGCGGATGCCCCGTCCTCGGGCCAGGACCGGAAGTTTCTGCCGAGGCTATCTACTCCCTGCCCGATAAGCTGCGGGAGGCGCAGGGACTCTTCGACGCGACAGGCGGCCTGCACGCGGCGGCGCTCTTCGACGCGGAGGGGAACCTCGTCGCGCTCAGGGAGGATGTCGGCCGTCACAACGCGACGGACAAGCTCGTCGGGTGGGCGCTGCTGGAAGGCAGGTTGCCGCTCTCGGGGCACATCGTCATGGTCAGCGGGCGCAGCAGCTTCGAGATCCTGCAAAAGTGCCTCACGGCGGGCGTGCCCTTCGTGTGCGCCATCTCCGCCCCGAGCAGCCTCGCGGTCGACGTAGCAAGGGAGTACGGTATGACGCTGGTGGGGTTCCTGCGCGAGCGACGATTCAACGTGTACGCCGGGCAAGAGCGCGTAGCGCTCTAGCATTTCAGCTGGTCAGCACTTCAGCTTTTTGCTGATCGGCTGATTGGCGAGAACGGGGCGACGACGCCCGTTGGCGTCTGAGCTCACAGCATAAAGCGAAGCCGGTGCTGGACTGGCCTCCGCTTTCACGTGACCCTGATTCGCTCATGGAGGTCCTCCTTCCCTACAGCGTTAGCAATCAGCCAAAGACAAAATGCTGACATGCCGCCATGCTGGGCAATCCCGGCCATCGAAGTTACAATTGGGGACAAAGGAAGATTCGTTCGAGAAGGGGTGAGCCGCATGGCGACGGCAACGGAGAAGGTATCGGAGAACGGCAGGGTCAATGGCGCGCGGGAAGTTAATACGATCTGCGGTTTCTGCGGCGTGGGCTGCGGCCTGATCCTGAAGATCGAGAACGGCGTCATCCAGAAGGTGACGGGCGAGAAGGAAAATCCGTCCAGCAAGGGCGAAGCGTGCATCAAGGGCCGCGAGGGCTGGCGTCACCTTTACAGCGACAAGAGGATCACGCGTCCCCTCATCCGCAAGGACGGCGAGCTGGTCCCGGCGTCGTGGGATGAGGCCCTGGATCTCGTGGCGGGCAAGATGAGCGAGATCAAAGAAAAGCATGGTCCCTACGCCTTCGGGATGTTCAGTTCCTCGCGCTCGACCAACGAGCTGAACTACCTGGCCGGGAAGTTCGTCAGGCAAGTACTCGGGAACAGCAACATAGACTCGTGTAACCGTGCTTGACACGCCGCCAGCGTCACCGGTCTGGTGGCAACGTTTGGAGCGGGCGGGGCGACCACCTCTTACGAGGAGCTCGAGCACACCGACGTAATAATCTGCTGGGGCTCCAACACCATGGAGTGCCACCCCATCATCTACAACCACATGCGCCGCGGCATCAAGAACGGCGCGAAGATGGTCGTGATCGACCCGCGCAAAATAGATCAGGTCAAGAAAGCCGACAAGTGGCTCGGCCTCAACGTCGGCACCGACATCTGCCTGGCGAACGCGATGGGCCACGTCATCATCGAGGAAGATCTGTATGATAGGGAGTTCGTCGAACGCGCTACGAAAGGCTTCGAGGTGTACAAGGAGAAGGTCGGCGGATACACGCCCGAGTACGCCGAGCAGATCACGGGCGTCCCGGCGGACGACATCCGCGATGTGGCCCGCATGTACGCCACCGCGGAGAAGGCCACGCTGAACTGGACGCTTGGCATCACCGAGCACCACAACGGCGCCGACGGCGTGTTCGCGCTCATCGACCTGGGCCTTTTGACCGGACACGTGGGCAAGTACGGTTCCGGCCTCAACCCCTTGCGTGGCCAGAACAACGTGCAGGGCGGTGGGGACATGGGCGCCTTGCCAGACAAGATGGTCGGCGGCTGGACGTGGGACGATCCCGAGGCGCACGAGCTATTCGAGGAGGTCTGGGGCTCGCCGTTACCGGAGAAGGTCGGCAAGCACCAGCCCGCGATGATGGACGCCGTGGCGGACGGTGAGATCCGGTGTATGTACGTCATCGGGGAGAACCCGGTTCAGTCCGACGCCGACGAGCACAAGCACGAGAAGCTCTTCGGGAGCCTGGAATTCCTGGTCGTGCAGGACATCCTCATGACCAAGACCGCCAGGATGGCCGATGTGGTGTTGCCCGCCGCGGCGAGCTGGGCAGAGACCGATGGTACGGTTATCAACAGCGAGCGGCGCGTGCAGCGGGTACGCAAGGCCGTGGACCCGCCCGGCGAGGCGCGGGATGACATCATGATCCTGCGCGACATCGCCAATCGCATGGGATACGACTGGAACTTCGAGACCACCGAGGAAGTGTGGGACGAGGTTCGTCTCCTCGCGCCCAAATTTTCAGGCATCAGCTACGAGCGGCTGGAGAAGTACGGCGGCATCCAATGGCCCTGCCTGGACGGGAGCTTCGAGGAGATCTCCGACATCACCCCCAAAGAGGAACTCATGGCGAGCACGGGAGGCGCCGAGAACGCCGAAGGCGGGTCCGTTACGACCGACGTGGTCGGGCAGAAGGGTCCCGGCACCAAGTTCCTGCACGCCGAGCTGCGGGCCGAAGAGGTCGAGAACCGGGTTCCCTTCACCCCCGTGGACCACGAAGGCCCGGTCGAGATGCCGGACGAAGAGTTTCCCTACCAGCTTACGACCGGCCGCCGCCTCGCCTTCCACAACACGGGCACGATGACCCAGGACTACAAGAAGGTCAAAGACCCCGAGGAGTTGCTCGAGATCTGCGAAGAGGATGCACAGAAGCACGGCATCGAGGACGGCGACCCGGTGCGCGTCAGCTCCCGCCGCGGGACGGTCGAGGCGGTCACGGCCCGAGTAACGGATCGGGTGCGGCCCGGGCTGCTCTTCATGGGCTACAGTTTCCCGGATCAGGTCCCGACCAACGTCCTGACCATCAACGCCGTAGACCCGCAGTCCGGAACGGCCGAGCTAAAAGCCTGCGCGGTGAGCATAGAAAAGGCATGATCCGGACGAGTTGAACCGACGGGGGCGGCATTACCCTCGGCCCGATGGGGTTATGCCGCGCTCCGCAGTCTAAAAAGTAAGCTCTTCCCCGAAAAAGTGTGCTCGAGAACGCAAGAGGGGCCGCGCTCGCGGCCCCTCTTCCACTCCATACCGCCAGCGTCTTCTTACTCGCGGACTCCGACGGGCAGGACGATCCGGCCAACAGTGTCGTTGACCACACCCGCCGCCGAGGCGTACCAGGCGACGAGCGCCGTCACGAGCCCAAGGTAGCCGCCAAGCACGACGATCCCGTCGCTGCCCAACACGTCGCCGAGGCCCAGCAGGAAGAACGTCGCGGTCAGCAGGAGGAACAAGATGTTCACAGCCACGCTGACCTTGAACGAGCCGATCCACATGTACGCCGTGAAGACGGCCCAGGCGATGAGGAACCAACCAACGAAAAGGGGAAGTTGATCCGCGGGGATCCGCTCGGCGTAAAAGGTCTCCAACGCCCAGAAGGTGAGCCAGAACGCGCCGTAAGAAGTGAACGCCGTGGCGCCGAAGGTGTTGTTGTTACGGAACTCCCATATTCCGGCCACGAACTGCGCGAGCCCACCGTAGAAAGCCGCCAGCGGGAAGACCAGGGGTTCTCCCGACTCGGGCAAGAGCCCCGAGTTGAAGAGGCTCAACAGGAACGTCGTGAGCGCGAAAGCCGCCAGTCCCAAAGGAGCGGGGTCCGCAATTGGTGCCGCCGGAGGCGCCTCCCCCTCGCCCTGAGTCTCGTCCCGTACTATCTTTCTGATCTGGTCTTCTTGCGCGCTGGATTCACTCATACGTTTCCCCTTTCCCCGAAGATTCGTCTCCATCCCAAAGCGAATACCCTCTTGAGCGGATCCCTGTAAGCTCTCCTTTCCTCGAACAGAGCGGTCGATGCGGCTTGGTCGAAGCTACTCCGTCTCTCCCCAGACATGCGCACAATATCACAAAACTATCTTCTATTCTCTCGACCGGATGAAAAGTCTAACAGGATCTCTACGCAGGATTTGCCCATAGATAAAGCCTTCGGATAGGAACTATCTATCGTTGCCATCGCCTATTACCAGGGTGTTGCCCTGTGTCGCAGACGGGTGAGAAATAGTTTGGTCATGCATCATGCTAGGCTTTTGGCCGACATGCCCGAGGAGGTTTCGAGAGGGTCGCACGTGATCGTCCGCCGCACGGAGCCGGGGGACTACGAGGCCCTGCAACGCATCTTCTGCGGTGCGCGAGCGGTAGCGGGCACCATGCAGATGCCCCTACCATCGGTCGAGATGTGGCGCCGGCGCCTCGCGGAGCCGCCAGAGGGGCTGTTTTCGCTGGTGGCCTGCGTCGACGGCGAGGTGGTTGGGAGCCTCAGCCTCGAGGCCTCCATCCGCTGGCGTAAGCGTCACGGCGCGACCCTCGGGATGGTCGTGCGTGACGACTGGCAGGGCAAGGGCGTCGGGACGGCGCACATGGATGCGGCACTCGACCTCGCCGACAAGTGGCTAAACCTCACCCGCGTAGGGCTGCGCGTCTACGTGGACAATGCCCCAGCCATAGCACTGTACAAAAAGTTCGGGTTCGAGATCGAAGGCACCCACCGCCGCATGGCTTTCCGAAACGGCGAGTACGTGGACGGCTACTCCATGGCCCGGGTTGTGAACCGCGTCAGCGGTTCACAGCACGCTCCAGCCTTCGGCTTCCGCTTTCAGCACGTTCCGGCCTTGCGGCCTACACTATCAGCACGCTTCGCCCTTCGGGCTTCGCTTGTCAAGTTTTCAGAGTGTCACACCCGGTCCGCTTGAATGGGACTGTGTTCGGCCTTCTCGTCGCCCGTCATTACTGCGAAAGCGGGAATCCACGAGTAGCAGGTCCTTTGGCGATGGTGCTTTTCGTCGTGTGGTGGGGCGCCGGGTACAATCGGTTGCGTTATGGCTAGGATCTCCGAGAGTGGTGGGGCTTGCGAGTTGTGCGCTCGTGTTGTGGAGCGGCGTACGAGGCATCATTTGATACCGCGCAGCCGGCATGGGAACATGCGGGTGAAGCGCTCGTTTAGCCGGGAAGAGTTGCATCGCACCGTGCCGCTTTGCGGTGCTTGCCACCGCCAGATTCACCGCACTTTGACGGAGAAGGAGTTGGAGCGGGAGTACAACACCGTGGAGGCGTTGCTCTCCCACCCCGACATCTCCCGGTTCGTGCGCTGGATCGAACGCAAACCCCAGGGCGTCGTGGCCCGCGGCGACCGAGCCCGCTAGGAGACAACTGCTAGTCCAGGCTCGCGTTCACCTGGATATCGACGTTGCCGCGCAGGGCGTTGGAGACGGGACAGGTCTGCTCGGCCTGCTCCGCGGCGCTCTGGAAACCGTCGGCGTCGAGACCAGGAACCCGCCCGTGCACTTCGAGGACCATCGTTGTGACCTTCAACTGGTCGACATCGAAGGTGCATACGGCATTGATGTTGAGCTCTTCCGGCTCGTTGCCTTGTTCGGCGAGCGTGTTGGAGAACGCCATCGCGTAGCAGCTCGCGTGCGCCGCAGCGATAAGCTCCTCGGGGCTAGTCTTGCCGTCGGGACGCTCCGTACGCGAGGCCCAGGTGACCGGTAGATCTTGCACCGCCTCGCTACTCACCAGGTCGAAGGTGCCCACCCCTTTGAATAGGTTTCCCTTCCACACCACGTGCGCGCGGCGTTCCGCAGTAGCCATGTACTACTCCTAACCATTCGCTTTCTCCGATATTACTTCTGTTACCCACTATACCGGCGTCTTAACCGCGGGCCCGGTTAGGACCACCGCGGAGTAGTCGGGAGTCGGCGAGAGGAGATGACTCTGATTAGGAGGGGCTAATGCGTCCTCCAACCGACCACGCCGATAATCCACACGGAGCGTTTCGTGCGTCTTCCAACGCGGGCGGCCGAAGATCGAAAAATGGCCTTGCACGTCCTCCAGCCAACGAACCTTCTGCTACGGCAACTCAAGGTAGTGCGGCGAGCGGAAGCCAGGCCGCTGGACCCCGGCATCTGTCTCAGCCTTTCTCGCGGGTACTTCGAGAGGTTACCCGTTGCTCCGATACGCTATAGCGTTGTGCAGTGATATTGGACCTATGATGCTGCTTCGCAGGCCTGGCGGGGGCATCTCGGGCGTTCCGAAGCTTACGGCGCGCTATGCATAAAAGCAGACATCGGAGGGGTGTCCTATTTCATTGACTACCGTTTTAATTTCCTGCTGCGGCCTCCGGTGGGCTCGCCGCGGGGTCTCCCTAACTC
>JBKPOM010000270.1:0-25227 GCA_046733115.1 Actinomycetota bacterium | reverse complement strand
GCCGCCTTCGGCGCCGAAGCTCTTAGACTCTTCGATTTTCTCGTCGCTCCCTGACGTGACGAAAACGCGGGCGCCGAGGGTGCTGGCGATCTGAACCAAAAACGTCGCCACGCCGCCGCCAACTCCAGGGATGAGGACGGTTTCGCCCTCCGCGACCCCGCCGCGCGTTACGAGCGCCCTGTAGGCTGTCAACGCAGCGAGTGGCAGCGCCGCGGCCTCCTCGTGTGAGAGATGCGAGGGCTTCGGGAAGACGTGATCCGAAGGCACCTTGATGAACTGGGCGAACGTTCCGTCGTCGGGAAGACCAAGTATCCGGTACTCCTTGCCCGGCACCCGCGGATTATCACCCCAGTACAGCGCCGGGTTTATGACGACCTCGGTACCCTCGTCCGGACCCTCCGCGCCCTCGCCTCGAGTAACGACCTCGCCCGAACCGTCAGAGCCTGGTATCTTCGGCAGGATATCAGGCGTGACACCGGGATATTGTCCCTGGGTGGCAAATAGGTCCCGCCTATTCAGCGCCCCCGCATGAAGCCGGACGACGGTCTCCCTGGGATCCGGCTCCGGCTCGGGCACGTCCTCGTAAACGAGCTCGTCGGGACCTTCGAGTTCGTACAGACGGATGGCTTTCATGTCGCTCCCTTCGGTCGGTTTTAGCACGTCGTCCTTCAGGCGGCTTGTTAGCACTTCAGCATTTCAGCTTGTCAGCTTAGTACGGATGCGTTCCTCGTGCTGTCGCGTGAAGTACTGCTCCTACTTACCCGTTCAGTTGCCAGGTTAAGGGGCCCTCCGAGAGGCCTTCAGCTGAAGTGCTGACATGCTGAAGTGCTGAAATGCATCGGCCTTCGGCCGGTAGCATTATTTGCGTCAAGGAAAAGGGAGAGGAGATGAAGTAGTGTCGCCCAAGAGCGCTGCTCTCGTCGGCATGATCGGGGCGGCTGCGTTCGCGGTTGTTGCCGTATTTTTGACCCTGGTTCAGTACGGCTTCGTGCTAGGGTTGGGGTGGAAACCTCTAGGGCGTCCAACGTGTTCTGGACGAGCACTCTTGCCCTTGGACCCGTGGGATGGTTGCAGGTGTTGAGCTTCGCCTTCTTCGGGCTGACCCTGATTATTTTCGCGCTCGGCCTTCACCGCGCTGTGGCGTCATCGGGAAGGCCTCTGTGGGCCGCGCAAGCGCTACTCGTCGTTGGGGGCGTCGCTTTGATGTTCGCGGCTTTTAAGACGGATCCCTACCTCATGCAGGGTCCACAGACCTGGCACGGTACGATCCACTTCCTGGCCTTCCTCCTACTCGTCCTATCGTTCTTCCTCTCGCTCTTCTTCTGGTGGCGACGACTAAGGGGAGATCTCCGATGGCGCGCCTACGCCCCGTACACCCTGATCACCACAATCCTGTACATAGCGCTCCTCTTCGCCTCGACCTGGCAGCGGGGTTTCTACCTCTTCATGGCGAACGTGCTGACCGGCTTCTACACAAACGCGCTGATGCCCGTTATGTCGCGACCAACGATGAGGCTCTGAATTGTGTCCGTGCCCTCGTAGGTGTAGACGATCTCCATGTCCGAGAGATGGCGCGCTACGTGGTACTCCAGCAACACGCCGTTGCCGCCCATGATGTCGCGGGCGTCGGCGCAGACCTGCTTGGCCTTGCGGGCGTTGTTCATTTTTGCCAGCGAGGCCATCGGGCCGGTCATCTTGCCCTGCTCCTGGAGCTGGGCGAGACGGTGGCACATGAGCTGCATGTTGGTTATTTCGGCTAGCATGCCTGAGAGCTTATTCTGGATAAGCTGGAAGCTGGCTATGGGCTTGCCGAACTGTACCCGCTCCTGCGCGTACTGCAGCGCCGCCTCATAAGCGGCTATGGAATGGCCTATCGCTTCCCAGGCGACGCCGCTGCGGGTAGCGGTGAGGACTTTGTTGGTGTCCTTGAAGGAGTTTGCGCCCCGGAGGCGGTTCTCGTCGGGGACACGCACGTCCTCCAGATATATGTTGGGCTGCCAGACGGCCCTCTTGCCCATCTTGCCCGTTATGAGCTCTGTGGAGTAGCCTGGGTAGTGCTCGCCGTTTTCGTCTTTTTCTAGTACGAAGGCTTTTACTTGCCCGTCCTCTACGTCGCGGGCCCAGATGATGACGAGGTCGGCGAAGGTGGCGTTGCCGATCCAACGTTTTTTACCGTTCAAGGCCCATTCGTCGCCGTTGCGCCGCGCTGTCGTTTCCAGCATCACGGAGTCCGAGCCGTGATCTGGCTCCGTCAGGCCCCAGGCCCCGATCTTCTCCATCCTCGCCATCTCCGGCAGCCACCTTTGCTTCTGCTCCTCGGAACCGCATATTGCCACAGTCCCCATCGCGAGACCGGAATGGACCCCGAAGAACGTGTTGAGGCTCCCGTCCCCCCGCGCCATCTCGATGGCAACCAGCCCGGCGGCGACCTGGCTCATGCCGGGACACCCGTACCCCTCGATGGTGGCCCCAGCGATGTTCAACGCGGCGACCTTTGGCACGAGCTCAAACGGGAACTCGGCCTTCTCCCAGTACTCGTTGATGATGGGGATAACCTCGGCGTCGGCGAAGGCCCTTACTCGGTCCCGGATCTCTCTTTCCTCCTCAGTGAACAACTCGTCGAGCAGGTAGTAGTCGGTCCCCAACGACCGGGTTACGTCAGCGATCACTGCTTCCTCCTTGCACGGGCCTCTCCGAACCCCAACTCTATAGGGACCCAGACATTTACGCAAACTTATTATTCGTGTTATTATCAATCTTGACAAGTTCTTTGATGAAGAGGCGGGTAGAGAGGGCGTTGGCTGAGCCTGTGGGACGGCCGATTGAGAGGGCGACGCCGAAGGACATCTTCCTGAGCGAGGTCAAGACTCGGGACGTGTTTCCGCTGCTCGTGTTGCACATCGTCAGGGAGGAGCCCACGTACGGGAACAGCATCATGGCGAGGATACGCGAGATCACCGCAGGAGCGATGAGCGTCTCGCCGAACACGATCTACCCGCTCTTGCGACGGCTCGAAGAAAAGGGCTACGTGGAGGGGGAGTGGGAGCGTCCTGACACGAGGAGCCGGCGCTTCTACAAGATAACGCCATCGGGGAAAAAGAAGTACGCGGAGATCAAGGGCAGATTCGAGGTCCACCTCTTGCGGGTAAGAGTGGCTCTGGAGGCTTTGCACGGGGAACTTTACGGATAGGAGCGAAAGAATCTATGTCGCATAGGATCAGGAAGGTTGCCGTACTTGGGGCCGGCACGATGGGCGCGGCCATAGCGGCCCACTGCGCCAACGCCGGATTGGAGGTGGACCTGCTCGACATAGCCTCCGATGACGACGACAATGACGCCGTCGTCGAAGCGGGCTTCGAGAGGATGAAGAATGCCAGGCCGGCCGCGCTCATGGCCGACGACGTGGCGGACAGGATCAGGACCGGCAACTTCGAAGACGACTTCGACCGCGTGGGCGAAGCGGACTGGATCGTCGAGGCCATTATCGAAAAACTCGAACCCAAGCGGGAACTGATGCAGCGGGTCGAGAAGGTGGCCAAGGAAGACGCAATCATCTCGACCAACACCTCCGGCATACCGCTGCACAGCATCTCCGAAGGACGGTCCGACGACTTCAAGAAACGTTTCGTCGGCACCCACTTCTTCAACCCGCCGCGCTATCTGAAGTTGATGGAAATTATCCCCACGGAGGACACGCCCCCCGAGATCGTCGAGGCCGTTCGTAACTTCGGGGAACGCGTGCTCGGTAAGGGCGGCGTCATCGCCAAGGATACGCCAAACTTTATAGGGAACCGGATCGGCACCTTCGCCGGGATGCAGTCCGCGCGCTACGCCTTCGAGAACGGCTACGGCATCGAAGAGGTCGATGCGATCACCGGCCCGCTCATCGGTCACCCCAAGACCGCCACGTTCCGCCTCAACGACCAGGTCGGGCTGGACATCGCCGTCGGCGTCGCCGAGAACCTCTACGAGGCCGTCCCCGAGGACGAGTCACGCGAGGAACTCAAGCCGCCCGAGAAGCTCGAAGAGCTGCTGGAGCAGAACCTGCTCGGCAACAAGATAGGTGCCGGTTTCTACAAGCGGAACAAGCGCGACGGCAAGACCGTCTTCGACGTTCTAGATCTCGAATCCTTCCAACACCACCCCGCCGAGAACCCCGAAATACCCATCGCCAAAGAGGCACAGGAACAGGGCGACCTCGCCGCGAGGCTGCGGTTCCTGATAGACAAGGCAGACGAGGACAAACACGCCCGCTACATCAGGGACACGCTGCTGCCGTACGTGGCATACGCGTCGCGGCGGGTGCCGGAGATCTCCGACACCCTCGAAGATGTGGACCACGCGATGGAGTGGGGCTTCGCTCACCAGACAGGACCCTTCAGAACCTGGGACCTCCTCGGCGTGCGGGAAACCGTCGAGAAGATGAAGTCCATGGACATCGAGGTCGGCGGCTGGGTCGAGGAGATGCTCGACGCGGGCAACGACAGCTTCTACAAAACAGAAGACGGCACGGAGCTACAGTTCAGCCCGGTCGAAAAAGAATACGTGCCCGTCCGCGAGGACCCGATGTACGTCTCCCTCGACCGGCTGCGGGAGGAGGCCAAGGAGCTCGAACGGAACGACTCGGCGAGCCTACTCGACCTCGGGGACGGCGTTCTCTGCCTCGAGTTCCACTCCAAGGGCAACTCCATAGACGCCCACATTGTCGAGATGGGCAACAGGGCGCTCGCGGCGCTGGAGCGCGACGACGTTGTCGGGCTCGTCATCGGCAACGAGGGTAGAAACTTCTCCGTGGGGGCGAACCTCGGCGAGATCGCGCACGCCGCACAGAACGGTGACCTGGAAGCGATCGGCGAGAGCGTCGACGCCCTCCAGAACCTCCTCATGGCCTTCCGCTTCGTCCCGAAGCCGGCCGTCTCGGCCCCGCACGGCCAGACGCTCGGTGGCGGGCTCGAAGTCTGCCTCCACTCCGACAGAATCGTAGCCGCGGGCGAAACGTACATGGGCCTCGTCGAGGTCGGGGTGGGCCTGATCCCGGCCGGAGGAGGCACCAAAGAGATGGCCCGCCGCCTCGTCTCCCCACCGCTCCGCACCGCCCCCAACACCCCACCGCTCCCCTTCCTCCAAAAAGCCTTCGAACAGATAGCCCTCGCCAAAACCGCGACCAGCGCGCTCGAAGCAAAGGACATGGGCTTCCTCACGGAAGACGACCGCATAGTGATGAACGCCGACCACCTCATCTCCGCCGCCAAGCGCGAAGTCGTAGACCTCGCCGACGGCTACACTCCGCCCGAGCAAGGAGCAAACGTCTACGCCTCCGCCCGCTCCGCCCGCGCCGCTCTCGAACTGGGCGTAAAGACAATGCAGTGGGGCCATTACGCCAGCGACTACGACGGCGTAATCGCTGGTCACGTCGCCCACGTCCTCACCGGCGGCGACATCTCGCTCCCCCAATGGGTTCCCGAGGAATACCTGCTTACACTGGAGAAAAAGGCATTCCTGGACCTACTGAAACAACAAAAGACCCACGAACGCATAGAAGCGCTGCTGACAACAGGTAAGCCGAAGAGAAATTAGCATGTCAGCATTTCAGCTAGTCAGCCGGTCAAAAAGAACAGAAAGCTGAAATGCCGACGTGCTGAGCGACTGAAAGGAGCGAAAATGGGCGAAGCGGTGATCGTTTCTGGAGCACGGACCGCCGTGGGGCGTGCGCCGAGGGGGACGTTGCGGGCGAGCCGTCCCGACGACATGGCCGCCGCCGCCATCGGTGAGGCCGTGAGGCGTGCGGAGGGGCTCGAGAAGGGGGACGTGGAGGACGTCATCATCGGATGTGCGATGCCCGAAGGGACGCAGGGGTACAACGTTGCCAGGCTGTCTTCGTTGCTCGCGGGGATGCCAGACGCGGTGCCTGCGCAGACGGTCAACCGGTTCTGTTCTTCGGGGCTGCAGACCATTGCGATGGCTTCTGAGCGGATCATGGTCGGGAGTGCGAAGACCATCGTGGCGGGGGGGACGGAGCACATGTCCTCGACGCTGGAGATGCCGAATTTCTCGCCGAATTTGCGGCTCATGGAGATCAACCCAGCCGCGTACATGGGCATGGGCCTGACCGCGGAGCAGGTCGCCCGCGAGTTCGACGTGAGCCGCGAGGACCAGGACGAGTTTGCCCTACGCAGCCACACCCTGGCCAGGGAGGCCATCGAAGGCGGCGTCTTCGACGAGGAGATCGTACCCCTCGACGTGGAGTTCGACTGGGTGGACGAGAGCGGTGACTTGCGACATATGGAGACGACTTTCGGGCGCGACGAGGGGCCGCGCGACACGTCCACCGAGAAGCTGGCCAGGCTCAAGCCCGCCTTCCAGCAGGACGGCACGGTTACCGCGGGCAACTCCTCGCAGCGCAGCGACGGGGCCGCGGCCGTGGTCGTGATGGACAGGGAGGAGGCCGAGAGGCGCGGGCTGACGCCGCTCGTCCGCTTCGTCGGTTTCGCCGTCGGGGGAGTAAGGCCAGAGGTCATGGGCATCGGGCCGACGGTGGCCATTCCCAAGGTGCTCGAGCAGACCGGGCTCACGATGGACGACATCGACCTCATCGAGTTCAACGAGGCGTTTGCGGCGCAGGCGCTCGCTGTCATACGTGAGGTCGGCATGGACCTGGATAAGACCAACGTCAACGGCGGCGCCATCGCGCTCGGTCATCCGATGGGCGCGACCGGAACGAAGCTCACGATACAGCTGATCCACGAGATGAAGCGTCGCGGGTCGAAGTACGGCCTCGTCACCATGTGCATCGGCGGCGGTATGGGCGCTGCAGGAATCTTCGAGAACCTGCAGAATTAGCCGTCAGCATTTCAGCATGTCAGCCGGTCAGCATATGGTCGGTATGATGAACGGACGGGGGTTCAATTGGAGGAACTCCATGAAAGCGATTGCCCGAGACACCTACGGCTCGACAGATGTTCTCGAGCTCCGGGACATCGACAAGCGCGAGCTCGGAGATGACGAGGTATTGGTTCACGTGCATGCGACCGGCGTGGGTAGGGACGTCTGGCACGTCTTGACGGGTCTTCCCTATCCGATACGGATCGCGGGCTACGGCTTCCGAGCGCCCAAGAACCCCGTCATCGGCTCGGACATGGCCGGGGTCGTAGAGGCGCTCGGCAAGAACGTGACCCGCTTCCAGCCAGGCGATGAGGTGTTCGACATCGGCAAGGGCTCCTACGCCGAGTACGTGTGTGCTCGCGAGGACAAGCTCGCGCCCAAGCCGGCGAACCTCACCTTCGAGCAGGCGGCGGTCCTCGCCATCATGGGCTCGACCGCCCTGCAAGCCTTGCGCGACCACGGACGGGTCGCGCCGGGGCAGGAGGTGTTGATCGTCGGCGCCTCGGGCGGCGTGGGAGCCTACGCCGTGCAGATCGCTAGGGCGTTCGGCGCGCACGTCACCGGCATGTGCAGCACCGAGAAGGTGGAGATGGTCCGATCGATCGGTGCGGATCGGATCATCGACTACAGGCGCGAGGACTTCGCCGAGAGGGGGCAGCGCTACGACCTGATCCTCGACATCGGCGGTAACTCCTCGTTGTCACGCCTGCGGCGCGCCCTCGCCTCCCGGGGAACCCTCGTCATCGTTGGAGGCGAAGGGGGAGGACGGTGGCTCGGAGGCACAGATCGCCAGCTGCGGGCGATGATGCTGTCTCCGTTCGTGGGCCAGAAGCTTGGCACGTTCATCAACAGGGAGAACCACGAGGACATGCTGGTCCTCAAAGAGCTGATCGAATCCGGGAAGGTCAGACCCGTCATCGACAAAACCTTCCCGCTCGCCGATGCCCCCAAGGCCATCCGCTATCTGGAAGAAGGACACGCTCAAGGAAAAGTCGTCATTACCGTCTGATACGCGGAACAGCGCTCAAACTACGGGTCTTGCAATCCCCGAGGAGAGGACAGTGCGATGGATGGTCCCCGCTCCGAGGAGAGCCGGCGCAAAGCCCAGGCTCGAGGATCGGAAGGGAGAGCTCTTGAGGGAAGTAGAGGAACGCCTTCCCCTCAATTATCTCAAGACACCAGGATTAGTATGCCGACTACTAGCAGGACCACGCCGAGGACGAGGGATGCGGCGCCTCCCAGGCCGAGCCAGAGGGCGGTTCTGCCGAGGCTTTGTGTGTGGGCTTCTTCCGAGCGATGACTGACGACGAAGCGGTGGCCCTTTTCGCCGAACTGTGGGGCCCCTACCCCGCCTCCCTCCTGCACGGTGCCGAGCACGTAGACCGACTCGTTGACGGGGAGGATGCTCTCGGTGTAGCGGTAGCCGATAGTGCGCTCGCCACCGCCGAGGTTGACGGTCATTCCGCCGAGGGAGAACGTTCCCTCGTTGCCCACGTTCCTGTCGAAGCGGTTTACCACCTGGCGGGCGTCGACCTCGACACCCTCCGCGTCTACCGTCACCGAGCCGCTGTCGTCCTCGACAACGAAGGCCGCAAACTGCACGTTCTGGGCGATGATCTTCGTGCGCCGGTCCGACCCGACGTCGTTGTCATCGTAGTCCCTCTCCAGATACTCGCGGGTGACCGTAGAAGAGTAGTAGGCGCAGGTCTTCTCGGCCATCTCGCTGGTGAGGGGCTCATCGCAGCGGAGCGTCCCCTTGACCTCGACCTGCGTCCCCAGTCCGATGCTGGCGACATCCGAAGCGTTGGAGGTCTCCGTCTGACTCATGAGTGCGGACTTTTGCTTCGTCCGGTTTCGGAAGTAGAGCAGCACGCCTCCCGCGATCAGGAAGATGACCGCGAAAAGCAGCAGGATCAGGAACGCTACCATCAAGCACCCTTATTCTTCTCGCTTACATGAATTGGCTATGCTTGCCTCTACTACGCCCGCATAGTCCGAAGCAACCCCAATATCCTTGCGTACGGTCATGTTCCTTCTATCGCATTAGCCAAACTCTCGCGCCACTCACAAGACAGCGCGAAGAAGCGATTGCTACAATAAAGCCGTTGGTGGGACCAGGCAAACCGCGAGAAAAACAACCTCATCGCGAGGCGGCCAAGCAAAGTCACGAGCCTCCTCATGAAAGGCACGTAGATGGGCACCGGGAGTGCACATCGGCCGGAGGATCCCTTGCAAGGCCGTCCGGGTGAGAATCTGGAGCCCGTGCGCTTCAGGCTGCTCGGCAGCTTTTCTGTTTCGGTTGGGGACCGGCCATAAGGAAGGACGCGTGGCGCCTGCGGAAGGCCGCAAGCTTCGTGAAGCTGCTCGCCCTCGCGCCGGGCCACCGCCTGCACCGCGAGCAGGTGATACGGGCTGCTGACAGAATTCCCTCGCGAGGACCGCGGAGCTATATATAGATCGGGACACCGCCGAGGGCCTGGAGTGTCTCGCCGTGGCCGCCGGTGCGCTAGGGCGACGCGCGAGCCGCTCGGCTTTGGGGCGCGGCCGCAGGATTCCCGGACGCCAACGATCAGTTCTGGTATCCCGCAGAGCGCACGTTGTACGAGCCTCTACTCGACTCCACCCGCTCGCAGACGGACCGGGCGACCTGGGAGGTGGCATTCGCCGAGGGCAGGGTCATGACCCTGGAGCAGGCCGTTGAGTACGCCCTTTCGGGAGAGGGGGGAACCACACCTTCACCATCTGGGTCTGAACGATCCACTCCCAATGAGCCCCCGCTGCTCTCAGTCGCCGCGAGCGGGAGGTGGCGTCCCTGGTAGCCCAGGGCCTCACCAACCGTCAGATCGCCGCGGAGTTGGATAACCGATAGTAGCACCGCCTCCTTACTAGCGCTTCATGAAGGTTGGGCATTTCTTCCCTCCTTCCCAAAGATGGTCACTTCCTAGGCACCTGTGGTAACGGCCGTGTAACGGTCGGCGTTTACGCTGAACCTGTGAAGCAAACGGCCAACCGACGAAAAGGAGAAGACCCATGACCTACTATTCCGGCTTCGAACCCTACGTGACGAGGGAGCGCAACGAGGGGATAAGGCGAGAGGTGCAAACGCTACGGCTCGAGAAGCGGCTTCGGCAGAACGGCGAACCGCGCTCCGGTACACGGCTGGTCGTCCTGGTCTCGAAGGGCACGTTTGCGCAGCTGCGCGGGGCAAGGCTCGCGAGGTAACGCCCTCACCGCGCGGGCAATAGCAACTATTACAGGCAACCAATGGATCTTCCAGACGGAGGCTCACCGGTGAAGCAGCAACAGAGGATCAATTGATAGGCCAAACGGCGGCACCGATCTGACCAGCAGGGCTCAAGCAGGGGTTCGAACCCTGCTCGAGCCGCTTTTACAGGAGCAACAGGGTCAGTACACCTAGGTAGAGCATCGCCCCCACCGCCACGGCGAGGCCGAACCCCAGGTTGCGTCTGGGACCGACATCCAGCGGGTGCATGCCCGTCAGCCGTGAGAGCATGGTGACGGTGGTGGAGAAAGGGGTGAGAAGGAGGACGGATTGGGAGCCTAGTAGCAGGGCCGCGGCCCACAGAGCCGGCGCTGACCCCCCGTCCAACGGGAACGCCGTGTTCAATAGCAGCACCATAGGGATGACGTGGATGCCGGAGATAAACCCCACGGCCATGATGAGGGCGAGAGCGGGGGCGACCAGGACGGTCGGCAGGGCAGAGAGCAACGCGCCGAGCGGCGCCAGTGCACCGAGCTCCTTTAGAGAGAGGACGAGGACGCCGGCGGATACGAAGAGGGCGAACTCGGCGTGCGAGGTCGCGAGTGAGCCCCGCGTCTCGCGCCCGAGCCGTACCAGGGGCGACATCCTGCGGGTGTGCACCGCCGCAAGCGTCGCGATAAGCACCACGATAACCACGACCGTCATGGCGATCGCCGCCGTCAGCGGCAGCGCGGGAAACGCGACGTTGACCAGCGCGACGGCGGCGACCAGCAGCACGGGGTAGAGGAGGACGGCGGCCGCCCCACGGTCCAGCGGCGCACGCGGGATCTCTTCCACCTCGCCCCCTTCCCGCTGGGCGAAGAGCAGCGTCACCGCGAGGCCGACGAATACGAAAGGAAGGGTAACGGCGAGCAGGCTCGGGTAGGAGACGCCGGTCAGAACGATGGTCGTCGCGGTCAGGAGGTTGAGGTTGGTCCACAGGGGTGCGAACGAGTAGGCGCGCCCGGCCCACTTCAAGGAGTCAATGCGCTCTTTGGGTGCGGAGCGGCCCGTGATCACATCTATAAGGACCAACGCTCCCACGTCGAGGACGGCCCCGAGGACGTGACCGAGGGCCCCGGCCGTCGTCTTGACGCTCACGCCCCTGCGGGTCAGCGCCGCCATGAGCGCCCGGATCTGGATCTCAAAACGAGCAGCCCGGATGGGATACCCCGCGATGCTGAGGACGAGCAACACGGCCACGATTCCACAGTACGTCGGCATGCCTTTGTAATAGTCCACGAAGTCGAAGCGTCCGGAGATGACCGTCGCGCAAAGAGCGATGAATGCGACGAGGGCGAATGCCCTGTGGAAGGTGCTCGACCAAGGCACGGAAATCACGAACAACACCGCTCCTGTTCCCAGAAACAAAGCCGTCCCGAAAGAATCCGGCGCGAACGTCTGCCAACCGTACCCGGCCAGAAGCAGGACACCGAGCACGGGACGCAGCGCGTCCAGATGCGCCCTCACGCAGCCCCCCGGTTTATCGGTGTTCTTTCTTGCCTAGACCACGAGCCTTGCGGGCGGCCATCTCCGCGATACCGGCGAGCAGAAGATCCAGGCCGAACTCGTAGTAGGCCTCAGGGTCTTCGCGGGCGCTTAAAGGGGCCGCCGCCTCGACTAGCCGCGGATAACGGTCCGGTGGCAGCGCTTCGAGGAAGACCCGCGCCCGGCGCCTGGCGTCCGACAGCTCCCCCGAATCCTCCGGAGCGATGAACCCCGGCTCTCCGGTCACCAGGTTGACGACGGTGCTCAACGCATGCCGTGAAACCTGCGTCGCCTCGGTGGGGGAGAACCCTCCTCGCCTGAGTGTGTCAAGCGCGGCCTCGGTCAGACGGAGGCTGCTCTCTGACGAGTTGGTGCGGGTCGCGAAGAGCGGTGCGGTCCCGGGATGCACCCGCAACACGCCGGCCAGCGAATCCATCAGCTCCCTGAACTGCTCGAGCCAGGTCGCCGATTCGTCCAATGTTGGATCTACCTCCGAAAATACCCTGTCCATCATGGCGTCGAGCAACTCGTCCTTGTTGCGGAAGTGCCAGTAAAGAGCCATCGGCGTCACGCCGAGATCCCCCGCCAACCTCCTTATCGTCACAATCCCTAGCCCTCCGGAGTCGGAGAGCACCAGCGCACGTTCCACAACCACCCCACGGGTGAGATGCTTCCTGTCCGCCGCGCCCTGTCGATCTGCCTCAGCCATCCTTGACAATTATACATCGTACAGGTAAGCTGGTAACTGTACATTGTACAGTTACCACGTACGAACAAATGTGGGATGTTGGCCTTGATCGAGGAGGGCAGAGGGATGAGCCTAGCTGGATGGTTCTATCGTGGGGGACGTCCCAACCGGGTGGCGCGGCTCCTAGATCGGGGTGGTGCCATAGTGTATGCACTCGGGGTGGCCCCAAACTACATGGTCACGCTGGAGGTACCGGGCCGGAGAACGGGCCGGATCTTCCGTCTGCCGCTCGTCATGGTCGTTTTCGATGGTGAGCGCTATCTCGTTTCCATGCTCGGGGAGGACGTAAACTGGGTGCGCAACGTAAAGGCGGCGGGCGGCAAGGTCACCCTGCTTCACGGTCGCAGAGAAGAAGTGAGGTTGGAGGAGGTTGCCCCGGAGTACCGGGCGCCGGTGCTCAAGGATTACCTGAAGCGGGCGCCCGGTGCCAGGGCTCACCTGCCAGTCCACAAAGACGCGCCGCTCGCCGAGTTCGAGCGGGTGTCGCCCCGGTTCCTCGTGTTCCAGGTGGTGTCGGGCAAAGCGGCGTGAGTATACCGGAATAGAGCTCTGCCGGCCTTGCTGGTTTGCGCTGCGGTAACCTCTGGTGTGCGAGCTAGCGGAAGGAACAGAGGATGACAGAGAACGAGAGCAACGGGGCTGGCGCGCTGCAGTTGGGCGATCTCAAGGTCAAGCGCCTCGGGTTCGGAGCGATGCGGTTGTGCGGGCCTGGCATCTGGGGGGAGCCGGAGGATCCCAAGGCCGCGGAGGCCGTGTTGCGGCGGGTGGTTGAGGTCGGGATCAACCTCATAGACACGGCAGACGCCTACGGACCCGAGGTGAACGAGCGTCAGATCTCCTCCGCTCTCTACCCCTACCCGGACGACCTTGTGATCGCCACGAAAGGCGGCCTCGTCCGGCCCGGACCCGGACGCTGGCAGACGAAAGGACGGCCGCAACACTTGCGCGAGGCGTGCGAGGGAAGTCTCCGCCGCCTCAAGGTGGACACGATCGACGTGTATCAGTTCCATCGGCCGGACAGCCGCGTTCCGTTCGAGGATTCGGTCTGGGCGCTCGCCGAGCTGCGGGATGAGGGCAAGATCCGTCACGTCGGCCTCTCCAACGTGGGCGTGAGGGAGCTAGTTATGGCGCTAGACATCGTGCCCATCGTCTCCGTACAGAACCGCTACAACCTGACCGACCGCTCCTCTGAGGCGGTCATCGAGACCTGCGAACGCGAGGGCATCGCGTTCATCCCCTGGTTCCCGCTTGCGACGGGGAAACTTGCCCGTCCCGGCGGAGATCTGGATGAGATAGCCACCCGTCACGACGCCACTCCCGCGCAGGTGGCCCTCGCCTGGCTCCTTGCGAAATCCCCCGTCATGCTCCCCATTCCAGGGACATCTTCCGTGGAACACCTTGAAGAGAACGTCGCAGCGACAGAACTAAGGCTCTCCGAAGAAGAGGTCGCGACGCTCTTGGGATAGTCCGGAAAACGGCCTTCCCGCAATATAATCTCCGTCACCCGTAGCAGGGAGGACATGCCAGTATCACCCCCTACAGCAGTGTCGTTTGGCCGGACCGTGTTGCTGACGGTTCTGCTCGTTCTGCTGTGCGCGGCCTGCGACCGGACCTACGAAGGAAGTGGGGGCGACGGTCAAGACCCTGGACCGATCGATGCCGGAGGGAAAACGGAAGATACTGCCGGGTCCGGCCGGACTACGGTGAAGCGGGTCGAGGTGAGCACCCTCGCTACGAACCTGGAGGTGCCCTGGTCTTTCGCTTTCCTGCCCGATGATGACGCCCTCGTCACCGAGCGTGACTCTGGCAGGCTCCTTCGGGTAAGTTCTTCGGGCGATATTCGGGAGATCCAGACCTTGCCCGAGAGCGGGTCGGGCGAGGGCGGGCTGCTCGGCGTCGCCGTCTCCCCAGATTATGAGGAGGACCATTACGTCTATGCCTACTACACGACCGAGAGGGACAATCGGGTGGTCAGGTTCAGGATCGGTGAGAAGCCCGAGGCCATATTGACAGGCATCCCGGTCAATTCGTACCACGACGGCGGCAGGATCAAGTTCGGACCGGACGGCATGCTGTACGTGACCACGGGCGACGCAGGAGACCCTGAGAACTCCCAGGACCGGAGCTCCCTCGGGGGTAAGATCCTCAGGATCGAGCCCGACGGGTCCATCCCGCCGGATAACCCTTTCCCGGCCAACCCCGTCTACTCCTTTGGCCACCGCAACGTCGAAGGGCTGGCGTGGGACGCTGATGGGCAGTTGTACGCGAGCGAGTTCGGCCAGAACACGTGGGACGAGGTCAACAGGATCGAGGCCGGAGAGAACTACGGCTGGCCCGAGGTCGAGGGCAAGGGGGGTGAAGACGAGGGGTACGTCGATCCCATTACCGTCTGGCCGACCTCCGAAGCATCTCCTAGCGGGGCGGAGATCATGGTCGATGGGGCGATCCCGCAGTGGGAAGGCGACCTCTTCGTCACCGCCCTCCGCGGCGAACGGCTCTGGCACCTGGAGCTGAACGGCAGGGGTGAGATCATCGAGAGGCAGAAGCTTCTCTACGCGGAGGTTGGAAGGGTGCGGGACGTGGCGCAGGCGCCGGACGGGTCTCTCTGGGTCTCGACCTCGAACCAAGATTCCTACGGCAACCCGGTCAGCGAGCAAGACGACAGGATATTTCGACTTGCGCCCGCGGGGGAATAGAATGGGTGCCGTGGAGCACACCAGGAGAGCTACGCAAGACGCATACCCGGCTGACCTCGCCCATGTCGTCTGCGAACAGTGGGACGAGGAGAGGAACGGTCCGCTTCCCGACGAGGACACGGTGGAGACCCTGATCTCCACCTGCTACCAGGCGAGTCTGCTGCGTGAAGAGGAGCGGGCCGTCACGTTCAGGGTTATCCTGTGCGACCCCGAGCGCTTGCCGCCCAACGAAGGGCCGCCCGGCGGGATACACAGGCTCGAGTTCCCCGAGCCCAGGCGGTTCGATATCCACGAGATAAGGCGTCTCTCGCCCGCCGCTGACTACTACCGCTCGCTCGTCGGGATTCGTCTGGATGAGCAAGGCGATTTAAAGATCTGGGGTCTCGTCCACTCGGGACCGAGGTGGTTGAGGGAGGGGCAGGGCGGGAGGGATGCCCCGCCGTCCCTGCCGCGGGCCCTGGTCCTGCGCGTGCACGGTCCCGGGCGCATCGCTGTGGATGTCGGGCAGAAGTCGCTTTGCAAGCTGGACGAGGGTAGGATCTCGGACGTTTCCATGGACGTGTTCAGGTCGTGCTGGCTCCCTGACACCTTCGCGCCGGTGAGGCAGGAGCTCGCGGAGATCCACGAGGGGCTCAGGGATCAGGCGCGCAAGAAGGGGCAGGTGTGGGCCCGCCTCGACAACGACATCACCCGCGTGATAGGTCAGCACACCATCAAACGCATCACCTCGGCCGTCAGAGATTCCCACCACGGGGGGACCCTGATTATCGTCCCGCCCGATCTAGCCGTCGACGTCATCGAAGGCCGCTACGTGGCGCTGAAGTACAGGTTCGTCGACGCGGAGCCGCGCCGGCGCTTCCGCACGCTCATAGTCGACGTGATGAGCGAGCTGGCCCGTTCCTACGCTGGCACGCCCGCGAGAGACCCCGTTGGCTGGGAGGACTACGAGGCGAGCGGCGACGCGAGCCTATCGTTGCTAGATGAGGCCATCTTCGAGGTGGCGCACCTCATCGCCGGCCTTACCGCCGTGGACGGCGCCGTCGTGATGACCCAGCGCTTCGAGATACTCGGCTTTGGGGGTGAGATCTCCGGCGATTTGCCCGCCGCCGAGACGCTTGCGAAAGCCCTCGACCTGGAAGCCGAGGAGACCATCGAGGAGACGACCGACGGCGTCGGGACCCGCCACCGTTCCGCTTACCGCCTCTGCAAAGCGCTCGGCACTGTCATAGCCGTCGTTATCTCCCAGGACGGCAACGTGCGCTTTATCAAGCGCAAAAACGGCGCCGTCACGTACTGGGATCAGGCGTAGTTTCAGCGCGCTACGCCCTTCGGGCTTCGCTTGTCAGCACGTTCCGGCCTTCGGCCTGCACTCTCAGCAAGCTCCCTTTGGTCGGTTGTCAGCACGCCGCCCTGCGGGCGGCTTGTCAGGCGTCCCCATACACGTCATTCTCGCGCAAGCGGGAATCCACGGGTAGTATAGGAGGCCCTTGGCCGAAGGTGGGCTACGTCGTGCCGTCGGTATCCAGGTCTGGTATCAGCCGGAGGCGGGTTCTACGGTCGCGGACATCGAGCCTTTGCAGCGTGGGATCAGCGGGTCAGGGCCGAAGGCGTGGATCTGGTCCCGCTTCAACTCGGCCTGCTCGAGGTTGGTGGTCGCAACTATGACCCGGCCCGTGGCATCGACCTCCTGCGCCATCTCGAAACCCTTCTCCACGGGGTGGCCGAAGACCTTCTTTAGCATCAGGATCACGTACTCGTAGCTGTGATCGTCATCGTCTAACAACACCACGTTGTACGGCGGCAGACCTTCAGTCTTCTGCTCTTCCTTCTCTACCGGACGGGCTATGGTATCGGTCATAGTCGAGTCTCCTGACTCAGCGACCCTTCCACTCGGGCTTGCGCTTCTCCAGGAACGCGCACATTCCTTCCTGGGCATCCTCGAAGGTGGCGTTGAAGGACATGACCTCCCTGGTGTACGCGTAGGCCTGCTCCGTGGGCATCCCGAGCTGGCGGTAGAAGGCCTGCTTGCCAACCCCGACCACGAGCGGGCTGGCCTCGGAGATCTTGTCCGCCAACGCGCGCGTCTCGGCTTCGAGGTCCTCCGCCGAAACGAGCCTGTTGACGAGCCCATAAACAAGGGCTTCTTCGGCCGAGATGAACTCGCCGGTCAATAGCATCTCCATCGACTTCTTCTGGCCGACGGTGCGGGAGAGGGCGACCATGGGGGTGGAGCAGAACAGCCCGATGCGCACGCCAGGCGTGGCGAAGCGTACCTCCTCGGAGGCCACCACGAGGTCGCAGGTGGCCGCGAGCTGGCATCCCGCGGCGGTCGCGGTTGCGTGAACCTGCGCGATCACGGGCTGCGGTATAGCCTGAATGGTCTCCATCAATTCGCAGCACACGTCGAAGATGTGGCGGTAGAACTCGGGGTCGCGTCCGATCATCTCCGAGAGGTCGTGCCCGGCGCAGAAAGCAGGCCCCTCTCCTCGCACAATAGCGACCGAAAACTCCTTGCTCTCCCCGATCTCTTTAAAGCAAGAAGTCAGCTCACGCATGTGGTCGAGCGAGAGCGCGTTTCGCTTGCTAGGACGGTTCATCGTCACATAGGCGACAGCATCGTCCCGCTCGAAACGTATGTGCTCGTAGGTTTTCTCGGCCTCGATCATAGCGACTCCTTCGGAGTTGGTTTCAGGCTACAGGTTACGGGCTTCAGGGTTTGTAGTCGAAACTCTGAGGCGGCAAGTGATCCGGTGTCATGACGTGGACGGCTATGCGCTTTGGGTCTCGCCACAACCACTACCTGAAACCTGTAGCCTGATGCCTCTAACCTGACACCTCTAATTCACCTTCTTCTCGCTATCCACCCACTCTTTGTCGCGCAGGACGAACTTCTGGACCTTGCCAGTCGAGGTCTTGGGCAGCTCGCCGAACTCGACGGCGGCGGGGGCCTTGAAGCGGGCGATGTGATCCTTGCAGAAGTCTATGATCTCCTCCTCTGTGGCTTCCTGACCTTTTTTGAGCACGACGAATGCCTTGGGGCGCTCGCCCCACTTCTCGTCTGGCATCGAGACAACGGCGGCTTCCATGACGGCCGGGTGCCGCGCGACGGCCTGCTCCACTTCGATAGTCGAGATGTTCTCGCCGCCCGAGATGATGATGTCCTTGTTCCTGTCCCGGATCTCGATGTAGCCGTCCGGGTGCCACACGGCGACATCGCCCGAGTGGTACCAGCCGCCCTCGAAGGCATCCTCTGTTGCTTCTTCGTTCTCGAAATAGCCTTTGGCGACCATGTTGCCGTGCATGACGATCTCGCCCATCGTCTCGCCGTCGCGCTCGACTTCCTGCATGTTCTCGTCCACCACGCGCACGAGGTCGGCCGTGCAGTAACCCTGACCCTGGCGCGCCATGAGCCGCGCCCGCTCGTCCATGTCGAGGTCCTCCCACTCGGGATGGACGCCGCTCGTGGTCATCGGGCCGTACGTCTCCGTGAGACCGTAGATGTGCATGGGGCTGATGTTCAGCTCGAGAAGGCCACCGAGCAAGGTGGGGGAGGGCGGGGCGCCGGCGATGGCCGCGGTTACGGGTATCTCGAGCGGGTGTGCCGCGTCCTCGTTGACTATACCGATCTGGACCGTTGGGGCGGCACAATAGTGCGTGATGTTCTCGCTCTCGAACAACTCCCAGATGCGCGGCGGCTCGACCTTCCTGAGGCAAACGTGCGTCGCCGCGACGGCCGTCACGGCCCAGGGGTAGGTCCACCCGTTGCAGTGGAACATCGGGAGTGTCCACAGGTACCTGGTCTCGTAGCCCATCCCGATCTCGATGGCGTTACCGAGGGCGCTCAGGTACCCGCCGCGGTGCGTGTACATGACGCCCTTCGGGCGGCCCGTCGTCCCGGAGGTGTAGTTGATAGAGATGGTCTCCTCTTCGTCCTTCAGAACGCTCTCGACGGGCTCCGGCGACCCTTCCGCCAGGTAATCTTCGTAGGGGTCTCCCGGCTCCCCGGTGTCGTCGATGCGGACCCTCTGTACTTCTTCGTCCACGTCGGCGAGCAGGTCCTCGAGCTCTGCGTCAACGAAGACCATCTTCGCTCCCGAGTGCTCGACGATGTAGGTGACCTCGTCCCGGCCGAGACGGGTGTTTATGGCGACGAGGACGAGGCCCCCGGCCGGCACGGCGAAGTGTCCTTCCAGCATGGGCGGTGTGTTGGGGCAGAGGAACGCGACCCTGTCGCCCTTAACCAGACCCGAGTCCCGCAGGCGCGAGGCCAGACGATCGACGCGCTCCTCCAACTCGCTGTAGGAGTAACGTCGCTCGCCGTAGACGACGGCGGTCTTCTCGGGGAACATGTAGGCGCTGCGCCTGAGGAAGCTGACCGGCGTAAGCTCGCTGCGGTAGACCTTCTCGCTCAAAAGACACTCCTTTTCTCTCTCCCTGACCAAGTATATAGGCCGCGGCTGTGTGTTTACCACGATGGGTACCACGATGGGACAGGCCAAAGCAGCTAATATTCGGGCTTGCTGCCGCCTCCGAGTAGAGGGAGAAGGATGGACACCCCCGATAGACACCGTTTGGAGCGTCACGTCCGCCGCATCGAGGAGTTGAGGCTCTGGCGTAACGCTTACGAGAGCCAGATCGAGGGCTGGCGGTTCGTCGCCGGAGAGGGTAAAGCGCACGACCTCCGGCCCGGCGACTTCTGGCCGGAGATCGGCATCCCGGTTCGGCTCTCGTCCCGCACGAGGGTGCCCGAGGAGTGGGCGGGTCTCCCCGTGGAGTTGGAGCTCTGGCTCGGCGGCGAGGGTTTCGTGGAGATCTCGGCGGAGGGGCGGCAAACGGCGGGCGGCCTCAACCCTTTTCACCGGGCCTTCCCCGTGCTGGACGAGGCCCGGGGCGGGGAGGAGGTCGAGATCGAGGCCGAGGTAGTCTCGAAGGGCATGTTCGGCTCGAACGTCTCCGAGCCGCGCCTGGAGCTGGCGCGGCTGGTCGTCCCAGAGACGGAGGTGCGGGCGCTGGAGCGGGATCTTACGGCCGTTTTCGAGGCCTGCGCCGCGCTCGACGACCACGAGGTGGTGCCACGCCTGCTCGACGCGCTCGACGCCGCCACAGCAATCCTTTCTTCGGCCTGGCCGAGCGCCACGGACGTGACCCTCACCCGCTACCTAGAAGGCTACGCCAGGCCCGCGGGGGACACGGCGAGCAACCTGCCGCCGACCTACGCCGAGAAGCTCGTCGACATCAACCGTCACCTCGGCGAGCCATGGAGCCTGCCGCCCGCCCCAGGACCGTCGGCCCCGTTGCCGGAGGAGGCGCGGGAGGCGGTGCGCGAGGCGCAAGGGTTACTGAAGATTCGCCTGGGTCGTATAAGAGAAGAATATCCGCCCGTCGGGCGGCTCGCGCTCACGGGGCACGCGCACCTTGACCTCGCTTGGCTCTGGCCCGTTGCGGAGACGCGGCGGAAGGCGCGGCGCACGTTCGCGAGCGTCCTCGGTCTGATGGACCGCTACGAGGACTTCGTCTTCAACCAGTCCTCTGCCCAGCTGTACCGTTGGATCGCGGACGACGACCCGGGGCTGTTCGGACGGGTAAGAGAGCGGGTCGGTGAGGGGCGGTGGGAGCCAGTGGGAGGCTCGTGGGTCGAGCCCGACTGCCAGATCCCCTCCGGCGAGTCCTTCGTGCGCCAGCTCTTCTACGGCCAGCGGTATTTCCAGAACACCTTTGGCCGCCGTTGTACCGTCGCCTGGTTCCCCGACACCTTCGGCTATTCGCCGGGCATCCCGCAGCTGTTGCGCGGCGCGGGGCTCTCCGGCTTTTTCACCTACAAACTCAACTGGAACGAGACCAACGACTTCCCGCACGATCTGTTCTTGTGGGAGGGCATAGACGGCACCCGTGTCGTCACGCACACCTTCGAGAACCCTGGGACCGACTACAACGGCGACATCGCCCCGCGCGACCTGTACGGGACCTGGCGCAACTTCGGGGGCAAGCGCTACCGTAACGAGAGCCTGTTCTCCTTCGGTTGGGGCGACGGCGGCGGGGGCCCGAGCGAGAAGATGCTCGAGAACTTCGCCCGCCTTCGAGACTTCCCCGCGATGCCCCGCCTGAGGATGGCCCGCGTGGACGCCTTCTTCGCCGAGCTCCCGGAGGACGAGTTGCCCAGGTGGGTCGGCGAGCTCTACCTGGAGCTGCACCGGGGCACCCTCACCACCCAGGCGAAGGTAAAGAAACTCAACCGCGAGGCCGAGCACCGGCTGCAAGAAGCCGAAGCCTTCGCGACCCTCGCAGCGCAACGAGGCGCCACGTACCCGAAACAGGAGCTAGAGCGGCTCTGGAAAACGGTGCTCCTCAACCAGTTCCACGATGTCCTGCCGGGAAGCTCGATCTCCGAGGTCTACAAAGACACCCATCGCGATCTCGAAGACGCTGTCGCGGCCGCCGGGAAGCTGCGCAACCGCGCCCTGGCAGGGCTGGCATCAGATAGTGCCGGCGCCGCGAGCGGTGCGATCTTGGCCAACGCCGCCCTGCATCCGAGGCCGCTCACCGCCGTCTTGCCGCAGGCCGCCGCCGGAGCGGTCGTTGCCCCCGATGGCGACCGGCTTCCCACCCAGCGTGTCGCGGAGGGACTCCTGGTCCACGCCCCAGCCCGTACGGTTCCGGGCCTAGGATGGATGTCGGTGGAAGTGCAGGACGAATCCCCGGCCGACGCGCCGGGCCAGGCGACGTCGGGCATACGGGCGGATGAGCGCGACGATGGCAGGTCCATCGAGAACGAGCTCCTGCGGGTGGACATCGGTGCAGACGGCAGCCTGCATGGCGTCTACGATAAGGAGGCGAGACGAGATGTTTTGGAAGGCCGGGGCAACAGGTTGTTCGCCTACGCGGACAAGCCGGCGAACTGGGACGCCTGGGACGTAGAGGCGGGCTACGAGGCGGAAGGTGAGGAAATACCAAGCGCCCAAAGCGTAGAGGTGGTGGAGACCGGACCGTTGCGCGCGGCGGTGCGTGTGCAGCGGCGTTTTCGCGGGTCCAGAATCTCGCAGACCTACATCCTGCTCGCCGGCTCGCGGCGCCTGGATGTCGAGACGCGTGTGGAGTGGCACGAGCGGCAGGTGCTCCTGCGGGCACTGTTCCCGCTGCGGGTCCGTTCCCACGAGGCGACCTTCGAGACCATGTACGGCGTCGTGAAGCGTCCCACCCACCGCAACACGTCCTGGGACGAGGCGCGTTTCGAGGTCTGCTCGCACCGCTTCGCCGACCTCTCCGAGCCTGGTTACGGCGTAGCCCTTCTCAACGACGGCAAGTACGGCCACAGCGCCAGGGATAACATCCTCGGCATCAGCCTCCTCCGCGGTCCACTCTACCCCGACCCGCTCGCCGACGAGGGCGAGCACCGTTTCACCTACAGCCTCTTCCCGCACCCTGGGGACTGGATCGACACCGGGGTGACCAGGGAAGCCCATTCTCTCAACAGCCCGCTCGTCGTCGAAAAGGGCGGGGTGGAGCCGGCCGAGTACGGGCTCCTTGAATCCGAGGGCGTCGAGCTCGCACTCGGTTCCCTTAAGCCGGCCGAGGACGGGCGGGGCGAGATCCTGCGCCTCTACGAGCCGCACGGCGCCCGCGGGGAGTGCACCCTCCGCCTCGCCCGGCGCCCCGAGAGCGTGCAGCGCACCAACCTTCTCGAAGAGTCCGACGGTACGGTTGAGGTCCGCGACAGCGCCGTGCACCTCACGGTAAGGCCGTTCGAGGTGGTTACGCTGCTCATCAATGGGGAAAGGGATAAAGATACCCGGGGAAGCTGAGAGAGGAGCGAGACATGGAACACCGTTGTCTGGGGCGTCTGGGGCGGGAGAACTCCGTGCTCACCTTCGGCGGGGCGGCGCTCGCGGAGGCCAGCGAGGAAGATTCAGATAGGGCCATACAACAAGCGCTCGACGCCGGCGTGAACCACTTCGACACGGCGGCCGACTACGGGGATTCCGAGTTGCACTACGGGCGTTGGATGGGCGAGATCAGGGACCGTATCTTCCTCTCCACCAAGACCGGGCTGCGCGAGAAGGACGCGGCGAAGCGCCAGATCTACGCCTCCCTAGAACGCCTGCGCGTCGACAACATCGACCTCCTTCAACTCCACGCCGTGGGCGATCTCGAAGACCTCGACAGGGCCACGGGCCCCGGCGGCTCCCTCGAAGCCGCCATCGAGGCGAAGGAAGAAGGCCTCGTCGGGGCCATAGGCATCACCGGCCACGGCAATGGAGCCCCCGCGACCCACCTCGAAGCCCTCAGGCGCTTCCCGTTCGAGACGGTCCTCACCCCCTGGAACTACATCCTCTCGACGGACGAGGGCTACCGCACAGATTACGAGGCGCTGGTGGAGGAGGTAAAGCGCCAGGACGCGGGGCTCTTGATCATCAAGACCATCTCGCGCCGCAACTGGCCCGAGGGCGACCCGATAAGCGGCCAGAGGTACACGACCTGGTACGAGCCCTTTGATCGGCAGGAGTACGTAGACGCCGCCGTCTCGTGGGTCCTCTCCCACGAGGAGGTTACGGGGCTCGCGATGGCCGGGGACGTCACCCTCGTCCCGATGCTGCTCCAGGCCGAGGGACACAGGATGTCGCGCGAAGAGGCAGAAGAGGTCCTCTCCCGCGCCCCCGACTACTCCTCGCCTTTCATCTCGGTGCCGTTCTAGGCATCAGGTTTGCCAAGGTCATTCCGGGGCGCTCAAGGACACCCTCAGGCGTTTGCGGGTCGACGTCATCGACCCGTACCAGATCCACCGGCCCACCCCCGCCGAGGACGTCGACGAGATAGACACAGCCATCCCAGGCTCCTGAGACACCTTTCAGTTTGATGCGGACGTGGCGAGGGTATACCTCTCCCTTATAAGGGAGAGGAAGGGGAGGGTATGGCTCTATTGCAGGGGAATGTTTCCCTCGATAGCCCGTGGCTGGATAGCCTGGCCGTGGGCAAATTTCCTCCTATTGACCCTATAGCGGTGTGCAATGATATTGACCCATCACCGTATTGGGTTTTCAACATCGCCGCGCTGGAAACCTTTACGTTCTCAGTTCACCCACGGAGGCCACCTTCGGGCGAGTCGGTCAACTGCACTGACTACCGCTGTAGGCATCGGCGCAATATACAGCCGAAGGGCACGGTCATCTGAAGATTATTTTCTCTAAGGAGGTCGAAACTCTAATCGAATATTGACGAGATAGGGCCATTATGGTAATCACGGTAAGGGAATAAGGGAACCGCGGCGAGAAGGGAGACCGTTACGGTGGGAAATGTGGCGTTGGTACAGCCTCTGCTTGAGGTCAACGAGTCGTGGCTCGACTACTTCATTATCGCGGTGTATTTCGTGTTCGTGCTCGGCATCGGGGCCGTGCTCAGGACCAAGATGCAGACCTCCGAGGACTACTTCCTCTCCGGGAGGTCGCTGCCAAGCTGGATCACGGGCCTCGCCTTCCTGGGGGCGAACCTGGGGGCCCTGGAGATCATGGGGATGGGCGCCGGGGCGGCGACGTACGGGATCATGCAGTCTCACTACTACTGGATCGGCGCGATCCCGGCGATGTGCTTCGTGGCTCTGTTCATGATCCCCTTCTACTACGCGAGCAGGGTCCACTCCGTCCCTGGCTTCCTGAAGCTTCGCTACAACGAGGCGACCCGCGGGTTCAACGCCGTCCTGTTCGCCATCTTCATGCTCCTGCTCTCGGGCATAAACATGTACGCGATGGCGCTCGTCTTCCAGCTGCTCCTGGGCTGGTCGCTCACGGCGAGCATCTTCCTCTCGGCGGCGATAGTGCTCGGGTACGTGGTTTTGGGCGGTCTCTCCTCTTCTATCTACAACGAGGTTTTGCAATTCTTCCTGATCACGTTAGGTTTGTTGCCGCTCGTGATCTTCGGCCTTATAGACGTTGGCGGCCTCTCTGGTTTGAAGGAGTCCATAGGCAAGCCGGAGTTCTTCCACGTCTGGGCCAACACAGGCTCGACGGACAACCCTTTTGCCGTGCAGTGGTTCTACATCGTGTTCGGGCTCGGTCTGGTGCAGAGCTTCGGCTACTGGTGCACGGACTTCCTCGTGGTGCAGAGGGCTCTGGCGGCCGAGGATCTGGCGGCATCCCAGAGGACCCCGCTCATCGCGGCGT
>JBKPOM010000269.1:0-14250 GCA_046733115.1 Actinomycetota bacterium | reverse complement strand
GTCGAGGAGTCTGAGGGTTTCGGCATCGAAGGAACTGCTCATTGTTCTCCTAACTGTAGAGTTCCTGGTGCACTATCTCGGCGAGGGGCTTGCGTGCGTGCCCGCGGCCTGAGCGGGGCCTGCGGGCATCCTCGTCGGTGTAGCCGAGCGAGATCGCGGTCCGCACCACCTTGTGCTGCGGAATGCCGAGCAACTCTTTAGCCGCGTCTCGGCCGGGGCCGACGATCCAACCGATGCTCGATCCTACGCCGTGCGCGTGGGCGGCGAGCATGATCCTCTCAGCGAGCCGTCCCTCGTCGTAGGTCTCCTGCTCCGCCCGATCTCCTGCCATGACGAGCACGATCCCGAGCGGCGCCCCCGCCAGATGCCCGGCGTAGCCGTCTAACCCGGCGAGGGAGCGCAGCGTGCCCCGCTCTCGTATCACAACGATCTCCCAGGGCTGCCTGTTGGACGCGCTCCCCGACCAGCGGGCCACGTCAAGGATGTCGTCGACGACCTCCCGCGGCACCGGGTCAGGCTGGAAAGAGCGGACGGCGCGCAGGGTGCGGAGGAACGAGATGTAGTCTTTGGCGGTTGCCACGTTCATCGGCCTCTCCTCTCAGTCATCCGCGAGCATCTTGCGCGCTCGTTCCGGTGACATCGGGTTGTTGTACACGGGGGCGCCCGGCTCCTGTTTGCCGCTGGCCTTCAGTGGGCCCGCGTCCACGGGGGCGAACCCGATCTCCTCGATAAGATCCGAGACAATACCTTTCGCTTCCTCGTCATCACCGGAGACGAAAAGGACCAGGCGATCCTCGACGGGAGCATCGGTCCGCCCTTCTGAGGCAAGCGTCTCGTAGTACATGGTGTTGAACGCTTTGACGACGCGGCTACGCGAGAGGTGGCGGGCCAGAAGCTCCGTCGACGTAAGCCCGTCGAGGTCGATCTCACCGTCGCGCCCAGGGTAGTAGTTGGAGGCGTCTATTACTATCTTGCCTGCGAGACGATCCGCGGGTAGCTCCTCGAAGCGCCCGAAGGGTATCGCTTCGAGCACCACATCGCCAGAATCCGCGGCCTCTTCAAGGGTGACAGCCCGCACGCCGGCGCCGATCTCCTCGACGAGTTCAGACAGCGTCTCCGGGCCACGGGAGTTGCTGATGACTACCTCGTGTCCCGCCTCTGCGAAGAGCCTTGCTGCGTTGGCGCCGATGTTGCCCGCACCGATTATTCCTATCTTCACGTGCGTTCCTTTCATTTGGATGCACAACGCGTCTTTCCACGCCCCTCGTTCATGCGGCGGCGTCCGTGGGGGAGAGTAGTTGGGAGCCGAGGATCTCGTTGTACAGTTCGCTGTCTTCCAGCAGTTCCTCGTGGGTACCGCGGGCTGCTATGCGGCCCTCGTCGAGGACCAGGATCAGGTCGGCGTCCCGCACCGTCGAGACCCTCTGGGCGATGACGAAGACCGTTCTGTGCTTTTCGCGCATGAGCCTGTCGAGTGTCTCCTGAATAGCAGCTTCCGTCTCGGCATCAACGGCCGAGGTGCTGTCGTCGAGGATGAGCAGACGCGGGTCGATAAGGAGCGCCCTGGCAATGGCGATGCGCTGCCTCTGCCCGCCCGAGAGCCCGATGCCCCGCTCGCCGACGACGGTGTCGTAGCCATCGGCAAGTCCCCTGATGAATTTGTCGGCCTGGGCCGCCTGGGCCGCGGCCACGACCTCCTCATCGGTGGCGTCGGGCTTGCCGAAGGCCACGTTGTCGCGTACGGTGCCCGAGGAGAGGCGCGTCTCTTGCAACACTATGCCGATCTGGGACCTGAGCGAGGAGAGCGTCACGTCGCGCACGTCGTGGCCGTCGAGCCTGACGGCCCCTGCCGTCACGTCGTAGAAGCGTGGGATCAGGTTGACGAGCGTGGACTTGCCCGAGCCCGTGGTCCCGAGGATGGCGACCGTCTGCCCCGGCCTCGCCGAAAACGAGACCTCGCCGAACACTTCGCGATCGCTGCCCGGGTAACGGAACGCCACGTCGTCGAACTCGACCCGGCAGGAGAGCGGCGGTAGGGGGGAGGCGCCCGGGGTGTCCTTTACGTCGAGCGGGGCGTCGAGCACGTCGAAGACCCGCTGGGACGAGGCCCCGGCGCGCGAGATGCTCGCCGAGAGGAAGCCTAGCGTGAGGATTGGGAAGAGCATGAAACCGAGCAGCGTGTTGAAGGCGACGAGGTCCCCGACCGAGAGCCTTCCGCCTATCACCTGCCAGCCGCCGAACCAGACGATCGCCAACGTCCCCAAATTGGCGAACAAAAAGACGAAGGGAAAATTGTTCGAGAATACCCGCACGGTGGTGAGGTTTTTGTCCAGAAGCTCATCGTTCACCGAAGTGTAGCGGTCCGTCTCGTAGTCCTCGCGGGCGAAGGCCCGGATCACTCGCACGCCGGCGAGGTCCTCCTGCAACACCGTGTTCAGCCGCCCGAGCGTCTGCTGGACCTCCCTGAAGAGCGGCCTGATCCTGCTGATAAATCGCACGAGTAATAGCGCGATGACGGGCACTATGGCCAGCGCGACGAGGGCGAGTTGCCAGTCGAGGTAGAGGAGCAAGATCGTCGTGCCGACCAGCATCACGACGGCGTTGGCGAGCTGGACGACGCCCGCGCCGGCGAAGTTGCGGATCTGCTCCACGTCGCTGGTCAGGCGGGTGACCAGCTGGCCCGTCTGCACCCTGTCGTAGTACGAGAAAGAGAGCCGCTCTATCCTCTCGAACAGCGCGTCCCGCAGGTCGTAAGCGACCCCCTGCGAGGCCCTTTCGGCCAGGTAGCCTTGCAAGAACGTGAAAAGACCACGCGCCAATGCGAGCACTACCAGTCCCCCGACTATGAGGAAGAGCACGTCGAGTTTTCGTGGGCCGACGCCGTCGTCGATGGCCCGCCCGATCAGGACCGGCGTCGCCAGATTGGCCGCCGAGACGAGGAGCAGTGACACTATGGCGCCCCCGCTCTCCCGCCTGTACGAGCGCACATAGGCCAGCGCCCGGCGGAGTTCGCCTGTCCCCGAGGGTGTCTCCCTGTCGGCCAGCCCCCTACCTGTCCTTCATGGTCGTGTGCTCCGGCCTGACGAAGACGACGACGCGCTCGTCGCCGGGACGGTGGTTCGGGTATTTACCGATACCGAGGTACTTCTCGGACATCGAGTTGATGAAATCCAGGTCAGGGTCTTCCTCGATGCGGTCCACGACGCCCCGGATCTCAAGGTAGCGCAAAGGGTTCTCGGGGTCAACGATGGAGAGGGCTAGACGGGGGTTCGCGCTGGATGTTGCGGTACTTCTGGCGCGTCTTGGTCTGGCTGATCTTGACGCACTCGCCGTCCCAGCCGAACCACACATGGCTACTCTGGGGCTCGCCTTGCGGGCCCACGGTAGCGACGTGGGCGAGGGCCTTGCTCCCTAGCAGATCCTCGTGGCTTACGGGAATCCGGGTCCTGCTCTCCGTACGTACTCACTCATTCTTCCTCTCGTGGCCTCTAGAGGTCAGCGTGGTCGCGGACGTTATGGTATCCCATCGGGACGAACAGATGGGTTTTTCGAGGCATCAGGTGAAGTCCTGAAACCTGATGCCTGTAGCCGCTCTAATCGAGTGGACCGAGTGTTTCTTCGGCTGCTGCGACCAGCGTTCCGGATCTGACCAGCGTCTCCGCCGCTTCTAGATGCGGGGCCATGAAGATGTCGCTGTCGATGAAAGGTATTTCCTGCCGGATGCGCTTTAGGACGGCTCCGGTGACCCGGCCGGGTGTCAGGGGCCTGCGCAGGTCGAGGGCCTGGGCCGCGCAGGCGGCTTCCACGGCCAGTATGCGAGAGACGTTCTCGACGAGCCTGCGCAGCTTGCGGCCCGCGCTCCAGCCCATCGAGTTGTGGTCTTCCTGCATGGCCGAGGTGGACAGGGATCCTGTGCTAGCGGGGTTTGCGAGGGGGCGGTTCTCTTCGGCGAGGGCGGCCGCTGTGTAGTGTGGGATCATGAACCCCGAGTTGACGCCGGGTCGCGGGCTTAGGAAGGCGGGCAGGCCCTCGGAGCGCTTGGGATCTAGCATTCGGTCTATTCTGCGCTCGGTGATCGCGCCTATCTCAGAGGCGGCGATGGCGAGGAAGTCGAGGACGAAGGCCAGCGGCTCCCCGTGGAAGTTGCCCGCGCTCTCGACCCTCCCGTCGGGCAAGACTATGGGGTTATCTGTAACGGAGTCGAGTTCACGTTGGGCTACTCGCGACGCGTGCTCCACGGTGTCCCGCGCGGCGCCGTAGACCTGGGGGGCGCAGCGCAGGGAGTAGGCGTCCTGGACAAGGTGGGGCGAGTCGCGGTGGGAGGCGACGATGGGACTACCCGAGAGCACCCTCGCGATGTTGCGCGCGCTCGCGAGCTGGCCGGGGTGGGGGCGCAGGGAGTGTAGGTCGTCGCGGAAGACCCTGTCGGTGCCGAGGAGCGCCTCCACGGACATCGCCGCCGTTACGTCCGCGGTCTTTAGGAGGAGCTTCAAGTCCTCCAGGGTGAGAAGCAGCATCGCGAGCATGCCGTCAGTACCGTTGATAAGGGCAAGCCCCTCCTTCGCGGCGAGCTCGACGGGCTCGAGGCCAGCCCTCTCGAGGGCTCCCCTGGCCGGAACCGCCAGGCCATCTTCGAGCATGCGGCCTTCACCCGTCAGGCTGAGACCGATGTGGGCGAGGGGGGCGAGGTCGCCGCTGGCGCCCATGGAGCCGTGTTCGGGGACGGCGGGGGTGAGACCCACGTTCAGCAGTTCCATCAGGGCGTCCACAAGCTCGGGGCGGACGCCCGAGTAGCCGGCGGCGAGCGTCTTCGCCCGTATGGCCATCATGGCCCGCACTACCTCAGGCTCGACGAACGGGCCCATACCTGCGGCGTGGCTACGGAGCAGGGATCTCTGGAGCTCGAGACGCTGGTCGGCCGCTATTCTGGTGTTGGCCAGCGCCCCGAAGCCCGTCGTCACCCCGTAGACTGGGAGTGAGTCTTCGATCATGATTTCGACGTACCCGCGCGAGGCAAACACACGCGCGCGCCTCCCCGCCCATCTCCACGCGCGCCGCGTGTCTGGCGACGGCGACGACGGAGGCCGCGTCGAGGTTCTCTACGTGAAGGTCAGCAGGCTTCACCGGAGACTACATCGCCAGAGTCTGTTCGAAGTCCGGGTCGGTGAGCGCTGGACGATCGGGACGAAAGGCCTCTATCGGGTAGCGCGTGCGGCCATCCATTGCGATCTCACTCAGGATCCTGCCGATCAGGCCGGCGAACTTGAACGCGTGCCCGGCGCCGCAGAAGAAGGCGACCTGGGGCATCTCCGGCACGGTGCCGAGCACGAACTCGCGGTCCGGGGGCATATCGTAGAGGCAGGTCTTGGTGTACAACTCGGGCCCGAGAGAGCGGGGAATGTAGCGCTCCAGGAAACCGCGCAGGGTGGAGAGGATTATTGGGTTGGGGTCGAAGGTGCGGGTGTCTACGGTAACGGTGTCGCCGCCAGCGTCCTGGCCGGCCTTGGTACCGACGGCACCGTATACAGGGAGCCCGTAGAACGAGTAGTCGGGGCCGCCGTGCCAGATCCAGACCGGGAACCGCTCCGGCGCGAACTCTCGCAAGTGGGGCGTCCGGAAGTACGTCACCTGCTCCTGGGTGCACGTAATGGGGATTCCATACCCCAGATGCATCAGTACGCTGTTCGTCCACGCTCCCGCCGCGACGACGAGTTTCTTCGCCGAGAAGGTCCCTGCCGCCGTCTCGACCTCTACACCGTCACCGACGGCCGTCACGCCGAGCACAGGCATCTCGTCGAGGACCGTCGCGCCGCGGGCCCTCGCAAGTGCTATGTGGATCGCGTTGCCCTTGCCGGCGTCAACCAGGCCACCAGAGGGCTGGAAGACGCCGCGTACGCTCTCGTCGAGGCTGAACTGCGGAAAACGGTCCATGATCTTGCCGGCGGAGAGCTCCTCGTGGACGATACCCGCCTCGGCCATCGCCTCCGCGTACTGGTTGATGTATCTGGGCTCATCCTCCACGGATTCCAGGTCGAGTCCGCCCGTCTTGAGGACCAGTTGTATGCCCGACTCTTCTTCTATCTCTGACCATGCCTCGTAGGTGTGGGGGGTGAGGGTTGTGTAGGCCGGGTCGTGGTAGGAAAGGCGGATGATGCGCGAGTGGTCCTCGGAGCCGCCCCTGTCGTGGCCGAGACGGAACTGCTCAATGCCGAGAACCTCGCGGCCGGCCTGGCGGGAGAGCCAGTACACGGCGGCGCTCCCGATGCCGCCGCATCCCACCACGATGTACTCGAAAGCTCTCTTGTCTGTCTCGTTCATGCTCGGCTCCCTGCCATGCTGGCTTCGGACAACGAGACGTGTCGGATCTCGGGGGCCAACGCCACGTTTAACGCCTTTCCCTGAGCCCTCTGCGATGGCTCGCTCTCTCAGTTCCCCATGCGGTGCAGCTCGTAGCCGGACTGGGCCCTGCCTGTCGTGGTGCGCCACTTGCGCTCGTCCGTCGAGGCCTTACCCAGCGCCCTGGCCATCTCCCTGACGTGGGCCGCGACCGAGCCGCAGCAGGAGCCGATGTAGTCGTAACCGAGGTCACGCGCCCTGACGGCGAAATCGCCCATCGTGGCACGGGGTAGCGCTATCCTCTCCAGCTCGTAGGGAAACTCCGGGAGCGAGACGAAGTTCGGCCGCTCGTGCGTGCCGTGAAAGGCGACGGGTTGGGCCGCCATATACACGGTATCAGGGACGGCGGCGCGCATCTCCTCCATGAGGGGCAGCATGTGTTCGGGCGAGCGAAAGCAGTTGGTGCCGACGATGTCCACGCCCGCGTCCGCGAGACGCTTTGCCTGCTCGCCGGGCGAAAAACCTTCAAAGGAGTTGGGGTCGTTGTCGAGACCCATGGTGATCATCGCCGGAAGCCCCGTAGCTTTTATGGCCTCGGCCGCGATCATGGCCTCACCGGTCCAGTTGAAGGTCTCCGCGACGATGAAATCTACTCCTTCTTCGGTTAGCACGGCGAGCTGGCGGTCGAATAGCTCGCGGGTGCGGCGGTGGCTCTCGGGGTCGTCGGGCTGGTAGACCCAGGCGCAGCTCAGGTTCCCGGCGACGAGCACGTCGCGTCCGGCCTTGCCGGAGACGCGGCGTGCGATCCTGGTTGCCTCCCGGTTGATGTCGTCGACCCTTCCTTCGAGCCCGACCGTCGCTAGCTTGTCCTCGGTGGCATAGAAGGTAAGCGTCTGAACGACGTCCACCCCGGCATCGACGAACTCCCGGTGTAGCCCGGCGAGGGCCTCGGGGCACGTAATGCTGACCTCGGGCACGAAGGGCCCGGCTTGCACGTATCCTCTGCGCTCGAGCTCGAGCAAGTAACCGCCGTCACCGAGAACGACGCCCTGAGACAACCGTTCTAGAATCCCCTCGCTCATGGACGCCCTCTCTTTCCAAGTAGGCCATGTTGCTTACAGTGATCCCTGCAGCCTAACAGAGGGACTTCGGACGTTGCAATCTTCTCGGCGCTGGGACTGGACGAGGCGTCGACGGATATCCTTGCGGTTCGGTCTGAAGGGCCTCTCAGGGCTCTTCCGTGGGCTCCTCTTCCCGCTTTTCGGGAGGGGCTATATCCCGCGCTACCCAGGCCTAAGATAGAGCCTACACTTCCGATGCTCAGGATTGAACCCGTCTGCCGATGCTGAGGATGCTGCCCAGCCTACCGATGCTGAGTATCGACCCTGCGCTACCGATGCTGAGGATGGAGCCCGCGCTGAGGAGGCTCCCTACGCTAGCGAAGCTCATTATGCTGCGCGAACAACCTTTGCTGAGCAGGTTCGCCCTTGCCAGCCGGACCGTTTGCCGACCCGCGGTATTCAGCAGGTGCGCTCTCTTCAAAATGCCTACCTGGAGGTAGACTGCGCTGGCGGGCAGTCTACCAGCACGCTACGGTCTGCGGCCTTCGCTTGTCGGCACGCTCCCTTCGGTCGCTCGTCAGCACGCTTTGGGTGTTTGGCCCTCGCTTGTTGGTATTTCGGGGCTGTAGGCTAGGTGCGGGCCTTTTGGATGGCCTCGTGTACGGCTGGCGCGACCTCGTTTGCGAAGAGTTCGGTCTGCCGCTCGTTGTTTTCGGAGGGCCAGAAGACGAAGGTGTCCATGCCGTGTTCGAGGACGAAACCCGTGAGCTTCTCGACCCACTTCGAGGCCGGACCGTCGAGAGGACCGTCTCCTTCTGGCACGATCTTGCCCGAGAGGTTGTAGGCGCGACGGATCTCCTGCGGTTTCCTGCCCGCTTGTGCGGCACCTTCGTCGATCCTCTGGTTCATCTCAGTCAGCCGCTCCGGCGGCGAGTAGCCGTATGAGGGCACCCAACCATCGGCGAGGCGCCCGATGAGGTTCAGCATCCGCGGCCCGTGGGCCCCGACCCAGACGCCTATGTTGTGGGCCGGATGGGGGCCCGGCCTCATTCCATTTAGCGAATAGAACTCGCCGTCGAAGCGGAGCGAACGTTCGTCGCTCCACACTAGGCGCATGACCTTTATGGCCTCCTCGACGGAGCGGACGGCCTCGCCCGGGCTCCTGCGCGGGCCGTCCATGGCGACCACGGCGTCCCAGAAGGCGCCAGCGCCGAGGCCCATCTCGATTCTTCCTCCGGAGAGCACGTCGAGGCTGGCGGCGGCCTTGGCGAGCATAACCGGCGGACGCAGCGGCAAATTGGCCACGTCGGGGAAGAAGCGGACGCGTTCGGTTGCGGGAACGAGCGTCGCGATGAGCGTCCAGGTATCCAGAAAGCGTCGCTGGTAAGGATGGTCCTGGATGCCCACGAGGTCCAAGCCTGACCGGTCTGCGGCCCTCGCGGTGCGTGCAGCCCAGTCCGGGGGTTCTGCCAGCGGCTCCACGCTTACGCCGAACTCCAGGTCCCTGCCGTAATCCGTCATGGTGTTTCCTTCCGTGTGGTGCTCCTCAGGCCGAAAGAGGCGACGAACGCCACTATTGTCGCGGCGCCCACGAGCAGGAACGCGTCGGAGAAAGGCGCGGCGTCGAGGGCGTAGAGCGGGTTTATGGCGTCTGCTCCCGCCTCGTTCCTGAAAGCCAGGAACGTTGCCGCGATCGCCGGTCCGAAGCCACCGCCGAGGAAGAAGATCATCTGGTATACACCGAGCCCAACTCCGCTCTCCTGTTGCGAGAGCGTCGCGGTGGCCGCGTTGGCGTTGGGCGAGTTGACCGACGCGAAACCGAGGCCCAGTCCCAGGATGCCCGCGCTGACCAGGAGCGGCGAGGCCCCGGCGGCGAAGGCCGAGATAGAAAACGTGGATACCAGCATGATGACAAGGCCCGTCCTGACGAGCGCCCGCGGTCCGACCAGGTCAGAGAGCCTGCCCGCGAGCGGCGAGACCACCGCGACGACCACGGCTCCCGGCGCCAGGACAAGCCCGATGCCCGCCGCCGGAAGGCCGTTTTCTTCGGAGAGAAGGAGCGGCGACAGCACTAGGCTCCCGATGTTGGCGAACATCATGAAGAACCCGACTGCCGCCGTAGAGAGGAACGCCCGGTTCCGGAAGAGTTCGGGCGAGACGAAGGGCACGCTCGCCGTCCGCGTCCGCCACACGAAGAAGACCGCGAGCAAGGCCGAAAGGACGAAGCTGCCCCACGAGACGGGGGACTGGAAGCCGCTTACCTGCCCCTCGGTGACGCCGAGCAACGCGGACCCGGCGCCCAGTGCGAGCGAAAGTCCGCCGGGTACGTCGAAGCGCCGGATGGCCTCCGCGAAGCCGGTCCGCTCCGTCTTGGAGGCGCCGGGCAGGGCGCGCAGCGCGCCGGGGATGAGGCCGGCCGACAGGACCACCGTCAGCAAGAACAAAACGTGCCATCCCAAAAAGCCCGCCACGAGGCCGCCGAAGACGGGACCTATTGCGGCCCCCGCACCGACGCTCGCCGAGAGCAGGCCCAGCGCCGTGCCGCGCTCTCCCGGCGGCAGCGACTTCGCGACCGCCGCGAAGCCCAGAGCTGGTATCGCCGAGGCGCCGATCCCCTGTACGATGCGTCCTGCAACGAGCAACGGCAGGGTGGGAGCCAGCGCGCAGAACAAGGAGCCCACGGCGAGGACCGCCAGGCCGACGGCGAACGTGCGCCGCAGGCTGTAGAGGTCGGCGATCCGGCCGTACAGCGGGATGCCGACGGCGAAGACGAGCAAATAGCCTGTGATCACCCACCCCGCCTGCCCCTGGTTCACCCCGTAATCCTTCTGTATGTCTGGCACCACGACGTTCACGAACGTCTGGTTGAGTACGGAGACGAGAATGGCTGTCACCACAACAACGAGGAGCAGCCGGGTGCCCCCCGACCGCTCCTCTGTGCTCGCAGCCCTCTCGGCGCTCAAGCCACCGCCCCGACAGGCTCAGCCCGGCGCGAACGCTCGTCCGCCCCGATCTTCTCCGCGAGATCCACGACGAGCCCACCAAGATTGTCCAGCCGCCGTCCAACGTTGTCGTCTGTGATGTCCCCGGCGTCGTCGGTGCGCTGCCAGGCCCTGGTGACCCCGACCATGAGAGGCGCGACGATCCCCCGCAACGAATGCACCATGTGGACTATCGCGGCGTTGGCGTTGGCGGCGGCCTGCTCGCCCCCGGCGGTCGAGATCAGGCCGACAACCTTCGCGTCGAAGTAGGGACGTTCTTCTCTTCCAAGGAACTGTACGTAGTCGAGCGCGTTCTTCGTGACTCCCGCGAGCGTACCGTGGTAGGCCGCCGTGCTTATTAGCAACGCGTCGGCCTCGCGTATCGAATCGATCAACCGCCGCGCGTTCTCACCGTACTCGTCGAGCGGCTTGCCCGGTACGTACATCGGCAACCTCAGCTCGTTGAGGTCGAGAAGCTCGACCTCGGCCCCGGCCTCTTCGGCCGCGGCGAGCGATCTCCTGAGCGCGCCGAGGCTGGTCGAGTTCTGCCGCAACGTGCCGCCTATCCCAACGACCTTCAAATATCCGTCTCCGCTTGGCAAAATTCATCTCCAAAATACATGTTGTGAAAATTCTACTGCCTGGCCCGGAATCCGGGGTCCAGGTTGCTCTTTACCCGATCCAGCAACCTTCGAAATGTCTGGCGGTCTCTGGCGTTCATGCCGGCGAGCACCGTCTGCTCGGCCCGCTCCCAGCAACCCAAGACGGGCTCTTCGAGGGCCCGCCCCTGCCGGGTCAGGTAGACGCGCAGGCTCCTGGCGTCCTCCGGGTCGGCCCTGCGCTCCACGAAGCCGCAGGCTTCGAGCCGCCGCAGCATCTTTGTAATGGTGGGGGGCTCGACGTCAAGGCGTTCGGCGAGCTCGCCGCCGCGCAGCCCGTCGTCCTGCCAGAGTTCGACGAGCACCATCTCCTGGCCGACGTGCAGCCCGCGTTCGGCCAGCAGCTCCCCGACGTGGGCCCGGTGTGCCCTGCAAACTTTAGCCAGCGCGAAGCTCGTGTTCTGCCTGATCGGATGGACCCTTGGGGCGGTACGCGTCTCAGGCATTAACCCACCGACCTTCCGTTCTGGCTGAAGGCGTCCGAGTCGATTCCCCAACCGACGATGCGCCAGAGGAAGATCCGGATCAACTCTTCCGAAAAGTCCTCCATAATCTCCTTTCCACCCTGAGAATGGACTTCGGCCCTGCCGCGCACCTCGACCCCGCGCGCCCGCCACGGCGGGAGCACATTATCGACCACGAACGCGGCCTTCCCGGTCTTCTCAGCGTCACGATACTTCTTGCTCCTGGCGAAGTTGTGCCCGCCGATGTCTACTGCGTCGAGCTCCGCGTTGTACCTGAACGCGACCGGCACGACGTGCGGCCTTCCCTCCGCATCGACGGTCGCCAGGCGGCCCAGCCGCTGCTCATCGAGGTACTCGATCTCCTTGTCCGTAAACGCGCTCATGCCCTCGCACCCTTCCGCGCCGTCAACCGCTCGTAGTTCTTCCTGAACAGCTCGAGCGCCCCATCGACGTCGTCCTCGCCCCGGATCCTGTAGCTGACCCAACCGGTCCGCGGCAACACGTGGTGCACCTGCGCCGCACCAGCCTCGACCAGCTCCTCCCTCATCCTCACCGGAAACGGGAGATCGGCCATCCTTTCGCCGTGAAGGTGCCCGATCTCATGCCCGTTCACCCGAAACTCGACACCACCAAACCTGTGCGCCCTCGCTTCGACCCCAGGCCACGCCCCAATCTCGCGCTCGATCTGCTCCCTGATACTTGCCACGTCACCCTCCTATCCCGCCGGTATTTAGTTAGCCGGCTAACTAAATCGTACCACCGGTCGGTACGGTTTTAAACGAGGGCGGTTCGCGTACCGCCCCTACGTTACGTTGTTGATGTTGTCGGAAATGGGGCCTCTGTGCCTCGGCCGAAGGGTGAGACTCGACCTGTACCTTCGTACGGTTTCTCCGGTTGGGTCCGCAAACGATGGAGAGGGCGGCGTGTGGCGGTGACGGTGGGATTCCGCATCCCCTGTGCGGGCGGTTCGCGAACCGCCCAAACCACGAAACGCCTAATGCAAAACCAACAACAGCGCCGAGACGGAGACCACGGACATCGCCGTCGAGACGAGGATGGCGCTCGAGGTACGGACGACGTACACGTCGTATTGGCGGGCGACGATAAAGACGTTGGCCGCGATCGGGAGGGCGGCGCCGAGCAAGGCCGCGGTCGCCCAGAGCGGTTGCACGTCGAAGAGCACGGTGGTCGTCAAGAAGAGGGCCGTGGGGTGGAGCACGAGCTTCATGAACGTCATGTAGGAGACTTCGGCAGTACCGCCGGCGACCTTACGACTGGCGAGGGTGGCGCCGAGGGCGAACAGGGCGCAGGGGCCCGCCGTGCCGCCGAGCAGGTCCAGGAAGTTCGCCAGGGGCGTCGGGGTGTCGAGACCGGCTACCGAGGCTGCCAGGCCGGCGAAGATAGATAGGATCAGGGGATTCTTGGCCAGGGCAAAGAACGTGGAGTGCACGGTGGTGGGGAGGCTTTCGGCGCTGTCTTTCGACGACTCGATGATCACGATGCCCAGGGGAATGATCAGGATCCCGTCGAGGGTGAGGCCGACGACTATGGGGACTGCGGCCTCCCTGCCGAAGACGGCGGAGATCAAGGGTATCCCCATATAACCCGTGTTCGCCAGCACCGCCGCAAGCCCCTGCACCGCGGCTTCCGCGCGTCCGATGGCGAACAGCCTGCGTCCCACGAGCGCTGCCAGCACAAAGACGAACAGGCTCGCCGTCACGTAGGCCCCGATAAACGGACCGTTCACGACCTCTCCGATGGGCGACGAAGACATCAACCCGAAAAGGAAAGCGGGGAGGGCGAAAAAGAAAACGAACGTGTTGACCCCGGCCGCCGCCGTCTCGTCGAGGAGCTTCAGGCGCCCCGCGCCGTAGCCGCAGAAGATCAGGGCGAAGAAAGGCAGCGCATTGTCGAAGATGGATTGCATAAAAGATTTCAGGCCTCAGGCTACAGGTTACAGCCGCCAGGTTCTGCACCACTGCGAGGTCGGCTAGAGGTCACGTTAGCAGACCACCCGGCTGACCGCTGACAAGCCGCGAAGCGGCGTGCTGACAAGGCACTTTAAAGGCGCCGTGCTGACAAGCTGACAGCTATCCCGTTACCTTGATCCCTGGCTCTTCCGCGACCTCGCCGACGCCGGCGCCGGTAACGCCGCGCTCTTCGAGATCGCGGAGGAGCCTGGAAGCACGAGACTCGGGTACGGCTATGAGCAGGCCCCCGCTCGTCTGCGGATCGTAGAGCGGGAGCAGGTCGTCTTCGCTGACACCGTCGGGTTGGACGCGGCCTCTCAGGTACTTTTTGTTGCTCTCTAGCCCGCCGGGGTAGACGCCGTCGTTCGCGAGGGGCACGGCCTGCTGCCAGACGGGGATGGAGTACCGCCTTATGACGGCACCGGCGTTGCTGGCTTCTAGCATCTCCGTCAGGTGGCCGAGGAAGCCGAAGCCGGTTACGTCGGTGGCGGCGGTGACGCCGGCGTCCTGCATCGCGTCGCGGGCGGCGTTGTTTAGCTGGGAAGCAGTTTCGACGGCGGCTTCGATCTCCTGTTCCGAGACGAGGTCTCGTTTGAGCGCCGTGGTCAGGATACCGAGGCCGAGTGGTTTGGTGAGGATGAGGGCGTCTCCCGGGTTAGCCCCCGCGTTGCGCACGACTTTATTTTCCCCGACGAAGCCCGTCACGGAGAGGCCGTACTTGGGTTCTTCGTCCTGGACGGAGTGGCCGCCGCAGAGTTTCGCGCCGGACTCTTCTATCT
>JBKPOM010000268.1:0-11611 GCA_046733115.1 Actinomycetota bacterium | reverse complement strand
CTGGGGGCACTCCCGCCCCTACTGGTCAGCCTGATCGGCTCCCCTTAGCCGCTTATTCACCCAACTTCGCAGAGTACGACTTCTCGGACGTTCGCATCCAGGATTTCGCATAGGCCCGGTCCGTTACTCTAGGAGCGCGCTCATATCCCAACTACGCGACGTGATTGCCTACTTGCGCGGCGAGAACCGCCGTAAGGACGAGCTGCTGGCCGCCCTCTCGCGCATCCCGCCCCAACCAGAGGCCCGCCAGGGGCGCGAGAATCCCCCAGACGATCGAGGAGACACCGGATAGAGATGAGTCCGGTCCGGCAAGGTCCGCGCCCCAGCCCTCGGAGTAGGAGAACCGGACGCGATACAAAGGCTCCACTCGCATGACACCTCACCCCACTCAAGCGATCGTCTATCATGGAGCCAATTATAGGTTTTGCTTTGTGCGCTCTCCAGCGCATCGCGAGGTACTTTGACGATCAGACCATGTGTGTCCTCCAACGGCAAGACCCTAACCGCCGGGACCGAGGAGGACTATTACTACGCCCGCGACCCCCGCGAAGATCAAGACCGCCGGGCGCAACCAGCGCTCGTTCAGGCGCTTGACGACCCACCTGCTGGCCCACAGGCCGACGAGCAGCCCCGGCAGCAGCGCCAAGGCCAGGGCGAAGTGCCGCCATTCGACCTTGCCGGCCAGTCCCAGGCCGGCGAGCGACATCGCGATCCCCACCACGAATGAGATCGACAGCGTCGAGCGCAGTTCGGCCCCCGAGCGTTCCTGGTATACGAGGGCCAGGGGCGTCCCCCCGAGCGCCGCGACCGTGCCCACAACGCCGGATGCTACGCCGCCCGCCAGCCGGATGCCGTTGCGTACCTCGAAGGACGGTTTTAGGAAGCTGGCGAGCGCGGCCACCAGGATCAGGAGTCCCGTGAGCGTCGAGAGCGAGCCGTTCGGGACGAAGGCCAGCAGCGCCACACCGGCGATCGTGCCAAGCAGGCGACCGGCGGTGATCAGGAAGAAGCCGCCGATGTCGATGGAATGCCACTCCGTGGCGCTCATCAGCGTGGTCATGGGCAGGGCCAGGAGCAAGGGGGTTACGGGAACGGACCACGGGAGGAGCAAGACCAGCGCGGGCACCGCCACGAGGGCGTACCCGAAGCCGATCGAACCCTGTATGACGGCCCCTATCGCCACGGCGAAGGAGAGAATCACCATATCCACTATAATCGACGCGCCTCCTCATCTCGAACGGTCCCCATAATATAGCCTGGCAAGCCAGGGAGGATTTATGGAAGACGCCTTCCGCTACTACGTCCTCGCCTACGAGGACGCGCCGGAAGCGGCTTATCAAGCACGAGCATGGCGGGACCACCGTCACCACCGACGGCGCCGAGGCTCTCGGGCGCGCCGAAGCACTCGCCAAGGAGTACCCCGATGGACGGGGTCTACATCTACGTCGAGTACAGGGGGGATAAGGAATAGACGGCGGCCGGGATGGGTGGATCTACTGGACCCTCGCCGGCTAATCAGGCGCGACTTCCTGTCTATTGCCCGGCGCTTGACGAAGCGCGGCCAGGGCGGCCTCCCTGGCTTCGTTGCGGATCACGGCCACTAGGGCATGGTATTCCTCGCCCAACCAGATGAAGCCAACCATCCCGATGCGCACCGACCACTCCTCCTGAGACGCCGAGCGACGCGAAGCCATCCCGCGGTGGCGACCGAGTAACGGCCGCGCTTCGCAGTCACGGCGCCCAGAACCCACACTCAAAGCCTCTGCTCCACCCAAATATACCGACGATCGAACCGGCCCGAAAGAGCGTCTAGAGTTCCGCGAAGTATCTGGTCGGGGATAGCCGGGTCGCAGCCGAAGAGCTCAACCGCTTCTTAGTGAGCGCAGATCGCGTCGCACCTAAGAATTTTGGAATACTGATACCCTGTTCTTGCCCGTCTTCTTGGATCGATACATCTCGGCGTCCGCCATCGCGATCTGGCGCTCCAGGCTCTTGGTCTCTTCCGTGAGAGAAACCACACCCAAAGATACTGTGGTGGGACGCTCCAGCGGGTTCTCGGGCACGCATTCCCTCTCCACGGCCTCGCGGATGCGTTCGGCGACCTCGAGCGCTCCTTTTGCTCCGCTGTTCAACAACAGGACGAACTCTTCGCCGCCGTAGCGTCCCACCAGGTCGTCTGCCCTGGCCGACTCGCCCATGAGCCTCGCGACGCAACGCAGGATCTCGTCGTCCGCGTCGTGGCCGTGGCTGTCGTTGTAGGCCTTGAAGTCGTCCACGTCGAGCAGGACACACGAGAGGGGTGTGCCGTTATCCATGGCTTGCTCGACCCTGCGCCTCGCTGCTCGCTCGAAGAAGGAGCGACTGCCCAGACCTGTAAGCCCGCCCACGTTCGCCGAGCGTCTTAGGGGTGAGATCTCCTCCCGCTCCACCCGATACAGGTAGTGCAGCACGGCCGCCGCGGCCGCGACGGCGACGAACTCCGCGAACTCCTCGGCGGCGTCGGTCAACGTGCTTGGCCGCGTGAACGCCGCGGCCACACCGACGATCTCGGAGGCCACGACGACGACGGCGGCCGCGGCCAGCACCTGCATGGCCCTGCGGTGGGCAGACAAGGTGAAAGCGGAGGCGACGCGCAAGGCAGTTGCCACGACGAAGAGCCCGGTAGCGGCGCTCAGGGTATCGAAGCCGATCTCCATCAACTTCGGTACGGTGAAGAACGCTACCATACCTTCGCATTCTACCCGGTTATGTCCCTGCCAGGGTCCATCCCACGCCCTATAAGGTTGCCCGGGTTGCCCGCGTTCTCCAGTCGCTCGAGGCGCTCCGACCACGAGCGTTTGTCGTTCTTCGTTCGGTCGTGGATGGTCTTCAGCGCGCGGCCGTTCAGTCGGCACACCCGCCGCCTTCTCGGACGTTAGCGGTGCTTCGTTCCTCCGGGCATGGTGGCGCCTGCAAGGAACTTGGTCTGTGCTTCGAGTTGCTCCTGGGTGACGCCTGTGGCGTCTTTGAGGTTGGCACCGGGATAAGACTCCTTCTCTTCGAAGTGCGTGTCGCCGAAATCGGCGCCGGCAAGGTGAATACCCTCGAGATGGGCGCCGGTAAGCACGGCGCCCGCAAGGTCCGCGTTCTCGAGGTGGGCGCCTTCGAGGTGGGCGCTATCGAGGTAGGCATATCTGAGATCGGCTCCAGCGAGGCGTGCGCCTTTGAGTTTTGCCACGGAAAGACGTGCGTGTTCAAGCCTGGCTTCGCTCCGGTCGGCCTGAGAAAAGTCGGCGTCCATAAGGTTGGCCTTGGGCAACACGGCACCTTTCAGGTCTGTATCTTGCAGGCCGGCACCTTGAAGGAGTGCGGGCCCTGCTCCTTCGACGGCATGAAGGTCGCATATCGTAGTACCCACCATGCATGTGAGTCCGGCCTCGGTCAAGAAGTTTGAAAGGCTCTTGTCCTCTTCTCCGTCCAGCCTCGCTATCGCCGTCAAGGTCCGCGTTCTCGCCGGGGTTCGCACCTCGTCGTTCGAATCCATAGAAGCCGCATTGGAGCCCGTCAAGTCCCAGCCAATCCCAGAGGGTCTTCCCTGGCTGGACCTCTCGGTCCTGCTTCGGTTTGCTGTAAGGAGTCTCCGAAGCCCGTCCAGGGCCAACGGTATCCAAAGCCGCTGAAGGCACCAAGCGAGCCGGCCAACGCCACGTCTATAGTAATCCAGATCCACATTCCGTCTCCCCGATCTCTTTTCGTGGTTTCTTGAGGCACGGGCAAACATGGGACGATGAATTCCGCATGAACCGGCTGGGCAGGCGGGCGATCTATCCCGTCGGGTAGGAGGGATGGCGTGGACTTGAGGACAACACGAACGGGACGGCTCGCCGGAAGATACGGAACGCGGTGTGGATCCGTGTACCCGGCCGTCAACGTCCGGGCGTACGTCGCCGCGCCGCGCCGCGCCTCAAGGGTGGGGGGTACGTCGCGTCTTTCGGCGTGCACCAGTCGGAACCGCGCGTGCCACCGGGCGAGGTGGCGCTCGTCGAGGACCGGGCCGTGGCTTCGGTTACGATTTCGCGCGTTTCCGTGGAGTACTGCAGGTGGGCAAAGCCCGCTGAGCAACAGTTGATCGACGAGAGGAGGGGGCGGGAATCGCGAGCAATTCATCCGATCAGCACTTCAGCATTCCAGCATTTTGTTCTTGCGGAGTTGCTGAGCGGCTTACAGTGCGATTTGCAGAGGCGTTCAACGCCTCTGCAAATCGCTTTGACTACAAGTTGCTGTCGGGGTCTGGCGAGCTCCCGGTTTCGGGAGGGTTCTCTTCTGCCTCGCCCGGTTCGCCCGAGATTGACACTTGCTCTTCGAGCCGTTGCAGACGTTCTTCCAGGAGGGCGAAGTGCTCCACGACCTCTTTTCTGAAGTCTTTGTCGGACATCGGGGTGTCGCCTGCGAAGAGCCTGCTCACGAAGCTTCCGCCCGCGAACCCGGAGGCGGCCCCCGCTAGCCCTGGAGCGGCCCCCACTAGCCCCGAGGCGGCTCCGGAAAGATCCGACGTTCCCCCGGAACGGTTCGCCAGGCGGTTCGCGTAGCCTTCGATCGCGTCGAGGTCCAGCGTGTTCCGCTTACGGCCGGAGTCGCCTCCGCCGCGGTTGCCGCCCCGCGTGCGTTGTTGCACGCGCCCCCTTACGCGTCCCGCCGCGCGTCCCTGGGCTTCGTTGCGTCTCTTCTTTCTTCCCACGTCTACCTCCTTCGATCTCGACCAGCCTAACTGTACCAGGGAGAAACCCAGCGTAACCTGGCGGCGAGGGTTTCTCTGCGACTGCGGATACCTTACAGTACGGGAGGGTATACACCCTGCCAACGACGCGAGGAAGAAACGCCGACACAAAGGCCAACGCGAGGAGGAGAAGACGATGACGGAGACGGGAAACGACGCGGCAGCCTTTCCGGAACTTTTCGAGGTCGTTCGAGACTACGCACGAGGGGATCACGCCCACCAGGTGCAGGCGCTGAGGGTCATCGCCGCCGCCTACCTGCCGATGCTGGCGCCGCCCATGGCCGATGCTAGGGAGGTAGTCGAGGGCGTACTGGCGGAGCACGGTTTCCTCCTATCGAACGCCGAGACGGGGGGCATCGAACCTTCCAGCGTGGACGCCGTGGTTAGCGTGGCCACCTCCCGCCTCGACGAGGAAGACCTCGCATGGGGCGCCGGCTGCCTGATGGCCATGATGGAGGCCCTGAGGACGAGGGCGCAGGAAGAAGGCTACGAGACCTTCGTGCTCGACGCCCAGGAAGTCCTCGACGGCCTCGAGACAATCCTCGCCGCCGACATAGTAGAAGACGTAGTCGAAGAAGCCTTGGAAGAAGCCCTTGAAGACGAGGATCTCTAGAGCGGCAACCAAAAAGCTGAAATGCTGAAGTGCTAAATTAGTCGTCGGTGTTAGAGCTGGCCGAAAACGCGCTTGTCGTATTCGTCTCGGACTCCCACATCGGGGGGGACCCGGGCTGCGACGGGTTCGAGTCGCCCGCCGAACTCGAGGATCTCTTCGACGAACTCGCGTCGCGCGAGGGGCCGGTGGAGTTGATCCTGGCCGGGGACTTCTTCGACTTTCTCCAGATCAGCAAGGTGCCCGAGGGCGAGGACCGTGCCTCGCTCACGGTGTCGCGCCCCGAGTACGAGGGCATGTTCGCCGCCCTGGGGCGTTTCAGGGAGCAGGACGGAAAACGGGTCGTCTACATCCCCGGCAACCACGACGCCGAAGGTTGGTGGAACCCCAGAATCCAAGAGACCCTGCGGCGTCTGGGCCTGGTGGACGAGTTTGCCTACTACTATCTCGCTTCCGTAGAGGCCGGTGGCAGGCGGCGTGTGATCTACTGCGAGCACGGCAACCAGTTGGACGTCGCCAACACCGTCGAGGACTACCGCGACAGCCTGGACACGCCGCTCGGCCATCACGTTGTCATGGACTTCACCCGGCGCATCGCGCCCTACGGGGAGATCTCCCCCGGCCTTGACCTGGCGGAGATAAAGATGGTCTACCCGCTCGTGGCGATACCGGGTTGGGTCGCGAGCCGGTACTTCTACAATTTCGTCGGGAAGGTGATCAAGTTCCTCCTGATCCCCCTCCTGGTGGCCTACATAGTCTACAGGCTGGCCATCTACTTCATCGCTCTGCGCCAGGGCCTCGGATTGCACCTGTTCGAGAGCTACCGGGAGCTGCCGGAGTTCCACGTGATATTCGTCGACATGAGCTTCTACGCTCTCGTGATCCTGGCCCTGTTCGCGATCTTTTTCGTGATCCTCAGGCGCGCTTTGCGCAGGACCCTGAGAACGATGAGCCCGCACGAGAGGCGCCCCCACTACTCCCCGGCCGAGGACTCCGTGAACAAGGTAAAGGAGATCCTGACGGGAGACCGGAGGCCTCCAATGAACCCCTCTCTCGACCCCACGACGATAGACGTATTCGTCTCTGGCCACACGCACCTGCCCTCGTTCTCTGGGCTGGAGAGGCCGGACGGCCGGCGCTGCGTCCTGATCAACTCGGGGTGCTTTCTGCGCCAGTTGCAGCCCGTCTCACCACACCTGAAAGGCCCGCCGGTCTTCGTCTCCAAGTTCGTCCTGACCCACGTGCGCGTCTTCGTGGAAGGCGAAGACCTCCGCGTGGAACTGTGGGAGCAGCCCAAACCGGCCCGCCAGAACTTGACCCGCATCGAACGCCTGCTCTCCTGGGGACGGCGCCCGCCCCAACCACCCCCCGACTCGAAGCCCCGCATAATGGCGTCGGCGACGTTATGAAAAGGGGCATGACACCACGCGTGCTGGCGGTGATCACTGTACTATTCTGCCTGTCTCCGTTACTCTTCGCCTGCTCCTCCGAGAAACCGGAAGGGCAGTCCGGCGGGGACGACGGAGCCAGCGCCACGCACGGCAAGCAATCCGGCAGCGCCAAAGACGAAGGCGCGCAAGAACCTTCCAAAGGTGCCGGACAGCCCGAACCGCCGGCGGCCCTCGTTCCCATTGTCCACCTCGGCTCGACCATGGAGGACGTGAGCACGAAAGACCTCTCGGAGGCGCGACAACTGGCCGTAGCGCGGGGGTCGCGCGAGGAGGCTGGCGAGCTGGTCGACCGTTCGGAGTTCGAGGGCTTCGATTCGGCGGAGGCCGTGATCGACCACGTGAGCGAGACTCCGGGGGCACTCGGGCTCGTTCCGTGGGACGAGGTGGGACCAAGGGTCAAGGCGCTGTCGGTAGACGGCAAGTCGCTCCTCGACCCTGACACTGCCGGCGCGGAAAACTATCCCCTGAAGCCGAAAGGTTCGACGGTTCCCGACCCCGGGAAGCTGCGGCGCATGGTCGTGGGCGGTGACATCGTGTTCGACCGCGGGCAGTACTACATGGTCATCCGGAGGGGGATGGGGATAGACTTCCCGCTCGACGGGGGCTATGCGGCCGTCACGAGCCGTGTGCCCGAACAGAGCGCCTACTCGGAGACGGGGATCATCCACCAGTTCACCGCCGAACGCGCTGGCGACGCGGGCGCGGTCAGGGAGTACCTCTCCGGCGCCGACCTCACGCTCGCGAACTTCGAGAACCCCGTCATAAGGGACTCCGTCTATCACCCCGACGCGACGACCTTCACGGGCGACCTCAGGTTAATGCCCGAGCTGGACCAGGCCGGCATAGATGGCGTCACCCTCGGCAACAACCACATCCTGGACGCCGGGACCACTGGGCTGGATGAGACGATGGACCACCTCGACGACGCAGGCATCGCCCACGCCGGGGCTGGCATGGATCTCGCGGAGGCCCGCAAACCCATGATCTTCGACCTCGAGGGAACGAAGATAGGCATCCTCTCCTACATGGGCGTACCCTACTACGACTGGGCATGGGCCACGAAGACTGCCGCTGGCACGGCGCCGCTCGTTCGGGGTGTTATGGAGCAAGACATAAAGCGCTTGCGGCCCAAGGTCGACCTCGTCGTCGTGATGCCGCACTGGGGCATAGAGTACATGGCGACCCCCGAGCCGGAGCAGGTGGACCTCGCGCACGCCGCGATCGACGCGGGGGCCGACATCTTCATCGGCGGCCACGCCCACTGGCCCAAGGGTATCGAGATGTACGAGGGGAAGCCGATCTACTACGGAGTCGGCAACTTCCTGTTCGACCAGTCCTGGTCAGAAGAGACCTCCACCGCAATCTTCACGGACGTCACGATCTACGGAGACGACGTGATCCAGACCCGTCCCGTACCCTTCATCATCCTCGACCGCGCCCAGCCTAATTTTCTGACACCAAGCGGTGGCGGGAACAGGGCGCTGCGCAAGGTTTATGCCGCGTCCCTCGGGCCCGAGTTCGAGTCCTACGGGAGACGTGCCCGCTGACACGTGACGGCGAGCACCTGTAATATTCCGGGTTGGTAGAGGAGGCTAGAGTCGGGGCAGAGAATGGACGGAAAAGGTCGTCTGACCATATGTCAGATCTCGGACATCCATTGCGGCAACGCGCGGTTCGTACCCGATCTCCTCGACAGGACGATCATCGAGGTAAACCGGATGACCCCGGCCGTGGTCGTGGTCTCCGGCGACCTCACCGACGCCGGCTACAGGGAGGAGTTCGAAGAGGCCGCCGAGTTCATCGACCGCATCGAGTGCGAGCACATCATGGTCATACCAGGCAACCACGACGCCAGGAACGTTGGCTACTTGCACTTCGAGCGGCTCTTCGGCGAGCGCCGCTCGGTCCTGGATCTGGACGAGGTGATCCTGGTCGGGGTGGATTCTTCGGAGCCGGACCTGAACGACGGACAGGTGGGCCGGGAGCACTACGAGTTCATCACCGAGACCTTCTCTGAGGCCGCAGGCAAGCTAAAGATCTTCGTCGTCCACCACCACCTCATCCCCCTACCAGGAACGGGACGCGAACGAAACATCGTCTACGACGCCGGAGACGTGCTTCAAAGGCTCGTAGATGTGAGCGTAAACCTCGTCCTCTCCGGCCACAAACACGTGCCCTACTCCTGGAAGCTCGAGGACATGCTCATAGTCAACGCCGGCACCGCCTCGACCCTTCGCCTCAGGGGCGACACCCGCCCCTGCTACAACGTCATCGAGGTCGAAAACGGACGTGTAGACGTTTTCCGCAAGTACCCGTTCAAGAGACGTGAACCAGCGGTGAGCTTCGAACCAGCCACGCAGCAGTACTCGCGTTCCAAAGAAAACACGGCCCCCAACTAAAGCAGTTTGCAAAGAGGTATTGAACCTCTTTGCAAGCTCTGAGCATTTCAGCGCCTCAGCATTCAGGTTTTTGTTCTCGCTGAATTGCCGTGTCGCTAGAGCGCTGCGCGTAGAGCCATCTGCTTGTCAGCGCATCAGCAACCAAAAAGCTGACGCGCTGAAATGCTGACGTGCTGAAAGCGGAGCCAGGAGGGCGCAGCGTGCTCTATGGGGCCGGTTCGTTGCGTGGTTCTATGCGCACTTCGTCCCCAGGAGAAAGCAGGAGGGCCCTGGCCGCGTTTCCCTTGTTTACCGCGAGGCTCAGGCGCCAGTGGGAGTCTGTGAGCAGCACGAGGTCTCCGTTCTCCGAGGACCCGAAGGTCTGCACGTACCTCGCGTCCATGACTTCGTCGCGGACCGAGATCTCTACGTGAGATCCGTAGCGCAGGTCGAGATCTTCCGGCGTGGCCGAGAGCCTGGCGTTCCCGAAGCTGTCGATGTCGATGATCTCGGCCGCAAGAGAGCCGCCCTCCTTGCGTGCCCCGGGGAAGTCGATCGGGGACAGCGACGCCGGGGCCACGTCTTCTCCCAGATCGCCGAGGTCGGCGCCCACGGCGAGGTGGGCCGCCACGGGGGAGAAGATGTCCCGGCCGTGGAAGCTGTTGGAGACGGGATGGAGTTGGTACTCCGGGTTCGTGAGTAGTACGGCCCGCGCGACACCGCCAAGGGCCTCGGCCGCGGGCAGGAGCAGCCCGTTGTCAGGCCCCACCAGGTAGGCCCCGCTACCCGTTTCGGCGGCGAGCTCCCGCCTCGCCGGCTTGTCATCAGGATCTATGACCGCAAGATACACCGCGCCGTCGGGCATGTACCCGGTGGCGTGCCGCAGCGTCTCGGCCCCCCTGACCACGTCGAACTCGGGGACGCTGTGGGTCACGTCTATGATGGAAACCCCAGGGGCAATGTCCATCATCACGCCCTTGCAGATCCCCACGAGCTCGCCGGAGAGACCGTAGTCGGATATGAAGCAAATGGCTCTCATGAGGACAGTATAGACCGTCCGCGAGATGTCCCGGGGGCCCGACGAGTGTGTGATGCCGTTGTTGCAACCACGCCCGTCGGGGAAAGCGGGGAGAGGAGGACATCCCATGGTCGCAGGTGGTGTCTTCGCACCCGCGCACGTTTTGGCCGAGGCGATCCGACGGCGAGAGTTATCGTCTGACTTGACTATGAGCAACAGGCCGGGCCAGCGTGGAAGCATCCTGGCCCGGAAAGTGGCCACGCCGAGCATGGAGGGCCCCCACCAGCCCGCACAACAACGACAGGTCCCAGGTTACGGTGAAGATAGGCAAATTGCAGCCGTTGAGGCAGACGAGCCAAAGCACGCCGGGAAAACCCCCACCTACCGCCCCGACGAAGGCTATCAGGAAGCCCGCTGTTCCCAACCTTCCGTAGTACGGCGTTTGTCGTGCGTGGAAACCCACGAGGGCTGCAATCGCGTCCACGCCACCGACAGTACCCGCTCCTTCGAACAGGTAGAAATAGAGCGTAGCCGTGGGGTCCGCCGGCGCTGTTCCGGCGAACACGAAGGCCACGGCTCCCATCAGAGCCCACGCTACCCCGGCGATAACGGCCCCGACGGCTCCCCACCGGGCTATCCTTAGTACGCCTAACAAAACCGCATGGTGGGTGTAGGTTGAAGGCATGGCTAAGGAACTCGTTACAGACGAACTGTGGGAAGTGATCGAGCCGTTCTTGCCCGAGGAGCCAGCCAAACCCAAGGGCGGTAGACCTCGCATCGACGGCCGGCGAGCCCTTACCGGCATCATCTTCGTGCTAAAGAGCGGCATACCCTGGGAGATGCTGCCCCAGGAGATGGGCTGCAGGTCGGGGATGACCTGCTGGCGTCGCCTCAAGGAGTGGCAAGAGGCGGGCGTGTGGGAAAGGCTGCACCGGAAGCTCCTGGACCGTTTGGCAGAAGCAGGCCAGATCGACTGGTCGAGGGCCTCGATCGACTCGGCGAGCGTTGCGGCTCCCGGGGGGCGAGAAGACGGGCCCGAACCCGACAGATCGCGGCAAATCGGGCTCGAAGCGCCACCTCTTGGTCGACCGTGGCGGTGTCCCCTTAGCGGTTAGGCACTCGGCGGCTAACGTTCACGACTCGCGCATGCTCGAAACGATGCTCGACGCTGTCTCTCCCATCCGTCGTCCCCGTGGCCGCCCTGGTCGCCCACGCAAACGCCCCGCGAGGATGCATGCCGACAAGGGCTACGACTTCGTTTGTTGCCGTCAGGCACTTCGCAAACGGGCAATTAAGCCCCGGATCGCGCGGCGTGGCATCGAGTCGAGCGAACGCTTGGGACGCCACCGGTGGGTAGCCGAACGGACACTGGCGTGGCTCAACCGCTACAGGAGGCTG
>JBKPOM010000267.1:0-16843 GCA_046733115.1 Actinomycetota bacterium | reverse complement strand
CAGCTTCTAGGCGTGTCGACGTACGGAGCCTCTTGGTAAGCGGCCTCTTTTTCGTGCCTGATCACCTTTTTGTCGAAGGCAAGACGCCCACCTGGATCTCTCTGATTTCCGATCTCGTCTTGTTCAGCTTCGCCGAAATGCCTGCGGTCATAGGCTTTGCCGTCCTGAAGTATCGCCTGTACGACATCGACATTATCTCAACCGCACCCTCGTCTACGGTGTCTTGACCCTCCTCCTCGGCCTGATCTACTTCGGCGCGATCGTGCTCTCGCAGGCTGCCCTGCGCGCGCTGGCAGGAGGGGAGTCCCCGCTCGCCGTGGTCGCCTCTACCCTCGCTATCGCCGCACTTTTCAACCCCCTACGTCGGCACGTACAGGACTTTATAGACCGCCGCTTCTACAGGAGAAGGTACGACGCGGCGAAGACCCTGGCAGCCTTTTCGGCTAGACTGCGTGAGGAGACGGACCTAGACCGGCTAGGCGGTGAGCTTGTCTCGGTGGTCCTGCAGACGATACAGCCAGAGCACGCCCCGCTGTGGCTGAGGCCGACGGGTGATCCGCAACGGAGCGAAAGCAGGACGAACGGTGTTTGAAGTCGTAGTGCTCGGCGGTGGCCCGGCGGGTGTGACGGCGGCCCTGCGAGCCCGCGAGTTAGGCGCCACGGTCGCGCTGGTCGAACGAGGGAACATGGGCGGGACATGCACCAACGATGGCTGCGTCCCGACCAGGGTGCTCGCCAGGGCCGCGCGCATGGTGCGCGACGCGGAGCAGTTCGCCGACTACGCGCTCGTCGGTAGCCCGCCCGAGGTAGATTTCGCCCGGCTCCTGAACCGTACGCAGCGTATCGTGTACGAGGTACAAGAGAAGAAGCAGCTCCGAGAACAACTCGAGAGGGCGGGCGCGAGCGTCCTGGACGGGACCGGCAATGCCAGGTTCGTGGACGGGCACACGCTCGCGCTCGGGAACGGCACCCGCGTCTCTGGCGAGAAGTTCGTCGTATGCGCCGGAGGCCACGCGCGGCGCATGGACTTTCCCGGCGCCGCGCACGTCATAACCCACAGCGACGTCTGGACGATGCAGGGCCTGCCCTCGTCGGTCGCGGTCGTCGGTGCAGCCGCGACCGGGTGCCAGTTAGCCTCCGTCTTCGCGGCGTTCGGCTCCAGGGTGCGTCTGCTGGATGTAGCGCCGCGCATCCTCGGCAGCGAGGATGAGGTGGTATCGGACGGCGTGGCCGAGGTTTTCTCCCGCCGGGGCATCGAGATCCTCACGGGCATCGGGTGGGTGGATGGGATAGACAGAGTGAACGGGCTCCTCCGGCTCTCCTATACCCAGGGCGACGAAACACGCGAGCTGGACACGGAGGCGGTAGTGCTCGCGGTCGGCTGGCCTGGCAACGTGGAGGCGCTGAACCTCGCTGCTGCGGGTGTAGAGACGCGGCGAGGTTACGTGGCGGTGGACGATTGCCTGCGGACCAGCGCGCCACACGTCTTCGCCGCGGGAGACCTTACCGGGCGGATGATGCTGGTCCAGAGCGCCAACTACGAGGGCACCCTCGCCGCCGAGAACGCCGTGCTCGGCGAGGACCGCGCCTACAGGCACGCGATCGTGCCGCACGGCGGTTTCACCGACCCCGAATACGGCAGCGTCGGCCTCACCGAGCACCAAGCCAGGGACGAGTTCGGCGACGACGATTGCGCCGTCGCGGTAGTGCCCTACACCGCCCTGGACCGCGGGATCATAGACGGACGATCCGACGGCTCCTGCAAGCTCGTCGTTTCCCGCTCCTCGCGACGCGTCCTCGGGGCGCACATAGTAGGTGAGCAGGCCGTGGAGGTTGTCCAGCTCGTCGCGACCGCCATGGGCGCAGGTATGCGCGTGGAACAATTAGCAAACCTGGAGCTCGCCTACCCCACCTTCACCGCAATTATCGGCCTCGCCGCCAGGCAACTCGTCCGCCAACTGGACCTCATACCCATCTCGCCCCAGTGGCGCACCCCAGGATTCCCAGGTGCAACAGAATGGGAACACAACGACCAGACCTGATGGCCAGCACGCTCCGGCTTCGTCGGGCGGCGTGCTGAAAAACAACGAAATTCTTCCAAACGGCGTCTTCGTAACGCTTCTCGTAACGGGCTCGTAACGCTGGGTGGCTAAAGTGGGGGCATGAAGGTTTCCAAGAGAGAGGAGAGGCGGATGAAGGTTTCGGTCCTCATGCGGTGGGTTGGTCCTGCGGCGATAGCGGGCGGCGTTTTCTTGGTGCTCTCCGACCTCTCCGGATTGTCCATCACCATACCTTACTAGAGCACGGCTTCTCCCACGGGCTTCGACGCCGTCGGGTCGGGTGTGATCCTCATAGCGCTCACACTGCTTTTGGTCGGCATGGCCAGGCTGTACGCGAGACGCCCCGCCGCGGGTGCCGCGAGGGTCATAGAGTATGGGGGCGCTTATCAAGAAGAAGGTGCCCGGCTCGAGCAGGCCGTCACCGAAAGAGAGCGACACGAAAGGGCCGGGGGACATACCGAGATGCCGGCCCCCAGGTCGCGGCGGGCCGGCGCGCTGGTCCCAGGCACCGGGCTCGTTACGTTCTTCCTGATGCGACAGTAGGGCATGTCGCGGAAAAGACAAGGGGTGGATCATGCTCCAATCGTCGCGCGTCGTCGCAGGGCTTCCGCCCGAGGTCGAGGATGTTTTCGAGGAGTTCCGAACGTGCGAGATGTCCACGCTGGCCAGCGACGGGATCCCGATTACGTGGCCCACATTACCTTTCTGGTACTCCGCTGAAAAGCGCTTCACGATCACGACCTCTATCGGACTCGCCCAGAAAGCGTTCAACGTTCGCCGCAACCCGCGCGTCTCGTTGCTTTTCTCCAACCCGACAGCGAGCGGCCTCAAAAACCCGCCGGCGGTGCTGGTGCAGGGCGACGCCGAGGCCCCAGACGAGATAGAGACATCCGTTGCGGGATTCGAGGATGAGCTGCGAAAGGTCTGCCGCCGGCAACCTGTCTCCGGCGCGTACGGCAACGACCCGTTCACGCGCCGCTTCATGGACTGGTACTTTATGCGGCTCATGATCCACGTGACGCCGCGCCGCATCCTGTGGTGGCCCAGGGGAGATTTCTGGCAGGAGCCCTTTGAGCTAAGGACGGACCGTGTGGGCTGAGATCACAAAGTTCCTGTACCAATTCGAGAGCGCCGTCCTGTCGGGCCTCGATGATGTGGGCTACCCTTTCAGCGTGCGCTGCAGGCCCTACCCCGATGCGTCGGGTGCCGAGGTGTTGATGGTTCGACTACCCGCGGACGCTCCCCTCCGGCCGGGTCCCGCGAGCCTGCTCTGCCACAGCCACGACGAGAACCTCTGGAAGCTCAAGAGCTTCCTCGTTCGCGGCGTTCTCGTCAGGGACGACGGAGGATGGAGCTTCGAGCCTGGCCAATTTATTCCTGGGGCCGGCATCGGGGGGCTCCCTGCCATGATCCGCTTCTTCACCAGCTCGCGACGTAACGCCGAACGCTACCTCAAAAAGCGTGGGCTCGCGCGCCCCCGTATTCCCTGGGATGAGATCAAGGAGGCCAAGAAGGAAGTCTTCACGCCGTCAGCCAAGACGAGAAGCTGACGGCTGATCACTGAATGCTCTTCACCACTCGACGAGCTTCCAGACTTCCGGCTGCAGTTCGTCTCGCTCGCCGATCTCGGCGAAGAGTTCCACTGCTAGTTTGAGGTGGTCCATGGATTCTTGCTCGCGGCCTGTAGCGTGGAAGAGGTCGGCCAGGTTGTTGTGCAGCGCGGCCTCCCTGTGCCTGTCGCCCGAGGCCACGCAGAGTCTCAGGGCAGACTCGGCGAGCTTCAAAGCTTCCTCGGGCTCTCCGCCGCTCTCGCGGGCGAGGGCCAGGTTGTTTAGGGCGGCCACCTGGGTGTCCGAGTCCTCGAGAGCCCCGGCGAGGTCGAGGCTCTCCCCGAGGTGGCGGAGCGCTTCTTCCTGGTTTCCAGCCTTACCGGCCAGGATGCCGAGCATGTTGTGGGCCTGGGCTAAGGCCCGCGTGTCGCCTGTGCCTTCTGCCAGCGCCAGCGCCCGGCGGGCGAACCCGGCGGCCTCTTCTGGTTCGTCCTGGCCGTGGGAGAGCAGGCTCCAGTCGGCGTAGAGCCGCGCGAGCTCGGCTTCTCTTCCCTTCTCTCCGAGGCCTTCCAGGGCCGACGCGTAATGGAGGCCGGCGAGATCCCGGTCCCCCAGGCGGGCGTGGACGTTCCCTATTTTGTGCTCGATCACGGCCAGATCCCCCGATCCCGCCGAGGAGGCCGCGGCCTCGTAGCTGGCCAGCGCCGCGCCGTACTCGCCGGTGCGGGTCCTGAGGTCTCCGATTGCCTCGTGCAGAGTGGCGGCGTCGGCGTACCCGAGCGCCTCCTCGTAGTGGCTGAGGGCTTCGCTGTTGGCGTGCAGGCTGCGCGCGTAGTCCCCGGCCAGCTGATAGTAGCGCGCGGCCTCGGCGTCTTGGCCGGCGAGCCTGTGGTGGCGCGCTATCTGGCCGGCGAGCGAGCCCGCCTCGCGTCCGCGGGCGCTACTCGCAAGCGCCGTCGCGGTGCGGCGGTGCAGGAGGCGCTTGCGGGCCAGGCTGGTCTCTTCGTAGACCAGGGTACGGAGTTTGTCGTGGTCGAAGTCGTAGGACGGGGTACCTCCAACGGCGCCGACCTCCCGAATGAGACCGCGCGAGATCAACTGTTCCAGGGCGTCCAACGTCTCTTCCTCGCCCCTGCCGCTCGCCGTCCTGACGGTGTCGAAGTCGAACGACCGCCCGACGACGGCGGCCGCGGCGAGTACCTGCCCCGCCGTCTCGCCGACCGTTCTGAGGCGGGTCTTGAGGAGATCCTGCACCCCTCGCGGCAGCGTCCAGGCGTCATCCCCTAGGTCCAGCTCGCCCTTCTCGACGGCCGCAAGGTACTCCGTGAGGAAGAGCGGCAGCCCCTCCGTCTCGTCGCTGAGGCGCTGGCCCAGCGTGTTCGCGGCGGGCACGGCTTGCCCGACCAGCTCCTCTACAGATTCGGGACTCAACCTCTCCAGGGTCAGGGCCGTCGCCATCCGCGACCTCCTGGTCTCGGCGAGCAGTTCTCGCAGGCGGTGTCTTTCGGTAACGTCCTCGGCACGCCAGGTCAGGAGCACGCAGAGCGGCTTGTCGTCGAGACGCCTGATCAGGTAGTTCAGAAGACTGAGGGAGGCGTCGTCGGCCCAGTGCAGGTCGTCGAGGAAGAGCACGCCCGGGGGCGGACCGTCGAGCACGGCGAGCAAGACCCGGACGACCTCCCCGAAGAAGCGGCTCCTGGCGACCGGCGTGTCGAGCGGCGCCGGCGGCAAATCGGGGGAGAGGTCGGGCAGCAGACGGGCCACCTCTTGCAGGGAAGCGGCCGGCAGGTCCTCCTTCGGGCGGCTCCCGCTCTCCCGGTCGAGGGCGGCGGAGAGGCCTTCTATGAAAAGCCCGTAGGCCAGGTTCTTCTCGCCCGGGTAGCAGCGCGCGACGACGGCGGACGCGCCGCTTTCGCGCACGTGAGCCACGAACTCCTCGGCGAGCCTGGTCTTGCCGATGCCGGCCTCACCCTCGATGACGACGACGCGGCCTCTCTCCCAGATGGACGCGTACGCTTCGAGTAACGCCTCCCATTCGGGTTTCCGTCCCACCAGAGGGTTGTCGGATGACCTCGGTACGGTGGTAGGGGTTTGTACTGGGGCGGGTTCCGCCACCCGCGGAACCGCTGACCCGTGTTCGGAGAGGGTTGGTTTTGGTGGAAGATCGTTCTCCTGGATCGCCCTGTAGAGTAGGGTCGTTTCCTCCAGCGGGGCGACGCCCAGCTCCTGGTCCAGGATCCTGACGCACTCCCTGTACTGGCGCAGGGCGGCGGCGCGCTCGTCGGACCACGCGTAGAGCATCATTAGCATCCTGTGGGCCGGCTCGTGCAAGACATCGAGGGATAGCCAGCGCCTGGCGTGAGAGATGGCCGCCTCCCACTCACCCAGAGCCCCCCGACCGCGCGCGAGCCTCTCCAGCGCTCCCGCCAGCTCCCGACGCAAACTCTCGGACTGGAAGAACTGCCAGTCGTCGAAGGCGACGCTGTCACGCAACCCGAAACCTGCCATGAAGTCGTCGCGGTACAGCTCCACGGCTTCGGTCAGCAGTGGTAGGCACTCGGAGCACACCTCGGGCTCAGGATGCCCGTGCAGCTTGCGCTCTGCGAGGAGGCCGTCGAACCGGACCACATCGACCCCGATGGCGTCGTGGGCGAGGTCCACGCTCTCTCTGTCAGCGATCAACCAGCCTTCTTCGCGCGCCTTCCCCAGCGACGAGAGGGTCCTGCGAAGGGCGGCGCGGGCGCGAGCCTGCTTGTACTCCGGCCACAGCAGGCCGGCCAGCGCGTCTCTGGTGTGGCTCCGCCGCGTGACGGCCAGGTAGGCGGCAAGCGCGGTCGCCTTCCGCGTGTCTACCTCGACGGGTATACCCTCGCGCTCGATGCGCGGCGCACCGAGCAACGAAATAGTCGTCCGGAACAAAGTCGTGGCTCCCGTCAATCTACGACAGCGATATTATGCCGCCGCCATCACGATATCGCAACGATTCTTATGTAGTTAAGAGGTTCGTAACGGTTGGAGGCGGGCCGGTGACGGACCGCGGAAAGAGGGCGCCGGGCCTTCGTGCCCGGCGCCCTCTTTTGAGGATGTTGCCTCGCTAGCTGTGGGCGAGCTTGCGCACGGCGTCGGCTATGTGGTTGGCGCTTATGCCTGCTGCGTCCAGCAGCTCCTCGGATTTACCCGAGCCTGGCATGTTCTTTACGGCGAGGTGCTCGAAGCGGAGGGTGTCGGTCCCTTCGGAGAGCGCGGAGAGAACCGCCTCGCCGAGGCCGCCTTCGGGCCAGTGGTCTTCGACCGCGACGACCTTACCGCCCGTCGCCCGGGCCGCGGCGCGTATCGTATCGCCGTCTATCGGCTTGATGGAGTAGGCGTCTATGACGCGGGCCGTTATGCCGCTCTCCTGCAGCTCGTCCGCCGCCTTTGTGGCTTCGTGAACCGTGATGCCCGAGGCGACGACGGTTACCGCGTCCTCGCCGGAGGAGCGAACGGTCTTGCTACCGCCGATGGGGAAATCGTCTGAAGCGTCGTAGATCACGGGCGTCTTCGGGCGAAGCGTCCGCAGGAAGACGATGCCGTCCTTATCGGCCATCTCGGCGACGAGCCTGGCGGTTTGGTTGGCGTCGCAGGGCTGCAGAACGGTCGAGCCGTGCACGGCCCGCATCATTGCCAGGTCTTCGAGGGCCATCTGGGAGGGGCCGTCCTCGCCGATGGAGACGCCGGCGTGGGAGCCGGAGAGGCGGATGTTCGCCCGGGAGATGGCGGCCATCCTGATAAAGTCGTAGGCGCGGGAGAGGAACGCGGCGAAGCTGGAGGCGAACGGGACCCTGTGGCGCACGCTCATCCCCACGGCCGCAGAGATCATCTGCTGCTCGGCGATGAACATCTCGAAGTAGCGATCCGGGTACTCTTGGGCGAACTCCTCGGACTTGGTGGAGTTGCTGACCTCGCCGTCGAGGGCGACCACGTCTTCCCTGGCGCCGCCGAGCGCCTTGAGGGCCGCGCCGTAGGCGCCGCGGGTCGCTTCCTCTTCCCCGACCCTCCAGGTCGGCAGGTCCAGTTCGCCCGTCAGGCCGGCGGTGAAGTTCTCGCCCTGGCCGGGGTCTGGCTTGCGCACCTCTACCAGCAGGTCGTCGCTGCTGCCGAGCTCGTCGAGGGCGGCCTGCACCTCGTCTTCCGGGATGGGTTTGCCGTGCATGCCGTCCACGTCTTCCAGGAACGAGACCCCGCGGCCCTTCTTGGTCTGCGCGATGATCAGGGTCGGTTTGTCGGTTTGGTCCAGCGCTTCGGCGTAGGCACGGTCGATCTCTTGGGGGTCGTGGCCGTCGATCTGGATCGCGTGCCAGCCGAAGGCCTCGGCGCGGGCGGCGTAGTGGTCGCCGTGCCAGCCGTCCATCGTCTCGCGAGTCTGGCCGAGGCGGTTCATGTCCAGGATGGCCGTGAGGTTGTCGAGCTTGTAGAAAGCGGCGTGCTGGAAGGCCTCCCACATCGAACCCTCGGCCATCTCGGAGTCCCCGCAGAGCACCCAGACGCGGTAAGGAAGTTTGTCCAGGTACTTGCCTGCGAGCGCAACGCCAACGCCTATGGGTAGTCCCTGGCCGAGGGAGCCCGTCGCCACGTCGACCCAGGGGATCTGGGGTGTCGGGTGGCCCTGGAGGCGGCTGTGGAACGTGCGGAACGTCAAGAGCTCCTCGTCGGAGATCGCGCCCGCCGCCTTGTATACGGAGTAGAGCAGGGGGGAGGCGTGGCCTTTAGAGAAGATCAGGTGGTCGTTGTTGGGATTCTCCGGCTCGTCGAAGTCGTAGCGGAGGTACTTGCTCATCAGCACGGCCAGGAGGTCGGCCGCGGACATGGACGAGGTGGGGTGCCCCGACCCGACGCCCGAGCTCGAGCGGATGCTGTCGACCCTCAGCTGCTGGGCGAGCGAGTGCCACTGCTCCACCCCCGCCGTCTCCTGGTTTATCTGTTGCGTCACCACTTACCTCCTAGGCAGAATCCCAATTCGGGCAGATACTACTCCTACTACCCCGCACGGGCCACCCGGAAACCGTTTCGCGGCCCGGCCCCTGGCGCGCAAACGGCCCCTCACCGGCTTTGCTAGAATCCCTGGGGCGAGAGGAAAAAGTCCCGGGTCGTCCGCTTTACGCCTCGGGCTCGACCGGGTGGAAGGAAAGGGTATGGATCTGGCGGTTCGTAAGATGACGCTGGGGCGCTTCGGGGTAGAGAACGTCGGGGCCGTGCACGAAAACCTGCCGCCCGCGCGCCTGGTCGAGGCAGCCGTGAGGAGGAGGGAGGGCATGGTCTCCGGCTCTGGGGCCCTCGTCGTAAGGACGGGCAAAAGGACCGGTCGCTCGCCCAAAGACCGCTTCATCGTAGAGAACGATGTGACGAGGGATGCGGTGGACTGGGGCACGGGCAACAAGGCCTTCCCGAGCGCCGCCTTCGGGGCGCTTCTGGACAAGGCCGCCGCCTACATCGAGAACCTGGAGGAGATCTACGTCGTCGACGCCTACGCCGGCGCCGACCCCCGCTACAGCCTCAACGTACACGTGGTGACGGAGCACGCCTGGCAGGCCCTCTTTGCGCGCCAGCTCTTCAGGCGTCCTGCGAAGGAGGAGATCGAGGCCTTCGAGCCGGACTGGATCGTGATCTCGGTCCCGGGATTCCTCACAGACCCCGAGGAGGACGGCACGGAGTCCGAGACCTTCGTAGGCATTGACTTCGAGCGCAAGGTGGTCCTGATCTGCGGCACGGCCTACGCGGGCGAGATCAAGAAGAGCATCTTCACGGTCCTGAACTTCGTGCTGCCGACCGAACGCGGCGTCTTCCCGATGCACTGCTCAGCCAACGTGGGCAAGAAGGGAGACGTGGCACTCTTCTTCGGGCTCTCGGGGACGGGCAAGACGACCTTGTCTGCCGATCCCGAGCGTGAACTCATCGGTGACGACGAACACGGCTGGTCGGACTCCGGGGTCTTCAACTTCGAGGGCGGCTGCTACGCCAAGACGATAGACCTCTCCGCCGAGAAAGAACCCCAGATCTGGGACGCCATCCGCTTCGGCGCGGTGCTGGAGAACGTGGTCATGGACCGCCGCACACGCGAGGTGGACTACTCCGACCGCATGATCACGGAGAACACCCGCGTCGCCTACCCGCTTGAGTACATAGCGGGCGCCGTCCCCGAAGGCATGGGCGTCCATCCATCGGCCGTCCTATTTCTGACCGCCGACGCCTTCGGGGTTTTGCCACCCATAAGCGCGCTCACGCCCTCGCAGGCCGCCTACTACTTCCTCTCCGGCTACACCGCCAAGCTCGCGGGGACCGAGGCCGAGATGGAGGCGGAGGTCGAGGCAACGTTCTCCACCTGCTTCGGCGCCCCGTTCCTTCCCCTGCCGGCGACTACCTACGCCGAGATGCTCTCCGAGAGGCTAAAGGCGCACGGCACTCGCTGCTACCTGATCAACACCGGATGGTCCGGCGGTCCCTACGGCGTCGGGAGCCGCATAGACATCGCCGCCACCCGCGAGATGGTGAGCGCCGTGATCGGGGGCAAGCTCGACGACGCAGAGACGGGAAAGGACCCGTTCTTCGGCCTGAATGTTCCCATCGAGGTGCCCGGGGTCGCAAGTGAACTCCTGGACCCCCGCGGGACCTGGGAGAACGGCGAAGCCTACGATGAGCAGGCTACCCAGCTAGCCGACCTCTTCCGGGAGAACTTCACGAAGTTCGAGTCGCAGGTCTCGGAAGACGTGAGGAACGCCGGGCCGCATTCGTCGTAGAAGGTTTCGGGCTACAGGTATCAGCAAGGGGCTGAGAGCCCTGTGTTGACGGCGTGGCGTGTGGGAGGAACAGGGCTCCGCGCTGCTCTAGCGCATCCCGTCGGTTCGGGTTTCTCACGGTCTGCGCTACTTCGTTGACGCATCATGGATGCGCGGCGGCTTGCGGTCGGGGGGTTTCGAGCCGCGTCCGTATGCTCTGGCCGAAGATGGCAAATATGCGTTAGACGCGCCCGGAAGCCGGGTAAGTGTGGGGAAAAGGCGTACGCGTTGGTGAGGAGGGCTCGGCTGGTCCATCGATAAAGAAGCAGTCGCACAAAGAAGCAGTCGCACAATAGACCGGAAGTCATCCATAGAACGGGAGAGGAATGTTTCTACGGATAGATAAGCTGCAGATAGAGCTGCCGAGGCCAGCCCAGGCGGACCCGGAGTCCGCGGGCGTCGTGCAGGAGCTGATGGGCGGCAAGTTCGGCGAGATGTCCACCCTGATGAACTACACTTACCAGTCCTTCAACATGAGGGGCAAGAGCAAGATTCGCCCCTACTACGATCTCGTCGCCAACATCGCTGCCGAGGAGATGGGCCACATCGAGCTGGTCGCCAACACGGTCAATTTGCTGCTCGATCAGACCGAGGCGAGCACCGATGAGGCCGTACCCCCCCTGAATTTTACCGGCATGACGGGCAACCCCGACCACTTTACCAACTTCGGGCTTGGCACCATCCCCGGCGGCGCGGGCGGCAAAGCGTGGACGGGAGACTACGTCTTCAATACGGGCAACCTCAAGCTGGATCTGCTCCACAACTTCTTCCTGGAGTCGGGCGCGAGGATGGGCAAGATCCGGGTCTACGAGAGCACCCAGAACCCTGTGGCCCGCGAGATGGTCGGCTACCTGATCGTGCGCGGCGGCGTCCACCAGGAGGCCTACGCCAAGGCGCTCTCCGACCTCTCCGGCGTCGACGTGACCAAGCTGTTGCCCGTACCCGAAATCGACAGCGACAAGTTTCCCGACGCCAGGAAGTACATGGACAGGGGCTTCCACCGCATCCTGTACCGCTTCAGCCCCGATGACTACAGGCAGATAGGGGAGATCTGGAACGGCCTCTCGGCCATTGACGGCACGGAGCGGGAGGTCGAGGACGGCATCCCCGAGGGCGGCGAGGTCCCCGACCTCGAACCGGCCCCGCCCCTCTACGCCCCGACCGTGGACGCCGAAGACGTCGAAGAGATAGCCAAGAGACTGTAAGGACGGGCCAACAGAGGCCGGCGCCGCCTGGTGCCGCGGCGCCGGCCTCGCGCGTAAGGCTACGAGCTGGGAGATTGCGGCCCCAGGGCGTAACGGGAAAATACTTCGCGCTGTCAATACAGTAGAGAGGGGCGCGCGTTTGGGTGCGGTCTCCTTCGACGTGACGGCTACGGTTTTGAAAGGACTGGTTTTGGACAGAGAGATCGGCCCCGACCCGTTCGCGGGTCTCAAGGAGGGCAGCGAAGAGTACCACGTCTACGACAAGCACTACGAGAGGATCGGCAGGGTAGACGACGTCTTCATCGACGAGCGGGGCGCCGTTTCGTACATCGGGGTAAAGATGGGTTTCTTCGGGACCAACTCCACCCTGGTGCCGGTCGAGATCGTCAGGGTCAACGACCTCCGGCGCCTGATCGAGGTAGACGAGGATGCCGAGACGATCAAACACGCCCCCCACTTCGGCCACGACGAAACCGTCTTGCCCGAACTAGAAGACAGGGTCCGTACCTACTTCGGCCTCGAACCCCTCCTGCCAACCCAAACTCCCGAGGAGACGTACCCTCCCGTAGACACGGGCCGCTTCGGTCCCGACGCTCGGGTGGACACCGAACCGGGTGAAAGGGTAGAGGACCAGGAGCGTATCGCCGGGACGCCGACAGAAGGAGAGCCGATGGCCGGCGAACCCCTCGACGCCATCCCCGAGGATCGCTGGGACCGCGAGACCAGGGAAGGCGGCGTTATAGTCCACCGCAGAAGGGGGTAAGAGAAGGCTTCCGCGCTTTTAGCTCTTAGCAATCAGCGGTCAGCGATCAGCCAGGCCCCGGAGCTGACCGCTCTAAAGCGGGCTTGGCCTCGCGCCGGACTCGCGGCGAACCGACAGCAGGTGTCGGTCGGGGACCTCCCGCCAACCAGAGTCTTGGTCCAGCCGCTCCGAGGCCACGACGATGGCCTCAGGGAACGCCCCAGCATCCTCGAGCACGTACAACGAGTTGCCCGGCCCCTCCGTGGAGTACCGGGTGAAGATCATCTCCGTCCCGTCGGTCACGGCAAGGTTCAGCGTGGACTCGACGCCGAGTCTGTCGCAGGCTTCGGTGACGTGCCGGATAGTATCTCTCGTTGCGCCCGTGAGATCGGCGGGGTCCTGTCTCAGGAGATCGAGGAACCCGGCGAAGATCGTCTCCGAGTCCGTCACGCCGAGCAGCCCCGAGTACGCCTCGTCGCTCAAAGAATCGCGCAGCTTACGCATAGCCTTCTGCCTGAAGTTTTGGATCGCTCCGTTGTGCATGAACATGAACGGTCCCTTGGAGAACGGCGGAACCCCGCTCTCCTCCACGGGCAGCCCCGGGGTCGCGCTCCTGACGGCGGCGAAGACCGCACGGGCCCTGATCCTCGGAGCGATCCCGGCGAAGCTCCGGTCGGACCACAGGGACCCGTTGGAACGGTACACGGCCGGCTCGTCGTCTTCGGGCACGTACCACCCGACCCCGAAGCCATCCGCGTTCACCACCCCGCTCATCATCTCTTTGGGCGCGTAGCTCTGCACCAGCAGCGAGTGCTCCGGTTCGAGGACTAGGGAGGAGAGCGTCGCCTCCGGGCCACCGAGGTAGCCGACCATCCGGCACATCGAGTATCCCTCCTAGGCATCGCACGCACAGCGAAATCCCACGAAAAGTTGGCGTCGGATCGGGTAGTCCCAGTTGCGGAAGGTGTTGCGGATGGCGTAGGGACGGGTCGCCCACGAACCCCCGCGCAGCACCTTGTAGTCGGGTCCGAAGAAGACCTCGGAGTACTCCCCGTAGGGGAAGCTCTCGAAGCCCGGGTACGCCGCGAAGTCACTCGCTGTCCACTCCCAGACGTCCGCGATCATTCCAAGGGCTCCGCAGGCGCTCGCCCCGGCCGGGTACGCGCCGGCCTCAGCCGGCCTGAAGGCGCACTGGTCCAGGTTCGCCCTCTCCGGGGTCGGTGGATCGTCGCCCCAAGGAAAGAGCCTCCTGGTCCCTGCCTCGGGGTCCCAAGAGGCCGCTTTCTCCCACTCCGCCTCGGTCGGGAGGCGTTTGCCGGCCCACCTGGCGTACGCCTCCGCCTCGTAGAAGGAGACGTGCATTACGGGTGCGTCCATGCGCAAGGGCTCGTCGAAGCCGAAGCGCTGGGTCCACCAGGAGTGGGGCTCCCGCTGGTACCAGTGCTTGGGCGCCGAGATGCGCTGGTCCCTGATCCAGGCCCACCCTTCGGGCCTCCACAGCTCTTCCCTCTCGTAGCCACCGTCCTCGACGAACTCGAGGTAGGCGCGGTTGGTGAGCGGCGTCTTGTCCAGGTGGAAATCCGCGGCCTCGACCTCGTGGGCGCCGCGTTCGTTGTCGAGAGCCCATGCTTCGTCGTCGGTCCCCATGACGAAGGGGCCACCGGGGACGTGGACCATCTCGTCCGTAGGGTTCCCGTCGGGCAGCTCTACTTTGGCTCCGGGCCTGTAGCCCTTGCCTTGCATTAGCTGGAGAGTCTGGAGCACGGTCTCGTTGTGCTGGCACTCGTGCTGCAGGATCATGTGGTAGACGAAGCCGTCTCTTAGCAGCGGGTCTTCACCTTCGAGGTCGGCAGTTTCGAGCGCTTCGAGCACCCCCTCGCGCACGGCGTCCAGGTAGAGGTCGGCGCCTTCGCGGTCGAGTAGGTCGAGCGAGGGGCGTTCCTCGCGCGGGTGGAGCGAGGCATCGTACATGTCGTAGAGGGTCCTGTTCGAGAGGCTCTTGCCGAAGGCCTTCTCCAGGAGCCACAGTTCTTCGTAGTTGCCTATGTGGCCGTAGTCCCAGATCAGGGGGCTCATTATGGGAGCGTGCTGTTTGGAGAGGTTCTCCTCGGAGACCGTTCTCAGCAGCCAGCGCGTCCTCCGCCTCGCTTCCTCCAACTGCCCGACGAGTTCATCTTTGGCGACAGCTCTTGGTGTATCCATGGGTGAATGGTAGGTCTCCCGTCCGGCATGTCAAGATGGAGATATACCGGGTCGCCGAACGGGTAGAATATCCCCCGATACCGGTGAGAGGAGGAACGAGTGTCGGAGAAAGGACCCGAGGCGGCGAGGCGGCTGACGGAGGCGTTCGGTGAGCCCTACAGGGAGGTGGTCCGTAACGCCGTCGACGCGCAGCAGAGGAACGTCCAGCTCGCCCAGGGCTGGGTCGAGGGCGTGACGGGTTTGCTGGAGAGTCAGGCCGAGGCCAACCGGACGCTCACCAGGGCGATGGAGAGCCACACCAAAGCCGTCGAGGAGGCAATAAGGAGCCAGGAGCGCACGAGCCGCGCCCTCGCCGAGAGCCTGGAGTCCTATAAAGAGGTGATCGAACGCAACACCGCCCTGCAGGAGAACAGCACGAAGCTCCTCCAGGGCTTCTTCGGCGACGTGACCTCCGAGCTCAGGGAGGGGATGCAGGGCAGCCAGGAAGTGGCCCGCAGCCTCATGCAGGGCTCGGAGAGGCAGATGGAGGCGTTCCAGGCGATGCTCGGCGAGGCGATGAACTCCTACGCCTACCTGATGAACGCCCCTTTCGACCTCTACCGCAAGAACCTGGAAGCATTCGGTAAGCAGGACCAGTAAGGAGGGCAATATGCAGACGGGAGAGAAGAGTCTGGAGGTCAAGAACTTAATCGGGGGAAGGTGGGAAGAGAAGGACGGACGCGACACCGAACCCGTCTACGACCCAGCCACGGGAGAGGTCGTTGCCGAGACGCCGCTCTCGACGAAGGAAGACGTCGACCGCGCCGTAAGGCAGGCAGAAGAAGCGTTCTCCGTGTGGGCCGCCATGCCGGTCGTCGAAAGGGCAAGAGTTCTTTTTCGCTTCAAAGCGCTCCTTGAGGAGCACTTCGAAGAGCTCAGGGACCTCGTCACCCTGGAGAACGGCAAGGACGCAAAGGACGCGGGCGGCGAGGTCAGGCGCGGCATAGAGGTGGTCGAGTTCGCCTGCGGGATGCCCTCGCTGATGATGGGCGAGACGGTCAGGGACGTGGCGAGGGGGATAGACAACGCCTCCTACCGCTACCCCCTAGGGGTGGTCGCCGCCATAACCCCGTTCAACTTCCCCTGCATGGTGCCCCTGTGGACGATTCCCGTCGCCATAGGGGCCGGCAACGCCTACATCCTCAAGCCCTCGGAGAGGACGCCTTTGTGCTCGGTGAGGTTGGGAGAGCTTCTCTTGGAGGCCGGCCTGCCGGACGGCGTCTTCAACATCGTCAACGGGGCGAGGGAGACCGTCGATGGGATCCTCGAGCACCCCGGCATAAAGGCCGTCTCCTTCGTTGGGTCCCAGCCCGTCGCCGAGCACGTCTACACGCACGGCTCGGCCCACGGCAAGCGGGTGCAGGCGCTCGCCGGCGCCAAGAACTCGATGGTCGTAATGCCCGACGCCGTCCTCGATAAGGCCGTCCCGAACATAATCTCCTCGGCCTACGGCAACGCGGGCGAGCGGTGCCTCGCCGGCAGCGTGCTCGTGGCCGTGGGCGAGGTCGCGGACGATCTGGTCGCAAGGCTCAAGGAAGCCGCCGCTTCTATGAAGGTCGGCCCCGGCAGCGAGGAAGGCTCCGAGCTCACCCCCGTCATTCGCGACGCCCACCGCGACAAGGTCCGCTCCTACGTCGATCTCGGGGAGGAAGAGGGCGCCGAGGTCGTCCTCGACGGCAGGGAGGCGCCCCTGGAGGACGGCTTCTTCATGGGCCCGACGCTCCTCGACCGAGTGACAGAGGAGATGCGGGTCGGCCGGGAGGAGATCTTCGGCCCCGTCCTCTCCGTCGTGCGCGTCGACTCCCTGGACGAGGCCATCGAGTTCACCAACGGCTCCCCGTTCGGGAACGCCTGCTCGATCTACACCGAAGACGGTGCCGCCGTCAGGTACTGGAGGGAGCGCGTGGAGGCCGGGATGCTCGGCGTCAACGTCGGGGTCGCGGCGCCGATGGCGTTCTTCCCGTTCAACGGCATCAAGAACTCCTTCTACGGCGACCTGCACGCCACCGGCAAGGACGGCGTCCGCTTCTTCACCGAGAACAAGGTCGAGATCACACGCTGGCTCTCAGAGCCCGCCGGAGAACCGAAGGCCGTCAAACGCCCCGTAGAATCCGGCGCCTGAGGTAGGCCCACAACCTGTGAGGGCGGTTCGCGAACCGCCCACGAGAGGCGTGGGGGGCCCGGCGGCGGCCCACCCCCCACCCCCCGAAACCAGTGAACTGACGGAAAAACT
>JBKPOM010000266.1:0-3017 GCA_046733115.1 Actinomycetota bacterium | reverse complement strand
CCTTACGTCCATGTAGGCCGGGACCGCCATCCCTTGCTTGGTCTCGCCCAAAAACCACGGGTCGAGGTGCTCTACGTCTGCGGCGACCCCGTCGAGCAAGGCCTCCTGGTTGGGCAGCCACACGTCCTGGAACGCGTCCAGCTCGCCGCTCGCCACTCCTTGGTAGGTCGCGTCGAGGTTCTCAGAGGTGTCGATATCGACCCTCTCGTAACCGAGGTCGTCCTCGAGGAGGACCTTCGTCAGGTTCGAGACCGCCACGTTCTCGTCCCAACCCATGTTGGCGAGCATGAGCACCTTGCCCTGCTCGAGGGCGCCGCAGCCCGTCAGGGAGAGGGCTCCCAGCACGAGGGCGAGGATTGCCGCCAAAGGTTTGCCGCTCGTCTTCGTGGCCGTTCCCTCCCGCCGATCGCACGTTCTATGGTAGAGCTGCCCGCCGCCTCGCGCCACGGTAGTCGCCTGTGCGCTCTGCGCGTCCTCGTGGGCTCCGGACTTCACTGTTGCCCTTATTCACCGGGTTGCGTGGAAGGGGGTGTTCTACGAAGTTCGCATGATGCGAATCGCTTCGTTTACGGCGCGCGGCGCCGTTAGCCCGGGCTGCCCGAAGGGTACGTGCTGTCGACCAAGGCCGACCGTGACCTCGAGACCGGGGAGTTCTCCGGGGAGCAGATGCGCCGCTCCGTCGAGCGCAGCCTTAAACTCCTGGGGCTGGACACGTTGCAGTTGGTCTACCTGCACGATCCCGAACACGAGACTTACGAGCACATGATGGCGCCGGGTGGCCCGGTGGAGGTGCTCCTCGGCCTTAGGGAAGAAGGTGTCATCCAACACATCGGGGTGGCGGGCGGTCCAGTAGACCTGATGACCAGGTACATTAGAACTGGGTTCTTTGAGGCGGTCATAACCCATAACCGCTACACGCTGGTGAACCGAACGGCCGAGCCCTTGTTGAGCGTGGCCGCCGAACTCGGCGTTGCCGCTCTGAACGCCGCACCCTACGGTAGCGGCATACTGGCGAAGGGCCCGGACGCATACGCCCGCTACGAGTACGGAGAAGCGTCCAAAGAAGTGGTCGAACGGGTACGCAAGATGGAGGGGGAGTGCCGGCAGTTCGGTGTTCCCCTGGGCGCCGCCCTGCAGTTCTCCCTACGCGACCCGCGCGTGGTCTCGACCATAGTCGGCATCAGCCGTCCGGAGCGCGTGGGGCAGACGCTCGGCTTCGCCTCTCCTCCCGTTCCCGAGGAGCTGTGGACGAGACTGGAGTCCTGTCTTGTGGGACCCCTTTAGAGAGAGGATCAATAGTCGGGACTCCCGAGAACTCACCCGAGAGCACTTTATCTTCGTCAAACCCAACTAGCGTGGCGTGACGTCCACGACCGCTCGAACGTGCAGGTGCCGCTCCGAAAACCCTCGCGTCCGCTCCGCGAACCACTAGTCACCCCACTAGTACTGTACCTTAACAAACTAGGGTCAGGATGCCGAGTCCTCCTCCCCCGGTCCTTGAAGCGTTTCTTCGCCCGGTAGACGGTAAAACGATCCACCTTCGGGTAGCGCGCTATGCTCTTGTCCGGCCACCCCTCTCGGTTGAGTGTCCCCCGGACCTCCTGCATTCCGCGACGCCCCCGCCTCTCGGTAGGGCGAAAAGCGCCCACGAGCTTGCGGGAGAGCGCGAATTCTTCTAGCACGGGCTTCACGTTGTGGCTGTCTAGCTCCCTACCGAACCGAACCGCGCAGACATTGGCGATCTCCTCTAGGTTAGACGTCGGGTGCTCGGCTTTGTCGACTATTACTTTGCGGATCGTCGGCGGCAGCACCCTGCGCTTGGCCTCCGACGAGCCGAAGAGGTTGCCCACGCCTCCCGCGTCGAAGGACGCCATCTTGCTGCAGAGGGAGCTTTCGGGAATCCTCGTATCTGTAGACCGCTCCGGGATCGGGCCATCGAAAAGGTGGAGCGGCCTGATCCTCTCGTACTCACTCTGCTCGCCCCGCACGCACAGGAGCTCGATCGGCTTCCAGTCGTCGGTGGGGCCTCTTGGTTTTCTCCGCCGCCTTCCCAAACTTCCCCTCTGGAGCGCGGTGTGAAATAGGAAGGATGCCACGACCAGCGGTTTGCAGCCAGTTCGGGCGGCTTCGTCTCCTCGTATTGCAAACGCCGACTGCCAGCTCTCGCGCAACGCCGACGCGCCGTCAATGGCTAGGTTTCGTCCCGCCGGGGGTGCCCGAGGCCGCTTCAGGCTCACAGCGCGTGCCGAATTTCGTCTGTTACCCCTTCTGCGAAATTCGGATTCAGCGTATGCGTTAGGTCGCCGTTCTTAGGACAATTGTGCCCCAAACGACGCGCGACACAGTCAGTTTCTCAGATCTTCCTGATTCCGGCTTCTTCAGCCTCCGAATAAGCGTCGCCACCAGGACCTTTCTTGCCTGCTTCCCGGTTGGCGTTGCGCCTCAGTGCCGAAGGTCTCAGAGGAATCTTCTGCTTTGTCGTCCCGGTCGATCGGTTGCCGCGAAGTAGATCGGTCAGTTTCGGGAAGCCCCTTGCCGTAATGCGTGTAGCCAGCACCACGCTCCAGTTCACCGCCGTCGCCGGGTGCGTCCGCGGGCCCTGCGAGGGCATCGCGAATGATACGCTCGTATCGGCCCCAAGCTGCTTCCGTCTCTGTCCCAAGACCTGCTTCCGCGGCCCGGTACTCGAAACCGCCCTTGCCGAACTCCTTGAGAGTTGGAGGTCGCCCGAACCCCTCTTCCAAACGCAGGTACTCGAGAGCCTTGTTGGCGAGCTCGGCTTTGTTGTAGTTGTCCGAGACATCGCGGCTGTGCCTTTCTCTCGATTGTTGGTCGAAGCCATCCGAGGAGGCGGACACCTCGATCCCATCTACAGTGTGTTGCGATGAGGATGGGCTGCATGGCATCGTGTAGCGATGAAAGCGTACTCCACCAAAGACCTCCGTCGGAAGATCGTGGATGCCATAGTCGGAAGATCGTGGATGCCATAGAGCGAGGCATGCCCAAGGCCCAGCCGG
>JBKPOM010000265.1:0-4713 GCA_046733115.1 Actinomycetota bacterium | reverse complement strand
ATGTTATCTCCCTCCTATCCAAACCCGCGGAAGGCCGCGCAGCCACTCCTCGCGCGCCATCCTCAATGCGATCTTCTACCTGCTCCGGACGGGATGCCCGTGGCGCTACCTCCCGCGTGACTTCCCGCCTTGGCAGACGGTCTACTACCACTTCCGCCGCTTCCGCCTAAGTGGTATGTGGCGCTTCATCCTCACTTCACTCCGGACCGCGGAGCGGCAGCGTGTGGGCAGGGATGCGCAGCCGACAGCAGCGATCATAGACGCCCAGAGTATGAAGACCGTCGAGGAATCGGTCCCGATCAGCGGGTATGACGGCCACAAGAACGTCAAGGGGCGCAAACGGCATCTGCTGGTGGATAGCCTTGGCTTACCGCTCTCGATTTACGTTACGCCGGCAGATGTCCAAGACCGAGCCGGAGCAAGGTGCTTGCTCGCTGGGCACAAACCGCTTGTGCCCCGTTTAAGGAAGATCTGGGCAGATGGAGCTTACAGTGGTGAGGAGCTTGCAAGGTGGTGCGAGGAGGAGGGTGGATGGCACCTTGAGGTTCTCGAGCGGAATCGGGAGGCTCAAGGTTTCAAGATTTTGCCGAAGCGGTGGATAGTGGAGCGAACTTTTTCGTGGTTGATACGTAACCGCCGTCTGAGCAAGGACTACGAGCGAATGGTGCAGAGCAGCGAGACCTTCATCGAGGTGGCCATAATCCGCCTGATATTGAGGCGCCTGGGGAGGGGAGCCTGAACCTTTACCAAACAGGCTCTAAGGGCGGCCTGGCTGCTGCTGGTAGCCGGGAAAGTCGACGCCGAGCGTCTGGTGTTCGCCGACGAGATGGGCACCAACATTTCGCTTTCGCCGCTGTACTCCTGCTCACGCAAGGGGAGCGAGCCTTCGGTAGTGCCCCGAGGAACTGGGGCAAGAACGTAACCCTGCGCATATGCCCCGCTACGTGGTCCTAGCGAACTGGACCGACCAAGGCATAAGGGATGTCAAGCACACCACCGAGCGCATGGACCACGGCGGCGAGCTCGCCGAGAAGCACGGGTTGGAGTTGGAGCAGGCCTACTGGACCGTCGGTCCCTACGATATGCTCACCATCTTCGAGGCATCGGACGACGAAGCCCTGAGCGCCTACCTCCTGGAGATAGGCTCTTTGGGCAACGTCAGAACCACCACGCTCCGAGCCTACGAGGAGGAAGAGATGTCGGGGATACTCCGGAGGCTAGGCTAAGCCGTTCAACTTCCTAAAGCGGGTTGCATCGATACTGACCTGCCCACGGGTTGACGCAACTTCGGCCTATCAGACAGGTCCCTCAGGCACCGCGTTCTGCCCCCCCCTTTGGCACATGCGCCTTCTCTAACTGCCCACCGGGGAAATCCTTCGACCCTGGCACCTGCCTGTGCAAGTGCCCGACAGGCACCACGCCCTGCGGCACCGGCTGCGTTCCTGACTGCCCAACGGGGCAAATCCTCAACTTTTTCACCTGCGAGTGCTGCCCGAGTGGCACCACGCCCTGTGGCCGCAACTGCGTCGCTGACTGCCCACCGGGGCCTACCGCCACAGCGAGCGCTGCGGCTACTTCGCGGTAGCCGACTGGGAGCTTAGCGAGTAGTCGCTCCTAGATGAGTGTTGCGTGGTTGGTGCGCATCAGCTCCTCTAGAAGTAGAGAGGGTCGGACCCATGCTGGCCTGGTTCCCATTCCTGGCCAGTAGCGGGTTCCACAACGCCGATCCTACTTGTTTCTTCTAGGACGCCGCGCCGCTTTGGGCTACCGGCCTTATGTTCTGGTTGAGGCGGAACAGGTTGTTTGGGTCGTACTTGTTCTTCAGCGTGATCAGCCGCTCGTACTTGCCGTCCCGCCCGAAGAAGTCCTTGACCCTCTCCTGTCCCTGGTCGCTGGTGAAGTTTAGGGATACGCCAGGGGTAATGAAGGGTCCCATCGCCTCCATGAGCTCGCGCGTCCAGGTGATATGGGTGTCATCCTCTGAGGGGTTCTCCCACATCGAGAAGGCGTAAAGGGTGTGGGCCGCGTCTCTACCTCCGATGGCGGTCTCGTCTTCTCCTACCTGGCTTATCGCATGTCCCTTGGGTTCTATGAGGATCACGCTGAACGGCGAGGTGATCGTGGCCGTGTGGTCCACCAAGGTGTCGATTGCCTCCTCGCTCAGCTCGTTCATGTTCTCCGCCTTCCAGTAGTTACGCCGCCCCGGGGGGTTGGCGGGATCTATTAAAGTCTGGACCACCGTATAGGGCATCGGCTGGACGAGATCCACCTCGGGTGGGCCAAACTCCTTGAGGGGACGGACCGCCTCTTCTCCCTCCTGCGGGGAACCGGCGTAGCAGACTATGAGGCCGGCAGCCATTTGACCTTTCATGTGCTCCGGCACGAAGGGTGCTGGCGGCGCAGTGAGGATCGCGGGGCTGACGGAGAGTTCATCCGGGGCGGTCTCTATGTAGTCGCGCCAGAAGCGCAGGAGCTCTTTGGCCCTGGAGAAGGGGTGCAGGAGCATGCCACCCAGCACGATTGGTCCCACGGGGTGCAGCCGGAACTCGAAGGAGGTGACGATGCCGAAGTTGCCGCCACCGCCCTTAATGCCCCAGAAGAGGTCCTCATTCTCCTTCTCACTCGCCTTGAAGAACTCGCCGTTGGCGGTGACCACTTCTGCAGACAGCAGGCTGTCGCAGGTAAGCCCATACTTCCTTTCTAGCCAACCGCTGCCGCTGCCAAGGGTTTGGCCCGCGATGCCAGTATGGGTTACCCGACCACCGGTGACCGCAAGTCCGAAGTGCTGGGTCTCGCGGTCGAACTCACCCCAGGTGAGCCCGGCCTGGGCGCGGGCGGTTCGCGCCTCCGGGTCCACCCAGATGCCCTTCATCGGCGAAAGGTCTATGACGATGCCTCCGTCACACGTCGCGTAGCCGGGCACAGAGTGGCCTCCGCCGCGCACCGCCACCACCAGTTCATTCTCGCGGGCGAAGTTCACCGCGGCGGTGACATCTGCAACGCCGGTGCAGCGGGCGATCAGCGCCGGTCGGCGGTCAATCATCGCGTTGAAGACGGCGCGGGCTGCATCGTAGCCGTCGTCTTGCGAGCGTATCAACTCGCCGCGGAAGGTGGCGGCGAACTCCTGCACAACTGCTTCTGCGAGGGGTTTGCCCAGGGGCACGCCTAGGGTGTCTTGCCGATCCGTCATTATGTGTCGCCCTTTCCCTAGCTCGTTACGAGAACGCTAGTATGCTGCGGCGAGTACGCCTGCGCATCCCCCAGATGGGGGATTCCAGGATAGATTTTCCGATGGGGCCGAGTGGCGCGTCGGAGCTCCGTAGCCTCGAAGCCACTATAGTATTTGCATCGAAGGTGCATCGAAGGATGATCGCCCGTAAAACGGGGACCATCCAGCTGCCCGCCTAAAGGAGCGTCAGATGACCCAATCCGAGCTTACCCAAAAGTCTTCCCTCTTGGAACAGGCAGAGAAGGCGATTGTCGTTTTGTTTTGCCTCGTAGACGAGGCCTACCATATCCTCAATCCCAAAGCGGAGCATTACGAGTCCCTGAAGCAACTCTCCGACTCGGAGGTCATTACCCTCGCCCTCTTGCAGCAGCTTCGCGGCGTGGAGAGCGAGCGCTCCTTCTTGCGCGAGGCCGCTCGCTTCTTTTCGCACCTCTTTCCGGGGGTCGTGGGTCTTTGGCCTTCTTCCTTGCACCGTCGCCTCCGCAGACTCAGACGCTACCTGGAGCCTCTAAGGCGTACCATCCTACCCGAGCTTGTGGGAGAGCCCGAGACCTTGATTGTGGATTCCACGCTGCTTGAGGTCCTTCATCCGCGTCAGGTTAAGCAGTCGGCGGGTTTCGATGGAGCCGAGTGGGCGAGATGGAGCTCCTTCTCGGTTTACGGGGTGAAGCTGCACCTCTTGTGCGCCACCAACCGAGTCCCGCTCTCCTACGAACTGAGCTCTGCCAACGTGGCGGATCTCTCCCTGACCGAGGAACTTTTGGCCGAAGCGAGCTTCTTGGGAGAGGATCTCGCCCGCAGGCTGCTCGGGGACCTAGCCTACCGAAGCCAACAGCTCAAAGAAAATCTGGCTAAGTTAGGCATCCTGTTAGTGACCGAGCAGGCCAAGCAGCGCCGTGGGGCCAGGCAGCAGATCGAGATTACCTTTGCGAGCTTGAAGGGGGTTTTCGGGCTCGGCGAGACATTGGCGAAGACCCTGGTCGGGCTGGCAACCAGGATCGCGACCAAGATCACCGCTTACACATACGCCTTTTTAGTTAATCGGGTACTGGGTCGTTCTCGAGGGAGGATCAAGGAGTTGTGGGCATGAACCCGACAACACTCATTTAGCGCCTGTCTAGGGCCGAGGCTACCCCGCGCCTCTACAGGGAAGCAGTAGCGCTCGCGGTAGCGGTGGCGCTCGGTTGGGGTGTTACTGGGACGGATGCAAGGCCTCGGGGAACCCGGACCACTCGGCGATCCGCGTCAGTCTCCTTCGAAGAGGGTCTTGCCCAGCCCGAGGTTCGGTTCGGCTACGGAGAAGTACAGCAGCGCCAGTAGCCCCGCCTTCTTGCCCTCCTGGGACGGGGTCTCGGCTATGGCCGTCGGCAGGAGCTCGACGAAGCGCCGGTCGCACCTGCTGTCGAAGCCGCCCAGGAGGGCGTAGCAGCGGTTGTGCTCCCGGCAAGCGACGTCCACGCCGTCCACGGGCGGCGTCTGGTAGG
>JBKPOM010000264.1:0-2661 GCA_046733115.1 Actinomycetota bacterium | reverse complement strand
GCGATCGCCGAGTAGATCAGCTTAGCCATGGTGAGCCTCTCTTTACGAAACCCGATTGCATAATGCTATGTTTGTAACCGAAAGACGTGTTTCAACCAACGGGTGACTACAAAGCTTCGTAGAACTCCGTAAAGCGGAAGTCCAACTTCGGAGAACACCCCTTCCCCGCACTCCGCTGAATAGGGTCGAGGCCCTCATACGCTCGTGCCCTCTTAGGGTGACGCTCCCAACAAAAGGCGTACCACCCCGTTTATCACGCTGAACGCGCCGCCAAGCAAAAGCGCTACCCCGAGGAAGCGCTCGCTGCGATGTCCTCCCAGACGGACCTGCCTTATACCAAGCACGATAGCCCCCAGGCCGAATACCAAGGCCCCGAGGCCCCAAGACCGGAAGATCAGCGCCAAGATCGGGCCCGCTACGAACAGGACAGCGGCCGCCAAGCGAAGCGCTCCCGTACCCGGTGGATTTCTCGTAGCCATCAGTCTCTCATCATGATGCCACCCGAAGGAGCCAGCAGCGAACTTCTTAGAACTCTGTCAACGCGAAGTTCGCCAACAAAGGATATAGCCCCGGTCCTCTGCCGCCAACGGTCCACGGAGCAGCTCCCCAGCCTCCTGCCGATAAGACCTCTCGCGTATTATGCCTTCCCCGGAAGCATGGCCTACTGGACCGGGGCTATCTACGATTCTTCTCTCCTGTAGGCGCTCGCCTTTAGGGGCACTCAGGTCCGCCGGGCATGGGGCGACCTCGAGATTGAGGCCCGTCGGTGCGAAGAGGTCGAGGCTCTCCCCCAGCCCTCTACCCGATCACCTGTCTACTCTGTCTGGACGAGTTCGATGCCCTTTCTCTCCTCCGCCTTGCGGGCCAGGATGGCGTTTATCTCCAATCCCAAGAGCACCATCAGACCCGTCACGTAGAGCCAGAGCATGAAGACTATCACCGCCCCGAGCTGGCCGTAGATCTGCCCGTAGTTACCCACTTTAGAGACGTAGTAGCTTAAAGCGCCATCAGATACGAACAGCAGCACCGTCGCGATGAACCCGCCAGGCGTGATCCACTTGAACGGCAGATCGGCGTCGGGGGCCAGGTAGTAGAGCAGGTCGAGGGCCACGGTGATGGCAACGAAAACCATGGCCCAGCTCAAGAGCTTCCCGAGGCTCGGGGCGCTTTCCAGAAGACCGGCTATAGGCCAGACGTAGGCTCCGACGTTGAACACCGCGAAGGTCAGGACCGCGGTCAGGACCGCGACGAGTAGCGTAAAACCCAAGGTTATGATCAGGCAGGTGCCGCGCAACCGCCAGAACGGTCGGCTCTCCTGGAGGCGGTAGGAGCGGTTCGCCCCCTTGGTGATGGAGATGGAGGCGGCCTGGCCCAGCCACAGGGCGCCCAGGATGCCGAGGACGAGCACGCCGGTGCTCGCGGTGCGCAGCGTGCGATCGACGTAGTGGACCACGAGGGTATGGGCGTTCGCGGGCAAGAGTCCCGTCAAGGCCTCGAACAGGCTCTTCAGGCCGGCCTCGGGGTTGCCGATCACCAGTCCCGTCAGGGAAACGAGGAAGATGAGGAACGGGAAGAAGAACAGCAGGAAAAAGTAGGCGAGCTGGCCGGCGAGGCCTAGCAGATCGTTGCGTCGCACCCCGAGCACCACTTCCCCAAGCATCCGGAGGCCGAGGATGCTTTTCAAGTCCGAGAAGAAATCGCCCATGCCTGTGTAGGATACCCGGCCCGATGGGTGAGGACTATACAGGTCCGTGAAAGTGGACTTCGCAGAAGACCCCTTCCACGCACTCCGGTGAATAACCGCTAGGGCCCGATGCCTGAGCAGTCCCCGAACTTGGAGGTGCCTTCGCAGTGGCCAGCGCACCCATAGCGCGCTATAGCGCGCTCGCTACCAGGACGCGCGTCCGGTGGCCTCTTCCAGGGCTTGCAGGGCCGCTGCACGATCCATGCCGGTGCTCCCTATGAGGTCGACCGTCGAGGAGTGGATCTGGTCGACGAGCGCGTTGGTGCCCAGGTTTCTCGCCAGGTCCTCGTGCTCCTCGAGCAGCGCGCTGGCCTCCTTGGCGGCCTCAAGGGCCAGCCGGCGCGTTTCGTCGGGAGGATCTCCGGGGGTCTGCAGGTAGGCAGCCAGGGCCTCCGTCGCCCGGGACAGGCCGCGGATGGCGGCGAGGAGCCGTTCGGGGACGGGATCTTCGGCTTCGGGTTGGACCACGGAGAGCGCGGCGCGGGCCAGCGCCCTCACGTCGCGCACCGTCAGGTCTATCTGGTCGGCCGCAGAGGCGTAGAGATCCATGTGCCCCAGGCTCCCGCGGCGGGGCGGGGCGAGGCGCGCGGTCTCCCGTCCGGCAGCGACGGCCTCCTTCAACCCTCTCACCCGCGCGTCTATCTCCCTGGCCTTCACGTACGCTCTCTGGGCCCGCCCTGCGTCGCCCTCCTTTAGGGCATCCGCCACCTCTTCGAGCACGGCCGCAGACTCCTCGAAGACGGGGAAGGCGGCGTCCTCGACCATGCGCTCGGGGTCGATCGGGAGTAACGCGTTGACAAGCAAGGCGGTGCCACCGCCGATCAGCGCCTCCAGGAAGCGTTCGATCGGGATTCCGGCCTGCGAGGAGCGGAAGGTGATCATGATGATCAGCGCCGAGATGGCAGCCTCCTTCACGC
>JBKPOM010000263.1:0-9875 GCA_046733115.1 Actinomycetota bacterium | reverse complement strand
GGACACTTCTTGCTGCGCACGCGAAGCGCTCTCAAGTAGAACGTACAAGTAAAGGGAATGGCGAGGAAGCCGGTATGGTTGATTTCACGGTGCTGCAACGTCACTGGAGGAATCATTTGGCTCGCCTTCTAGGCGAGGCGGAGCACGACGTGTTCGTTTCTTCGCCTTGCTTACAAAGCAAGGAGCCGACTTCTTGGTCGCCAGTATCTCCGCAAGTGTGCGCGCGTCGGGACAGCTTACCCTGCTGACGAACCTTTCACCCTCCAACGTTACGCAAGGCTCGACAGATCCCGAGGCTCTGCAGACCCTAGCGACGACAGCGCCCAGAATGGAGATTTACCATTTGCCAAGCTTGCACGCAAAAGTTTACGTCGCCGATACGAGGCGGGTTATCGTAACCTCGGGCCACCTTACGTTTAGTGGGCTCTACACCAACTATGAGTATGGATTCTGCGTAGAGCACGCCCGCACCGTAGACGTGGTGCGGCGCGACATGGCCGAATACGCAAAACTCGGCGCACGCATAGTGTTGGGACAACTCGCAACGTACTCGCGGGTCGTAGAGGAAGTAAAGAGAGACGTTTCGCGAGCAGCAGAGAGCAGTGGCGAGATCAGCGCGCCAATCTTTCGAAGAGGCGTTTCGAACAGCCAGCGACGAACTCATCAAACTGCGGGTCGCAGAGGGCTCCTCAAACACTATTTTCGGAAGGACGATACTGTACCTTCTAGATAGAGAAATCCCATTAAGTACTCAGACTCTCCATCCTATGAATCAGGAGATCCATCCGGACCTCTGTGATGATGACGTTGATCGCGTGATACACGGGGTGCGTTTTGGCAGGAAGTGGAAGCACGCGGTAAGAACCGCACAACAGCAACTGAAGAGAAACAGATCGATCGAATTACAAGATGGGCAGTGGGCGCTTTCAGCTTGAGGAGTAGATGAAGAGAACGCGTTGCGCGGCTAGATACATCTAATGGTTCTTTTCTCATTCCCGCGGAAGCGGATATCCAGTAGTACCGTGGACGATGTTAGGTTCCGCGGTGCCGTTGGCGTCCAACAAGACTCGGTTTTGGAAGATTTATAGCGGTAGTCAGTGCAGTTGACCCACCCATCTCGCGGTTGGCGTCGTCATTAAACCGGGATGTAACGGTATCCGGTGCAGCGGCGTTGAACTCCCGCTACGGCGATGGCTCAATATCATTGCACGCTGGTTTAGTACATGACCTCGGTCCGGGGTGGTCAATCCGGGTGGTCGCGTTGGCCGCTGTCTCCGAGCATTGGGACTTCGGCAAAACCATTCCGGACGCCATGCCGAGCGCCGCAAGTTGCCGGGTGGCCCGCCGATCACCAGCATGGCGCTCCCCGGCTCGAGCGCCGTGACCCTACGCCGCACGCCGCGGTCGCGTACCGCGACGACGTCCTCACGGAGCAGCTCTAACACCTCGCCGTCGAGCTCGAAACGCACGGCGCCGGCCAACACTACATGAAGTCCTTCCTGGCCTTTCTCGCCCGTCTCGTCGTGCAGCCCGATCAACTCCTCTCCCCCACCGGCGCGACGAACACGTTGGTTCCGAAAGCGCCGAGGCGCATCGCATGCCGCAGCGGCAGTCAGTCGATGTTCTGGCGACCGGGCACACGCGGCAGATCAGGCGGTTTTCCACCCACCGCGAACCGCGCGTTCGGCCACGAGCGGAAGAATAGTTGACGCGCCGACCAGCTGGCGCAGCCAGCGCGCTGGCAAGCTACTGCGTGGCACTGGTGCCGCCGGTACAGACGGCGCCAGGCTCAGGGGTCTGTGGGCCGAGGCGGTAGGCCTTGATGAAGCTCTCCAGGCCGGGGTCGTCGGCGTCGTCGAGGGCTACCTGCTTGCCCCAGGCCGAGGCCACCACGGGGGAGTCGAGGCCGGGATAGGGGCTGACGAGGATGTAGGACCGACTCTGGGCGATGTTTTGCAGCTCTGTTACCTGATCCTGCGGGAGGTCCGGGGAGTAGGTGATCCAGACCGCACCGTGCTCCAGGGAGTGAACAGCATTCTCGTCGCGGATCGGCTTGTCGTAGTAGCCGCAATTCTGCCAGACGGGGTTATGCGGACCCCCGACCGGGGGACTCTGATCGTAGTCCACGTCTCCGGTCGTATGTTTGCCAGCCGGACCAACGTCGTAGGTCTTTACGTCGTCGGGGGCGCCACCGGCGGACTGCTGCCTGGCGTCGACCACCGCGAGCGCGATGAACCCGCCGACGAAGAGGACGATGATCGCGCCGACTATCAGGTATGTCCTTCGGGAGCCATCCGACCCGCTTCTCCGAACCCTTGCGCTGCTCTTGGCCACGACCTCCTCTTTCTAGCCCGCGGTGGAATCGTAGCACATGCGCTTCGACTCTCCGAGAGGCGTCAGAACACCCGCGCTACGAGCCATACGGCCAGCGCGGCCAAAGCGATCCAGACGGCGACCACTACTGCCGCCGCTACCCTGTTTACCGGCCAGTCCGCCTTCTCGCGCTTCTCGCGCGCCTTCTCGCGGCATTCGGCGAGCACGGGCGGCGGGATCATCTTTATCGCCAGCGCGACCCCGAGCGGGATGAGGATCAGGTCGTCCAGGTACCCGAGGACCGGGACGGGATCGGGTATGAGATCTATGGTGCTGAAGGCGTACCCGACCACGACGGCGGCGAAGACCCGCGCGTACCAGGGCACCCTCGGGTCCCTGTAGGTGAGATACAGCGCGTACACCTCGACCTTGAGCCTGCGCGCCCACGACTCGAGCCGCTCGATAGGGCCCACCGTCAGGGACTAGATGCCAACGAGAACGCGTCGCTTATGAACTGCTTCGTGCCCTCCGGCCCCCTTACGCGCAGCAGAATTTCCCCGCCGCCCGGCTCGAAAACGAGCTCGAAGCGGAAGAAAGGACAGCAGGAACGCTCGGCCACCACGAATTCCACGAGCCGCATGGCCCAGCCCGCGTCTCCCGGGAACGCGAACTGGTAGCCGTCCTCCAACTCGCCCGCGAGACGGCTCGTGTTCAGCAGGCCACTGACAGCTTCCCTGCGCCGGTCCTGTTCGCCACCGACGAGGTTGCAGGCTATCGGTAGTTCTTCTTTCAACCTTCTCTTACCACCCTATCCGCAACAATCATCTTCGCAGTTATCGCCGGGGAGGAGGGGCGTAGTGCAGCAGCTCTCGCCGCGCCAAGATTCGCGGCCCTCCTTGACGGCGACGCCGGCGATGAAGAGCGCGGTGGCTGGGTCGGCCCACCACAGGCCGAAGAGCACGTTGGCGCCCAGCCCGACGAGAAGTGCCGCGGAGAGGTAGGCGCAGAGCATGTTCTGTCGGCCTTCGCTCTTCGTCGCCGAAGAACCGAGCTTCTCGCCGACGCGGGCTTTGGCGATGGCGAGCGGGAGCATGATCGCCAGCGTCAGTGTGGCGAGGCCTATCACGATCCAACTCGCCTCGAGCTGTGCACCCACGAACAAACTCCTCACCACCTCGAAGGCGACGTAGGCTGCTATGAGGTAGAAGCTCAGGCCAATGAGCTTCTGGGCGCGCCTCTCCGCCGCTTCCGAAGAAGTACGCGCCACGGCGAACCGCCAGAGCAATATGATCCCGGCGAGCGATTCGACGAGCGAGTCCGCGCCGAAACCGACGAGCGCGATCGACCCGGCTACGATCCCAGCACCGACCGCGACGGCGGCCTCCACACCGTGCCAGCCCACCCCGAGCAACGCCAACAGCTTCGCCGTCCAACGAGCCGTTCACGCTCGCCTACTTTTTGCTTGCGCGACAACTGGAGCGGCTGACTATTCACGCTTCACCTTCGTCGCCGTGCCCAACACGGCTTGCAGAAGCGACCTTCCATCGTCCGTGAGCGAGTACATGACGAGCTTCCCGTTCCTTCTGGAGGTGACGAGGCGGTGTGAGCGGAGCAACCTGAGGTAGTGGGAGACCAGGTTCTGGGCGCGGGAGGAGATCCAGGCCAGGTCGCATACGCATAGCTCCCCACCTTTCAGGAGGGCCGCAGCGAGCAAGAGCCGCGTCGGGTCAGAGAACATCCGCGCTCGCTCAGCAGCATCGCCCGCAACCTCTACACCGAGCATCCTCCCGCGTATCTCCTCCGCCCGCGGGGGGTCGATGCACAGTAAGTCACAGCGCTCGTCCATAGAGTCATTCTAACGGGCGTTGATGCGTTGGTGCAAGCGGGGCGTCATTCGTTGGGGTAGGAGGGGAAGCCGAGGGTTTGGAGGGAGGCGTGATGGTCGCCTAGGTGGTCCACCTGCAGGGTGGTATGTGAGATGCCGTATTCGCGGGCGAGGATGTCTTCGAGTTCGCGCCGGCGGGCGTGGCAGTCCTCGTGGCGGCCGACGAGGACGTGGGCGGAGAGGGCTGGGAAGCCCGAGGTTATGGTCCAGATGTGGAGGTCGTGGACCTCGACTATGCCCTCGGCGGAGGCCATCTTCTGGCCCACTTCGGCAGCGTCCAGGTCGGGGGGCGTTGCTTCAAGGAGGATGTTGGTCGAGTCCTTGAGTAGTTTCCAGGAACTGCCAAGGATCAGGAATCCGATGGCGACGCTTATGAGGGGGTCCGCGTAACGCCAGCCGGTGAGGATGATGACGGCCGCGGCCACTATCGCGCCGACCGATCCGAGGGCGTCGGCGAACACGTGTCGCATGGCGCCCTGCACGTTCAGGCTCTCACCCCCGGAGCGGTAGAGGATGATGGCGCCGGCGGCGTTGACGAGAAGCCCGAGCGCGGCCACGACGAGCATCGGTCCGCCGAGGACCTCAGGCGGTTCCTTGAGGCGCGAGTAGACCTCGACGAAGACCCAGATCGAGACCGCTACCAGCGTCACGCCGTTGGCGAGGGCGGCGAGGATCTCCGTCCGCCTGTAGCCGAAGCTCTTGTTTGGCGTCGCCGGCCTCTGCGCCAGCCACGCCGCGAAGAGGGCGAGTCCGAGCGAGAGGTTGTCCGACAGCATGTGCCCCGCGTCGGCGAGCAACGCGAGGCTGCCCGTGAGGAGGCCGCCAACGATCTCCACCACCGTGAAACCCGCCGTCAGGGCGAGCACAAGAGCGAGCGCACGCCAGTTTCCCTCGCCGGCGCCGTGTTCGTGGTCGTGATGTCCCATGGCGTTATTTTATCGCCCGAAGGGGTGCACGTGGTTCACGCGCCTTGCTCTGTTGCTCGGCTTAGCGGGATTTTTCGCCGAGCGTGACTTCGAGGTTCGTTTCGTCCCCGTTGCGGAAGACCGTAAGGGTTACCGTGTCGCCGGGTGTGTAGTCGCGCAGGGCGCCGAGGAGGTCCCCGTAACTCTCCACCCTGGCGTCGCTGAGGGCCGTGATGATGTCACCCTTCCGGACCCCGGCGTCGGCGGCCGCGCTACCGGGCACGACCTGTTCCACCAGGGCGCCCGAGTCTACGGGCAGGTCGAACCTGGAGGCGTCTTCGGGGCTCAGGTCGGTAGTAAGGACGCCGAGGTAGGCCGTCGAGACCTTGCCGGTGTCGATCAGCTGGTCCGCAACGGAGACGGCCGTGTCAGATGGTATCGCGAAGCCGAGGTTCTCTGCCCCGGTCTGGGCCGGCGGCAGGTAGGCGACGTTAATGCCGATGATGCGGCCGTCGCGGTCGGCCAGGGCGCCGCCCGAGTTGCCGGGGGAGATCGCCGCGTCGGTCTGGATCAGGTCCACCAGCGCCCTCGCCTCCGAGCCGCCGCCGGTGAGCTCGGGCGGAAACTCCCGGCCTACGCCGCTCACTATGCCCGAGGTCACCGTGGACTCGAAACCCGAAGGGCTGCCGATAGCTACCGCTAGCTGGCCGACGATGGGCGTGTTCTCGTTGAACGTTGCAGCCGGCAGGTTGTCGCGGTTCACCTTCAGAACGGCAATCTCGGTGTTCGGGTCGGCACCGACCACGCTGGCGCGTTCCGTGGTGCCGTCGGCGAAGGCCACGTTCACGCCGGTGGCATCTTCCACGACGTGGTTGTTGGTGATTATGTAGCCGTCGGGGTGGTAGATAACACCGCTCCCTATGCCCTGGCCCCTCTGGGTCCCGAGCGGCGTCCGCTGCACGGCCCTGATGTTGACCTGCACCACGCTCGGTCCCACCTCCGAGGCGACCAGCGCGACCGGCTCGTCCGCCGGTATGCGGGAGGACGCTCTTGAAGCAGTTTGGGACGACGATTTCGGCGAAGCCTCGGCCGCGTTGTCGCCGTTGTTCCCCTGTGATGCAGGCTGTCTCTTCGAACACCCCGCAAGCAGTACTACGGCGAGCAAAGCGATGCACGCTCCGAATCTCCAGTTCAACGTAGCAGAACCTCCTGTAGGCGCCCGCGGCGCGTCGTTCGCCACAGAGTCTATACGAAGGTTGCGATCGGGTTTAAGGCTTTCTCGGTGAACGGTGCGACCATGAGGGGAGATATGAGCTTGGATTTCGCGCGGAGTTCGCAAAGCGCCTACTCGCGCGTCCCTTTACCTGCGGCTCAGGTGAGTTGCCCGTCGGCGTCTGGTTCGTGGCCCGTCGCCATGCGCGACTGGTCGTGCTAGGCGAAGACCCGGCCGACGAGTTCTCTGCGGCTGCGCACGCCTACCTTGTCGAAGATGGCCTTGAAGTGATCCCTCACCGTGTTGGGCGTGATGTAGAGTTCGCCCGAGACTTCAGCCGTGGACAGCCTGCGCAGGACGAGCTGTGTTATCTTGCCCTTACGCCTGGTCAAGCCATAAGCCTCGACGATCAGGGGCGCGATCTCCGAAGGTCGCGCCTCCTCGAAGATGACGGCTATTGGCCCTTCGGTGCCCACGGTCCGTAACCTCGATGCGTGCAGTACCAATCACCTCCCGGAGGCGGTCCTGAGACGCGCCCTCGGCATCAGGTTGGGCGACACGTAAGGGTCGTCACGCTCCAGCGCCAGCAGGCGGGCGGCGACGGCATAGACCGCGTCGGGAAACTTGAGCGAGCTCGACCAATCGCCCTTCGCCACCTCCGCGAGCCACGCCTCTGCCGAGGGCGTGATCGCGGCCAGGGACAAATCTTCCCCAGGCAACACCAACCCCGGTCCGTACGGCGTCGGTGAGGCCGCCCGCCCATCGCCAATTAGCAGGGCGGTGCGCAGGCCCTCGGCCAGGTGTGGGGCGAGCTTCGCCAGGAACGCGGCTTCAGCCGGTGTGAAGTTCGGGCTGGAGCGTTCGCGGTGCAGGGACATGAAGCCCCAGCACTTCGAGCCTACGATCAGGGCCGCCCTCAACTCGTCCCCCAGGTCCATCGGGCCGAGGATGTCCTGGTAGCGCGGGCTTCAGGCTAACTCGCCCCTGGTCGCCACGCCCGGGCTGTCGACCGGCGAGCGTCCCCTCGCCAGGCTGATGAACTTTACCGAATCGTCCTTCAGAAACTCGTTCTCCAGGAACTGGGAGGCAGCCGGCGCCAGGACGTCGTCGACAACGGCCCCCGTGAATAAGAGCGTCGCCGGATCGGCGGTAGCGAAGAACGAAGCGTCTATCGGAATCGCCTTCCGAAGATGTCTTACGGCCTCGAACCTGAACGTCCTCGAGTCTAGCCCGGAATGGCAGAGGCGAATAATCTCTTGCCTGGTGTGTTCCGCCAAGGTGCTCCCGTTCATGGTGCGGGCATTACACAAGTAACCATAATTCCAAAACATCTCACATTTGTGGGATTACTTCCCGCATCGCCTGGACTAGTGTTCGAACGAGGATTTAAACGAACGCGAAGGAGGAACGGCAGATGATCCTTATCACCGGGGCGACCGGCACTGTTGGTGTCCCGCTAACCGGGGAGCTGCTGGCCGGAGACGCCCCGTTCCGTGCGCTGGTCCGCGATCCCCGGCGCACAGCGCGGATGCTCGGACCGGAAGGTGACTTCGTCGAAGGGGACTATGAGAGACCCGAAACTCTCCATGCGGCTTTGGCCGGGATAGAGCGTCTCTTCCTGATCTCCCCGCTCACGCCACGGCTCGCGGATCTGGAGGGCAGGTGATCGATGCGGCGGTGCGTGTGGGAGTGGAGCACGGCGTCAAGCTCTCCACCCTTGGCGTCTTGCGGGGAACCGAAGGCCTTTCGTCACCCGAACCCCGGCAGTACCATCTCCACCGCCTGAGCGAGGGACGGCTCGAGATCTCGGGGATCGCCTTCACGCACCTGCGTCCCGGCACCTTCATGCAGAACGTGCTCTCTTTCGCGCCCCGGATCGCGAGAGAAGACGCCTTCTACGGCTCCTGGGACGACGGGCGCATGGGGTACGTGGACGTCCGCGACGTCGCGGACGTGGCCGCGCGCGTCCTCACCGACGACGGGCACGAGCATGAGACCTACGGGATCACCGGACCAGAAGCCCTCTCCCAGGCCGAGGTGGCCGAGAAGCTCTCCGCCTCGACGGGAAGGGGGGTGCGCTACATCGAGGTCCCTCCGGAGGCCGCCTGGGAGGCCATGCTCGGGCGGGGGATGCCGGGATGGCTGGCCGGAGCGATGGTCGAGGTCATGGCCTCGATCCGGAGAGGAGTTGCCTACGAGACGTACGACGGGGTGACACTGATGACAGGCAGGCCGCCACGCTCCTTCGACGATTTCGCCGGCGAGTTCGCCCCGATGTTCGAGGCCTCGCTCAGCCGAAGCTAGTGAGTGAGTGTAAGGAACCGTAGTTCGCATGTTTTCTATCAGAAGGGAGATTTCGCCATGTCGATAGAGGAGAACAAGCCGCTAGTGCGCTGTTTCGTGGAGGAGTTCTGGAACGAAGTAATCACAGCCACTGCGGACGAGCTGATGGCTCCGGACGCCGAGATCCACATGCCAACGGGAGAGACCTTCGATCCCGATGAGCTCAAGAGTTTCAACAGAGAGTGGCGCGAGTCCTTCCCGACTGGCATTCCACCTTCGAGGAGCTGATCGCGGAAGTGGACAGGGTCGCAGAGCGATGGACCGGCCGGGGCACGCACCGGGCCGAGCTCATGGGCATCCCTCCCACCGGCAAACGCGTCGAGGGGCCAGGAAGCGGCTTCTACCGTATCGCAGGCGGCAAGATCGTGGAGTTTCGGGGCCAGTTCGACATGATGGGCCTAATGCAGCAGTTGGGCGTCATTTCGCCACCGCAGCCGGCCGAGGCTTGATCCGTAAGGCAGGAGCTATTCGGAGAGGAGAGCAATGGTGCAAGAGTTAATCAACGGCATCGCGGGGCTCGCAACGCTCGAAGCGGTGCAACCGCTCGGGTGGCAGGCGGCCGTCGGAGAGTACGAGCGGTCCTGGCCGGATCAGGCAAGCCGACCTGTGTAAGGCTCTCTCCGCACGCATCCTGGCGCTGACCGGACGGCACATATCTCCGGAGGAGATCTATGCGGACGTACACCTGGCGGTCGCTGGCGTGGACGGCATGACGTTCCGACTCTATCGCAGTAGCCTGGTGTTGGTGCGCACCTGTGCCTACTGCGATACGGGGTGTTTCGAGAGGCCGAAGATAAGCAATCTCTCGGATCTCGGGTACGCGCTGACAGCCTGAAAACCGCTGCACGAGGACTGCCAAGGCTATTCGGAAGGCCCTCCAGACTTTTGATCAGGTTTCCGCGGCGTCCCTGGTGGTTACCTTGCGGAGGGCTTTTTTGACCTTCTCTTCTTCCTCTTTGAGGTAGACGAAAACGTCTTGGGCGAATCGTATGGCGTGCTCTTCGGGGAGGTTGACCCGCCGGTTGCCGAGGACGGACTCTAGCTCTCTTATGGCGGCGTCGGCCATCCCGACCATCGTCTCGGCCTCCCTCAAAATCTCTTCGCGCTCCGCATGCGAGAGCGAGGAACCGGCCTTCAGCCGTTCCTGGTGCTCTTTGAGGTACTGTATAAAGTCCCTGATACCCACGGGGCGGGATTATATCGGTTCAGGGCCGGG
>JBKPOM010000262.1:0-32881 GCA_046733115.1 Actinomycetota bacterium | reverse complement strand
GCTATTAGTAAGAAGTCTGTTCCTGAGGCAAGTGGTAAGCTTCGTCTTGGGGCCAGTGGTAAGTCGGTTACTGAGGGATCTCTTGGGTCGGTTTCCTACTCGCCTCAAGACCCACCTTCCTCCGGCACACCCCCAAACTTGACTCAAGACCCACCTTCCGGCACACCTCCTGTGTCCCGGCCTCCCCAGGCTTCCGCGTCTCCTCAGGCTTCTGTGCCTCCTCAGTCGTCCGCGCCTCCCCAGTTCCCATCTGGATCACCTCCTCAATCTTCCTCGCCTTCTACTCAGCAGTATCGATAAGCTGCGGTGAGAGCGTCGGGGTCTCTAGCAGCCTTGGCCCATCTTCTTCTCGCCCCTGTTCATCCGAGTGCGTGTAGAGACTGTGGGAGCACTCGAGAAAAGTCCGGAGCGGGCTTCTGAGAGTGTTCAAAACGCACCAACAAGCCCCGTTTGGCTGTTTCGAGTATCGTTCCGGTGCGGGCGTTTTAATGATTTATCAGACGGTCTCTAGAACGAGAGTTGAGACACCGCGAAAAAGCGAACCCAACGACGAGCAGGATACTGCCAACCTAGATACCTTTACCCACGTGGGGCCTGTGACGATGCTTGCCCCGCCAAGCCCACCACAGGAGCAATACGAAGGCCTGACCACGGGGGCCGCAATACACCAAATACACCAACCGCTACACCAACCCGCCAAGAAACCCTCCGTGCGCAACCGCGAACAACGGCTCGCAAGATTTCAAGCATCCGGCTTACCTATGAGGAATGCTCTCTCCGGACACGCGCAACGGCACACGCCCAAGAGCAAGCGTCAACGGCTTCCTAAACCCCGCGAGCCGGAGGTTCGAATCTTTCCAGGCTCGCTTTGCAGCACGCCGCGCCCTTCGGGCTCCGCTTTTAGCACTTGAGCCAGTCAGCATTTCAGCAACCTAGGAAGTTGACCTGCCGAAGTGCTGACTCACTGACTGGCGCGGTTTGCGGAAGCAAACCGCTTCAGCGTGGGCGGCTGAAGCGTTCGGTGAGGTGGGCGTGGAGGCGTGCTGTGCCGATGCGGGAGGAGATGCGATCGCTGTCCGTTGCCAACTCGGGGTAGTGCTCCTCGAGGACGTCGAGCCTCTGGGTGGTCCTCTCTATGGCGTCGTAGGCCCGGCGCAGCTTATCCTCCCAATAATCCCGCCTGCCGAGCGCGTCATTGCCGGCCTCGTCGCGCGTCGAGTGGAGACGCTCGGCGAGCCGCACGTAGCCCTCGTAGTGCTCCAGGTATCTGTCGTAGCACTTCTGGAAGAACCTGGCGGGGGACTTGTTCCAGCCGCGTCCTGGCACGTCGTCGTCCGGGTGCGGTACCTGCACCCCAAGGAGCGGCGCATCGTTTCCTTGCCGCGGTGCCGCTTCGCCCGTCTTTTCCTTCTGCTTCTGCTCTTCTTCCTTCGCGGAAGGCCTGCTTCTTTCGCGCGCTCCCCGCGGGCGCGGGCGCGGGTCTTCTCGTGGCCGGTTGCCTAGGGACTCTTCGCCCTGCTGGCGTCCGATCACGTACCCCACCATCTCCGGGACACTCTCGCGTTGCTCCGCCTCCCGCTGCAGGCTCTCCTCCAGGGCGCGGCCTTGCCGTTGCACTATCTTGAGCAGGAAAGCTTCGCCCTCGCGCAAAAGCTCCAGGCGTTTCTCGGTAAGGTCGACGTAGCGGCGCGCCGTCTGCAAGAAAAGAATGGCGATGGCGAAGATACCCACGCCCGTAGCCAGTATGGCCCCCATACCAACATACATCAACGTCGCGCTCATCCCTATTGTCTCCTCCCAACGCCGCCCGATTCAGGTCTAAGGCGCCTGTTAAGCAGTATTAAATCGCACGAGTGATAGGATAGCAACCGCCGCCCCTCAAGCCCCTTGTTTGGCTTGTTCGAAGCTTGCTCCCAAAGGGCCAGATCGAGCGCCTTCACACGCGGCTTAGGCGGCGTAGTCCCGCCTCGCCACCTCCGCCAGGCGCGTAATCGGGATCGACGGATAGCGGCGATTCGTATCCGACGGTCGAAGGACACATCGTACGTGTCCATAACGAAGCCGGCCTGGATCAGGTTTATGTTGCCCTGCCGATCTACCGTGCGGGGACTGTATCCACCGCTACCACTGAACCCTTGAATGGCCGAGATAACGGTTTGGGCTCCACTCGTCGCCCGTTCTACAAAACCCGCGGGCCCCGCGCATCCCCAGCCCAACCTCGAGCAGGTCGTCTTCCAAGTGCCGGGCCCGCGCCGGATCCCGCGTCAGGAGCCGCATTTCGAGCCCGCGAGCAATCAACAGGCGTACGACGATCCAGGTCCCTAGCGTCCCGGTTCCACCGGCTATCAGGATCATCGCTCGGCTACCTACGCGTGCTGCGGCGTCGGGATCGCTCCCAACTGCTGCATCATGTCCAGGGTGTCGGTGACGCGCCAGTGCTCCCGGATCTTGCCGTCAGACACCTGCTCCACCGTACAGCTCTCGATGCTCAGCCTCCGGCCCGTGGGTGGGACGCCGAACAGCTCGCCCTCGTGGGTGCCTTCGATCGTGTAGCGAACCGCCACCCTGTCATCCTCGGCGATCATGTCGTCGATAACGACCCTGAGGTCGAGCATGCCACCCCGGCTCATGCTTACGAGTACCTTTATCCCCTCCGGGTCCTCCGGCTGGTCGGGTATCCCGGGGCTGTGGTTGACGTAGTCGGGCGCCACCAACTCGTCGACGAGGCCGATGTTGCCCTCCTCCCAGACGCCCCAAAACCGGCGCACGATGGCCTTGTTCTCCTCCGCCGCCCTTACTCTTTACGCTTCATCGTGCGCCGCAGGTCTGCTGCTTTCCACCGATAAACCGGACGATCGCCCGGACTAAATGAAGATGCGGTCGATCTCCGGGAGGATCTGGCGGCGTGCTATCATGCGTGCATGCCGTAAGGCCGCCGCCAGGGCGTCCCTTAGCATTGACTCGAGGGAGATCTTACGGTGGACGCTGGTGGGCATCTGGGTTTCGGGGATCTGCTACGCCAGCACCGAAACGCCGCGAGCCTTACCCAGGAGGACCTGGCCGAACGGACCGGACTGAACCCGGATACCATCAGCCTCCTCGAACGCGGCGAGCGACGACGACCCCACAGATACACCACGCAAAGCCTCGCCGAAGCACTCGGGCTGTCGCAACGAGACCGCATCCGCTTCGAAGCTGCAGCACGCACGCCCACCGCCCGTACCGATGCCCACAGCGCTGGGCCCACCAACCTCCACTCGCAGCCCACGCCCTTTATCGGCCGCGCAAGGGAGGTGGAGGAGGTGAGACAAAAGCTGCTTCACCCCGACGTGCGCCTGCTGACGCTCATCGGCCCCGGCGGGGTCGGCAAGACCAGGCTGGGCCTCGAGGGGGCGACGCAAGTCTTCGACCGGTTCGATGAAGGGGTATGCTTCGTCGCGCTGGCACCCGTCGACGAGCCTGACCTGGTACCATCGGCCATCGCCCAGGCGCTCGGGGTCAGGCGAGGTGCGGGCCAGAGCATGGCCGAAACGCTGGAGCAGGACCTGCGGGAGAGGCGGCAGCTCCTGCTTCTGGACAACTTCGAGCGGTTGCTGGAGGCGGGTCCGCCGCTGGCACAACTGCTGGGTGTCTGTCCGCGGCTCAAGGTACTGGTGACCAGCAGGGTGGTGCTACGTCTTCGGGGCGAACACAGGTACGAGGTGCCGGCGATGACGCTGCCCCCGGCCGGATACCGGCCATCGGCGGAGGTGGACCGGTATGAGGGGATTCACCTGTTCGCGGAGCGGGCTCGGGCCACAAGGTCCGAATTCGAGATCACGGCCGAAAACGCGCCGGCGGTGATCGAACTGTGCCGAAGGCTGGACGGGCTGCCCCTGGCCATAGAGCTTGCCGCGGCGCGCGTCGGCCTGCTGGCCCTCGAAGCCATGCTGGCGCGGCTGGGTAACAGGCTTGCCCTCTTGACGGGTGGGGCGAGGGAGCTGCCGGACAGGCAGAGAACACTCAGGGCGACCCTGGACTGGAGCTACGATCTCCTCGACGCCGACGAACGTTCGCTCTTCGCGCGCCTCGCCATGTTCGTTGGAGGCTGGACCCTCGACGCCGCCGAAGCCGTCTGCGACCTTGGCGACGAGGCTCAAGCGTTGCGTCATTTATCCGCGCTCGTGGACAAGAGCCCGGTACAGCAAACCAACGCCCATGACGAGCCCCGCTTCGCGATGCTCGAGACGGTGCGCGAGTACGCCCTGGAGCGGCTAGAGCAGAACGGAGAAATGGGGAGATCCCGCCGGCGACACGCTGGTTTTTCTTGCGGCTTGCGGAGGAGGAAGAGCGGGCGTCGAGGGGGGCCGTTGCAGGGGGCATGGTTGGACCGTCTCGAGACAGAGCACGACAATTTGCGCGCTGCCCTGACGTGGAGCCTCGGCCCCGCGGGCGATACGGAGACGGGACTTCGGTTGACAGGGGCCCTGTCGCACTTCTGGTACATGCGCGAGCACCACAGCGAGTCCCGCACGTGGCTGAAGAGCGCTGGAGCGGAGCGACGCCACCGCACGCGCCAAGCTACTCGTTGGCGCCGCGCAGCTGGCCTGGTTCCAGGGCGAGCTCGCGCGGTCCCACACGCTGGCAAAGGAGAGCCTTGCTCTATACCGTGCGTTGAGCGATGACGCGGGCGGCTGCCTTCGCGCGCCTCGTACTTGGACGCACCGAGGTCTCGCGCGGGAACCGCGAGCGAGGGGAGACGCGAGTCGGGGAGAGCCTGGCGTCGTTCCGCCAACTGGGAAATATGTGGGGATCTCCCGGGCGCTCATCGTCCTAGGGGCAGCAGCACTCTTCGAGAACGATGTGGACCGGGCAAAGGCTACCTTCCAGAAGTCTTTGTCGATCTGCCGGGATCTCGAGGATGCGGAAGGCATCGCCTCTTGCTCCTGTACCTCGGATACGCAACACACATGCCGGGAGACGAAGCGAGTTCGAGCACGCTTTGGAGGAAAGCCTGGCGGCGTTCGAAGACCTTGGCGACTCGCGCGGCGTCGCAGAGGTGCTCCTCGAACAGGGAAGAGTAGCGCACGCGCAGGGGAACGAGACGCGCGCGCCGCAACATTGTGCCGGGAGAGCCTCGCCTTCAGCAGCAAGCTCGACAACAAATCCCACATAGCCTTCTGCCTGACGGTGCTGGCGGGCGTGATCCAGGTCACCGGAGACGCTGTACGGGCGGCCCTCTTCGGAGTAGCAGAGACGCTACTCGAGTCCCTCGACGCCGTGCTGGATCCCGCCGGCACCCTCGAATACGAAGACAACCTCGCCGCCACACGCGCCCAAATGAGCCAACACGCATTCGCGAAGGCATGGCGAGAGGGAAAAAAGATGACCCACGAACAAACCATCACAGAAGCCATGAAACAGTTCGTGAGAATTAGCACTTCAGCCGCTCAGCACTTCAGCCGGTCAGCTTGGCATGCTTGCAGGGCCTCGAAGTCGCGGTTGGCCAAAGCCTGAAGGAAGTTCCCTTCAACGCTTTGGAGTTCGCCAACCTCATTTGGAAGGGCCATCTCCGTTGCTCTCCGCTAAGCAACAAGCGCATCACATCCCAAGAAAGCCCCGAACGTAAAAGGAAGCTGAAGTGCTGACCGGCTGAAACGGGTACCATGTCTTTACCTGACGCTCAGAGAGGGGATCGGCCATGGCCTACTTCGAAGGACAGCTCAAGCGCCCGGACACGGGAGCCGGAGAGGAGCACACCGGCTACGTTCTGGAGACGGAGATAGACATGTCGGCCATACGGGACGCCAACGAGTTGGTGGGGGACCAGATCGCCGTCACCGGGGACGTGGAAATCGTGGACTTCCCCGAGAGGGGCAAGATCCTGGTCTTCAAGGCTACCTCGGTGGCCGTCCTGGAAGAGGACGAAGAAGACGAGGGCGAAGAAGACCTTCCCTAGTCCACGATGACCCGGTGTGGGTCGTAGCTCAGACATTACCTTCCTGCCTGAGGTGTTCGATCTCACCCTCGAACAGTTCCACGGTCCCGGTGGGGGTGGCGAGCAGGAGGGAGCCCTCCCTGGTCAGGTCCACCGCACGTCCCTCGATGGTCTCACCAAAGCGCCGGACGCGCACCTTCTCTCCCAGGGTACAGTTCAGGTTCTGCCACTCTTCCAGGACGGCTCCGAAGTCTTCGATGCGCCCGAGCTCCACATCGAAGTTCGAGAGCAGGACGCGAAGCAGGTAAAGTAGATCCACGTCCCGACCGAGCTCGGAGCGTATGGTAGTGACCTCACGGTCCCTTACCCCGAGGTTCGAGGGGTCGAGGTTGGCGTTCATCCCCACCCCAAGGACCACGTAATCGAGGGATCTCGCTTTCGCCGGATCGGGAGCATTCCGGGCTCTCGACTCGGCGAGGATGCCGCAGATCTTCTTTCCGCCGGCGAGCAGATCGTTGGGCCACTTGATGCGTACCTCGACCCCGATCTCCCACAGTGCTTTGGCCACCCCGACGGCCGCGGTCTGGGTGATGCGCGAAGCGAGGCCCGCGTCGAACTCAGGCCGCAACACGAGGGACATCCAGAGTCCACCCGCGGGCGAGCCCCAACGGCGCCCGAGGCGTCCCCTTCCTCCCGTCTGAACCCCTGACACGACAAGCGTTCCGTGGGGTGTTCCGGCAAGGGCGAGCTCGCGGGCACGCTCCTGGGTCGAGGCCAGCGCATCGTGTACCTCGACCACGCGGGCGAGCGGACTCTGCAGGCCTTCGACCTTTTCTCTGGAGAGGCGGTTTACCTGAACCCCAGCTCTTCCAACGTCGCCATCCCAGCGAGCGCACCTGCCGCCGCCCGCACGAGCGGTACAGCGAGCAAGCCTCCCGTGCCTTCGCCGAGACGCATGCCAAGATCCAGTAGTGGTTCCAGTTCCAGATATTCCAGGGCGATCCGAGCTCCCGGCTCGGCGGAGCGATGCCCTGCGATGACATAGCCCGCCGAATGCGGGGAAAGGGCGCGGGCCACCAGCGCCGCAGAATTCGAGACGATGCCGTCGAGCACGACAGGCACGCCGTAGACGGCACCGGTAAGGATCACACCGGCGATAGCCGCGTGCTCCAGTCCGCCCACCGCCGCCAGAACCCCGAGAGGGTCGGCGCGATCCGGAGCATGGAACTCTAACGCTTCTCTTACTACGTTAACCTTGAACTTGAAGGTTTTCTGATCAATACCAGATCCACGGCCCGTGGATTCCTCCGGCGGGCTTCCCGTAAAGGTGGAGATGAGGCAGGCCGCGGGCGTGGTGTTGCCGATGCCCATGTCTCCAGTTATCAGGAGGTCCACGCCCCCGCTCTCGATCAACTCTTCCGCCACCCCGGCGCCGGCCATGAGCGCTTGCGCGGCCTCCTCCCGGTTCATCGCCGGACCGTGGCTCAGGTCGTCCGTCCCGCGCCGAACCTTTGCGGTCCGCAAGAGCGGGTGTCCCTCCAATTCGCCGGCTACACCGACGTCGAGTATGCTCACCCTCGCCCCCACCGTCTTCGCGATGGCGTTCACCGCCGCTCCCCCGCCGCAGAAGCTCCCCACCATCGCCGCCGTAACCGCCTGAGGCCAGGACGAGACGCCGCGCACCAGCACACCGTGATCCCCGGCGCAGACCACGACGGCAGCACTCTCCGACACGGGCGGCGGACACTCACCCGCCATCCCCGCGAGCCGCGCGCCAAGCTCCTCCAACCGCCCCAGGCTACCGGGCGGTTTGGCGAGCCCAAGGTGTCGCTTCCGGGCTTCTACCGCGGCGGGCTCGTCGACAGGGGGTATCTCCGTTGCAAGCCCACGTAAGCGGTCTTCGAGGGTCACGGCTAGTGATGGTGGTCGTGCTCGTCGGGATGGTAGTGGGGCGTTGCGGGGGCACCGAGCTTATCCTCGAAGCCGGGCAGGGCGACGCGGTGAACGCACACGTCGCAGTTCATGCGGATATCTCCCTCGACGGCCTCGGTATAACGTTCGACCAGAAGGTCAGCCACACGCAGGTCGGGTCCGAAGTACCCGGCGTAGCGGACCTCGACTTCGGTGCTTGCCCCGGCGAACGCTTCGCTTTGCTGGTGGATGCGTTCTTCGAGGACGCCGGTGAACAGGAAGTAGGAGAAGACGACGATTCGTTTCGCACCGAGTTTGCGGCAGCGATCCAGGCCTTCCGCCACGTCGGGCGGCGTCATGCTGACGTAGGCGCTCTCGACCACGGGGTAGGGACGGCCCTCGTAGAACAGGCGGGCTATCTTGGAGAGGTCCGAGTTCGCGTCGGGGTCGGAGGAGCCGCGCCCGACGACGAGGATGGCCGTGTCAGATTTCTCCTCCTCGGAGACAACGGTGGAAACACGCTCGTCCATCAGCTTCAGAAGCTCGGGGCGTATACCGAGGGCGCGTCCGTACCGGAAGCTTATCCCCGGATGGTCCATCTTCTCGCGCACCAGGGTCGCGGGGATGTCGTCCTTCGCGTGGCCCGCGGACAGGAGCATCAGCGGGACGGCGGCGACGTCCCTCGCGGCGCTCTCCGCGAGCCGGTCCACGCACTCCGAGATCGGCGGCCTGGAGAGCTCGATAAAGCCTCCTTCGACCGTCAGGGAAGGGTTTCTTCGGCGCACTAGGCCGACGAGGTCGTGGAACTCTCGTGCACCGCGCGGGTCGCGGCTCCCGTGGCCCATGATGAGGAGCGCAGCGCCGACCCCATGGCCATGAGCCCCGTTTCTGTTTGCGCCACCAACCGTCTGCTTCACGCTATTCCTCCTCATAGTAGATGAGCGCGTTCAAGGCCGCCGTCGCGACCGCGGAGCCGCCTTTCGGTCCCCTGTTCGCAACCGCCGGCAGGCCGCTCTGTACTAGCGCGGCCTTCGACTCGGCGGCCCCGACGAAGCCGACGGGTAGCCCGACCACGAGCGCCGGAGCGACGTCCAGTTCGAGCAGTTCGAAGAGCGCTGTGGGCGCGTTCCCTACGACCCAGATGGACCCTTTGTCAACCTCTTCGGCGGCGAGCATGAAGCCGACTGCGGAGCGTGTGATACCGAAACCCTCGGACAGAGGGCGGGCTCGGGGGTCGGAGACGAAGCATCGCGTTTCGCGGCCCGTGATCCCGGCCGCCACCATCGCCACGTCCGTCACGATAAGCGCGTCCCGTCGCAGCGCTTCGATCCCACCTTCCAGAGCCGTCTCGTCGAGGATGAGGCTCTGCGCAAATTCCAGGTCCGCCGAGGCGTGGATAACCCGCTCGGCTACGGCGCGGGAGAGCGGACCGAGGTGCGAGAGGTCGACCATCCCGCGCATGATACGATAACTCTCGGTCTCTATGGGATGGACGCGTCTCATTCGGCCTCCGGAGCTACCTCGACGCAGGCCGAGACCGGGCAGACCTCGGCACACTCGGCGCATCCCGAGCAGCGGTCTTCGAGGACGACGAGGGGCGGACCGTGGTCTTTCGGAGCGGGGCGTATCGCCTTTTCGGGGCAGGTCTTTATGCAGGCGCCGCAACCGGCGCAGGCGTCCGTCACGGCGAAGATGGACCTCAAGAGAAGTATCCCCTCGGGGTGACCATGCGGCCCGCCACGACCCTGGTCTGGGAGCTTCCGACCAAGACGATGGTGAGCATGTCCGCGCTTTCGGGACCAAGAGAGGCAAGGTCTGCAAGCGTAACCTGCTGTGTCGGGCGGTAGGCGTCCTTTACAATTCCGACGGGCGTGTCGGGAGGGCGGTATCTTAGCAGTATCTCCTTCACCTTACCAAGCTGCCAGTCGCGGCCTTTCGAGCGCGGGTTGTAGAGTGAGACGACAAAGTCCCCTTCGGCGGCGGCTTTGACCCTGCTCTGAATTACCTCCCACGGCGTAAGCAGGTCGGAGAGGCTGATCGAACAGTGGTCGTGCCCGAGAGGAGACCCGAGCAACGAGGCCGCAGCCTGCGCCGCCGTGATCCCGGGGACGATCAAAACATCTACGTCATCGCCGGCGATCTCCAGCACGGGAGACGCCATCGCGTAGACGCCGACGTCACCGCTCGACACCAGCGCGACGCTAACGCCCGCCCGAGCTTCCGAGAGCGCGAGCTCCGCCCGCTCCATCTCGCTGCCGAGCGGCGGCGTGAGAATTTGCGTCCCCGGCCGCAGCAGGTGCCTGACGCGGTCGACGTACTGGTCCAGCCCGACCACGAGCTCCGAAGCAGCGAGGGCCTCGCGAGCGAGTGACGGGATAAGGATGTCCTCGCCAGGCCCCAGGCTCACGAGCGCCAGCCGTCCCCTCACGGGCAGCCGTCCGATGGCGACCGTTGCACTCGCCGACTTCCGTTTCTCCATCACGAGCTCAGCGCCAGAGGACATTACGGCCGCCTCAGCGACGCTCGGTGTCCCGACGGCCTCTCGCACTACCTCCGACGGGTTCGGCACTTCAACCGCAGAGAGATCTTCGGCCGGGTGGAAGTGAACCGGCACGCCCATCCTCTCCGCCGCTTCGAGGAGTCCTGCCTCGTGGCGTTTCGCGTCGACGCTGGCGAGGACGGCGACGCTCTTCCGGGATAGGCCGGCCTCCTCCAGAAACGCTTCGAGCAGACCGATGATCTCGTTCGCACCGGTCCCTCGGCTGCAACCGACGCCGGCGATGAGCGAGGGCGGACGGTAGATAACCGATGGACGGGGTATTTCCTCGAGCCTGTCGGAGATCAGGATCAAGGGCGCCTCTCGCTCGTCCGTCCTGACGACGTTCTCGGGCAGCGGCCCGACCGGCCAGCGCTGGTCGGAGACAAGGCGGATCTTCCCCCCCGAGACGAGCGCGGCTCCTACAGCAGCGGGGTCCGAATCCTCTTCCAGACGGAAGCCGAGGTCTCGTCCGAAAGAGTCGAAGGCGGGCACACCCACGGAGTCGCTCGCGGTGGTGATAATCGGTGTCGCACCGAGCGTATCCGCGACGCGCGCAGCAAGGGCGTTGGCGCCGCCTTCGTGCCCGCCGCAGAGGGCGACGGCGAAGTTGGCCGCGTCGTCGACGGTGACCACGCCGGGGTCGAGGTGTTTGCTTTCCAGCAGGGGGACTATGAGGCGGACGGCGGCGCCGGTGGCGAGGAAGAGGACAATACCGTCGCACTCGTTCCAGGCCAGGTGGAGGGCTTCTTTCGATTTTCCGTCGTAGAGACGCGCATCGGGCCAGACGTTCGCGAGGTGGGCGGCGTTGCGGCGGCCGTTCGCGGTGGCTGCCACTAGCCCGATCACGGTCGGAGCCCCGATACGACGAAGGCGTTGCTCTCGGCGGCGAGGCGGTGCAGCCTACCGACACCTTTCACGCGAGAGGTCTGCAAGAACGTGGTCTCGACCTCGAGGCCGCAATCTTCGAGGATCCGTGCGGCCGGTACGACCCTTTCGAGCCCTACGAGCGCGAGCACGACGGAACGACGTGCCCGGATAGCGGCGAGCTTGACGATCTCCTCGAAATTTCCACCGGTACCGCCGACGAAGACCGCCTCGGGCTCGGGGAGGTCGCGCAGGGCTTCTGGGGCTTCGCCTTCGATGAGCTGAACCTGGACGCCGTGGCGTTCGGTATTGCTGCGGATGCGTGCGCAGCTCTGGGGGTCGCGCTCGACGGCGATGGCGGCGGCGCCGAGACGGGCGCACTCGATGGCTACCGAGCTGCTTCCGGCGCCTACGTCCCAGATCAGGTCCCCCGGTCCGGGACCGAGGCGCGAGAGCAAGAAAGCGCGGGTCGCTGACTTGGTGATCATGCCGGATCTATGCTCGAACTCGTCTTCGGGAAGAGCCCACCGCTCCGAGCTTCCGAAACCGGACGAGATCCAACCTTTGGTAGTAGAGACCCGCTCCTCGTCGAGCACAAGCACTACGTTCGGGTCTTCCCAGTTCATACTGGTGATTGCGGCGGCGTCGCCGTGGAATACTCGCTCCTCCGGCTCCCCAAGGTTCTCTGCAACCACGAAGCCGCGGCCCAGGCCGTCGAGTTCCTGCGCAAGGTCGGCGGGCCCGAAGTCGGGAGACGTGAGGACCGCTACCTTGGGATGGGCGCGGCACACATTGACGGCGCGGCGCGGTTCCCGGCCGTGGGCGCTGACCGTTACCGCGTCGTCCCACGAGAGTCCGACCCTGGCGAAAGCCAGCGCAACCGAGGACAGACCAGGCAAGATGCGCAAGTTCTCACCGCCTAACCACGTGCCGAGAAGCCGCCCGATGCCGAAGAAGCCAGGGTCCCCCGAAGCGAGTACGACTATGGGGCCATTCGTGCCTTCGATCCTCTCTAGCGCCTCAGAAAGATCACCCTTCAAGATCACGGCCCTCTCGCGCTCCACGCCGAGCATCTCCAGGTGCCGCTCTCCGCCTACGACGAGCACGGCGTCCCGCAGCAGACGTCCGGCCTCCCCATCGAGCGGTCTTCCATCGAGGCCGACGACGGTGATGGGTTCCCGCCTCACACCTGTCTCCAGGTCGTGAGTTCCAGGGAGCCTGGGCTTGCGCCAACGGGGTCGAGGGTGTCGAAGTCGACCAGGATCACATGAACCTCGAGGGTACCTTCAGCGTAATCCACCAGGTTCTCGGCGGCCTGCCGGCAGAGGAGATCGGCGGCGCGTCCCAGGTCGGCCGATCGCCAGAGCTCGTAGGCGTGGCGGGCTGTGTTGGCACTCTCGACCTCTCCGACCAATCTGGTCGAGCCGCCGGCCCTGGCCGTGATCTCGGCCAGCAGCGCGTTGTCTACTTTCGAGCGGGTCCAGTGGGTCATCATGACGCCGGCGGCGAGCTTGGAGATCTTGCCCGCCATCCCGACGAAGAAGCAGCGCTCCAGGCCTTTCTCCACCGCCCTCTTTATGGCCTGCCCGGTAAAGTCACCGACCTCGACGAAGTTCACCTCTTCGAGGTTGGGAAGGAGGCGCATGGCGGCCTTCTCGGTGAGGCCTCCTGTGGAGAGGACGAAGGTTTTGTGGCCCTGCGCGCCCATTACGTTGATGGCCTGCACGACGCTCGCCGCCCACGCGGCCGTCGAGAAGGGGCGTACGATGCCCGTCGTGCCGAGGATGGAGATGCCACCGACGATGCCGAGACGGGCGTTGGTCGTCTTTTCGGCCATCTTCTCGCCACCGGGGACGCTGATAACGACCCGCACGCCACGTTCGTTCGGGTCGAGGGCCTCTTCAACGGAGTAGGAGATCATACGCCGTGGCACGGCATTTATGGCGGGCCCTCCGACGGGCAACCCGAGACCAGGTTTGGTGACCATTCCTACACCCTCGCCCCTGTCCAGCTCTAGCCCCGGCTCCTCCCGCCACGAGACGCGGGCCGTTAGGCGCGCACCGTCCGTCACGTCGGGGTCGTCGCCAGCGTCTTTGACGACGACCGCTTCGGCCCACGCATCCCCCAGATCACACCTCTCCACGCCGAACCCGACGCGCCGCTCCGCGCTTTTCGCCGGCAGCATTACGTCGACGCGGGCCTGCCGCTCGCCGCTCGCGAGTGCCTTCGCGGCGGCTTTGGCTGCAGCGGCGGCGCAGGTGCCAGTGGTCCAGCCGGTCCTGAGCCTCTCGCCCCTGACCTTCTCCATGCTCGGGGGCATGGATGGCTCGCGAAGCTTACGGGGCGGCATCGGCACCCTTCTGTGCGGGCTTCGCCCGACGGAACATGTGCGAAAAGTCGGGACTGTAGAGGTGGGAGCGCGTCCCGCCGGCACCGAGACCGAGGCCGACCAGGATCAAGGCCTGCCTCGTAAAGCCGGCCTCCCTGACCCGGTCGGCAAGCTCTTCGAGGCGGCACTCGATCACCCTCTCGTCGGGCCAGCTCGCCCGGTAGACCACGGCGCAAGGGGTCTCTGGCGCGTATCCACCTTCCAGCAGGTCTTCCTGCAGGGCGCGCGGCTTCGCGGCGGAGAGGAAGATCGCCATGGTCGTCCCGTGCTCCGCGAAACCCTTTATGTCCTCGCCCCCTGGCATGGGGGTGCGGCTCGCGCGGCGTGTCAGGATAACAGACTGGGAGACCTCGGGCACCGTCAACTCGCGACCAATAGCGGCTGCTGCGGCACCCAGAGCCGAGACGCCTGGGACCATCTCCCAGTCGAGGCCGACCTCTTCGCAAACCTCGATCTGCTCCATCACGGCCCCGTACAGGCTGGGGTCCCCGGAATGTACGCGGGCGATTTTCAGATCCTCATCCACAGCCCGCTCGTAAAGTCTGCGCACGCCTTCGAGCGGTATGGTCGTCGACTCGACGATCTCGGCCCCTGCACTAGCGTACTCGAGGATACCTTCGTGGACGAGGCTTCTGGCCCAGATCACCACATCCGCCTCCCCGATGAGCCTGCTTCCCCTGATCGTCAGCAGATCCGGGGCCCCCGGTCCAGCCCCTATAAACCACACCTTACCCAATCCCCAAACCTCAGGTGAAGACCACGGTAGACAGATACATCCCCTCCCGCCCGACCATCTCCCGCGCGGCCACGACTTTCTCGCCCTCGATGCCAAGCCTCGCGCCATACACGGCGCTCTCCATCCGCCCCTCCTCCTCAGCGACCCGCAGCACCCCCGCGAGCCGGCTCCCGCCCTTGTAGCAAACCACCGTCTCGAAACCGGCGAGCGCCTCCCTCAGAGGTTCTTCCCCCGCCGTGAAAGGCAACAGCGCGAGCCGTCCGTCGCCTTCGAGCAGCACCGTCCCGCTGCGGGAGGCCAGATCCTGCATCGCAGTGATCCCAGGCACGGTCTGGATCTCTACGTGAGGTTCCACCTCCCTGACGGCACGCGCCAGGTAAGTAAAGGTCGAATAGACGTTCGGGTCGCCGATGGTGGCGAAGGCGCACGTCTTGCCGTCTCGCAGGCGCCCCGAGACTTCGCTTGCGGCGTTGGTCCAGTTACGCTCCCGGGCTTCTGTGTCGTCCGAGAGGGCGAAGAGGAGGCGTGTGATCCTCCCTTCGTCCAGGTACTCGCGCACCGTCGCCTCGGCCCTCCCGACCTCGCTCGTGTCGGCCACGGGCACGAAGACCTCGTCGGCCTCCCGCAGGACGCGCAGGCCCTTGACCGTCAGCAGTTCGGGATCCCCAGGCCCTACCCCTACTCCGATGAGACGCCCGCTCATACTCTGACCTCCGCAGCGCTCCACGCAGCCCGCACGAGCCTGCGCGGCAGTTCCGGCGTCGCCGCCCAGTGCGTGTGCAGGTAGCTCGCGTGTACGTTGCCGGCGCCGAAGCCTTCCGGACCGCGGCCTGCCAGGTCCCAGGCCGGCATCTCACCGGCCTTTGGCTCGATGGTCGAGTAATGGAACTCGTGCCCGCGTACTTGGGTGCCGGCCTCTGCGAGCGGCGAATCCGTCAGCGCGCGAGCCTCCCTATATCCGAGGGTGAGCCTCCTCGTCATCCTGGCCGTGGCGTCGAGTATGCCGCACATCGGATGCCCGTCGAGCTCACGGGCCAGGTACAACAGTCCGCCGCACTCGGCCACCACAGGACGCCCGCTTGCGGTGAAGTCCCTAACGCCCTCGCGCATCCCAACGTTGGCGGAGAGTGCTGCGGCGTAAGTCTCCGGAAACCCGCCACCGAGGTAGAGCGCATCCGTCCCGGGGGGCAGAGCTTCGTCGGTCGTCGGCTCGAAGGTGACGATCTCGGCGCCGGCGGCCTCCAATAGCTCCAGGTTCTCCTTGTACAGGAAGCTAAACGATGGGCCAGTGGCGACGGCTACCCTGACGCTGAAGGAGGGATCCAAATCGGCAAACCCTGGTCTCCAGGGCTCGGCGTGTAGCGGTCCGGCCGAACCAGCAAGCCTCAACACCTCATCGAGGTTTATAGAATCGGAGATTACGGCTCCGAGAGCATCGAGCGAACGTCTAGCCTCATCGCGACGCTCGGCGACGGGAACGAGGCCGAGGTGCCTATCCGGCGCCTGTATAGCGTTGTCGCGGCGCAGGGTGCCGAGGACGGGGATACGCAGGGGTTTCATAGCATCGCGGAGCATCTTTTCGTGGGCACTGGAGCCGACGCGGTTCAACATGACGCACGAGACTCTCAACTCAGGGTCGAAGGTCATGTAGCCGTGGACGAGGGCGGCGGCGGAGCGGGCCATCGCCCTTGCGTCGACGACCAGCACGACGGGCGCATCGAGCAGTTTGGCGATGTGGGCGGTCGAGGCGAGCTCGCCGCCTCCGCTCTTGCCATCGAAGAGCCCCATCACGCCTTCTACGACGGCGATGTCGGCGTCTTGCACGCCGTTGGCGAAGAGAGGCCCGATCATCCGGGGTCCCGAGAGGAAGGCATCGAGGTTGCGTCCAGGGCGGCCCGCCGCGAGGGTGTGATAGGAAGGGTCTATAAAGTCAGGTCCGACCTTGAAGGGTGCGACCTTGTAGCCTTTCGAGGAGAGCGCCGCCATCAGGCCCGAGGCGACGGTCGTTTTGCCGACGCCCGAGTGGGTACCCGCGACGACTATGCGCGGAATCTCTACCACTCGATCCCTTTCTGGCCCCTGTAGCCCTCGTCGAAGGGGTGTTTTATCTTGTTCACCTCGCTGACGAGGTCGGAGATCTCCACCAATTCAGGCGGGGCGTCGCGACCCGTGATGATGACGTGCTGGAAGCCGGTACGGTTCTGGAGGACCTCTACGACCTCGTCCGTGTCGATCCAGCCGAACTTCATGGGGTAGGTGAACTCGTCGAGTAGGAGCATGTCGTAGGTCTCGTCGGCCAGGCGGCGCTTGACCTCCTCCCAGCCCTCGCGGGCCTTGTCCGCGCTCTCCACCAGGTCTTTCGAGGTCCACGTCCAGCCGTCGCCCATCTTGAACCAGTCGATGTTGCCGAGGACCTCGGCGGCCTTCTGTTCGCCGACGTTCCATTTGCCGCTCTTCACGAACTGGTAGACGGCTATCCTGTAGCCCCGCGCCCAGCCCCTGAGCATGACCCCGAAGGAGGCCGTGGACTTGCCCTTGCCGTGGCCCGTGTTGACGATGAGGAGCGGCCTCTCCCTGTTGGACCTCCTTCTGAGCCGCCGCTCCCTAGGCTCCCTGGTCTCCTGCGCCTCGCTCACGCCACCCTTCTCCTCTCGATAAGATCCACCAGCGAATCGGTTCGCAGCTCCTCCAGCCGCAGACACCGCGCCCCCATCGCCCCTGCAAGCTCGCCCGCCATCCCGAGCCGGACGTATCCTTCCTCCGTGTCGACCACGAACGAAGTGGGCCCGAGAGAACGTAGCTGCACAGCCGCCGCCACCGGGTCTGACCCCTCCGTCGCCCTTCCGTCGGTCAAGAGGACCAGCAGCGGCCTGCGTTCCCTGTCGCGCAGGTTCTCTCGTTTCAGCACCTCGGCGGTCTTCTCGATGCCGGCGGCGAGGGGCGTGCGTCCACCGCTCGGGAGGTTTTGCAGGCGCGAGACGGCAAGTTCGACGCTCGATGTTGGGGGGAGGAGTATCTGTGCTCCTTCACCACGGAAGGAGATCAGGGCGACCTTGTCGCGCCGCTGGTAGGCGTCGTTCAGCAGGGAGAGGACTGCTCCCTTCACAGCTGACATGCGTTTGCGAGCTGCCATCGAGCCGCTCGCGTCGACGAGGAAGAGGATCAGGTTCCCTTCTCTTCCCTCCCTGACGTTCTGTCGCAGGTCGTTGGGACGAACCTCGAGCCCAGGCCCCTCCCGACCCCGCATCTTCTGGTGGGGTGCGGCCGCCCTGATGGTCGCGGCCAGCGCCACGTCACCCGAAGTCTCTCCGTTCTTCCGGTCCCCGACAGGAAGTCCGGCCTGGCCGATGATGCGGCTTCTGCGCCCGAGGGGACCGCCCTTGCCTTTCCCGGGAGCTTCGAGCCGCACGGTCTCGAAAGGTTCCGACGCCATGTGGTTCCGCTCCCCTGCTCCCGTTCGCGCCTCCGAAGGCTCGGCGTCACGCGCGCCCGGCGAACGCTCGCCTCCGTTCTGGCTCTCTCCCGGCATTGGTACACCACTGGGGCCGTCTGGCGGGTCTGGGCGGTCTTCGGGGAGAGCGTTTTCGATCACTTCTGGGTCTATGCCCGGTTGCTCGAAGGGGCCGCGCCTGCGGCGGTGCGCGAGGGCCAGCAGGGCGGCCTGCTTCACGTCTTCGAGCACCACCTCGTCCCTGGCGTCCCAGGCTGCCAGCGCGCGGGCGGTCCTGGCGGTGACCAGGTCGCCGCGGAGGCCGTCCACGCCGAGGTCGGCGCAGAGCGTCGAGATCCCGAACAACGTATCCTCGTCCAGGTCGACACCCGGAAGCCGCCGTCGGGCCGATTCCACGATGGCCGCAAGTTCCGCGTCCTCGTTGGACCATTCTTCGGAGAACTCTTCGGGGGACACCTCGTAGCGCAGTCTGCGCCTGACCACCTCGACCCTGTCCGCGGGATCCTGGCTCCCCGCTACCTCGACGGTGACGCCGAAGCGGTCGAGGAGTTGCGGGCGGAGCTCGCCCTCCTCCGGGTTCATCGTGCCGACCAGGATAAAGCGCGAGGGATGTCGCACGCTAACGCCCTCGCGTTCGACGTGGTTGACCCCCATCGCGGCCACATCCAGGAGTAGATCCACGAGGTGGTCGGAGAGCAAGTTGACCTCGTCAACGTACAAGATGCCCCTGTGCGCCGCCGCGAGCAAACCGGGCTCGAACGCCTTCCTCCCCTCGGAGAGCGCCTTCTCAATGTCGAGCGTCCCCGCCAGACGGTCCGTGCTCGCCCCGACCGGCAATTCGACGAGGCGTACGGGCCTCGTCTCGGTGGGCGTGTCCGCCTGGTGCGGTCCCGCCGGGCACTCGGGGTTAGGGGCTCTTGGATCGCAGTAGTAGGGACAACCGGAGACGACCTCGATCTGCGGAAGCAGCTTTGCCAGCGCCCGCACCGCCGTCGACTTCGCCGTCCCCTTCTCACCGCGCACGAGCACGCCCCCGACCTCGGGCGAAACAGCGTTAACGAGCAGGGCCAGCTTCAGGTCGTCCTGGCCCACGATGGCTGAGAACGGGTAGGGATCCTGGTAAGCACTCACGCGAGGCCATCTTCCAGCATCCCCTCGTTCTCCAAATAGACTTGTTTGAGGGCTTCGAGGTCTTCTGTGTCCGGCTCGGACCAGAGGCCGCGCTGCGCCGCCTCCAGCAATCTCTCGGAGATCGCACGGAGCGCCCAGGGGTTGGATTGCTGCATAAAGTCTCGTACCTCCCGGTCCAGAACGTACTTCCTGGTTACGTCGCGGTACATCCAATCCTCCACGACGCCCACGGTGGCGTCGTAGCCGAAGAGGTAATCCACGGTGGCGGAGAGCTCGAAGGCGCCCTTGTAGCCGTGGCGCCGCATGGCCCCTATCCACTTCGGGTTGGCCACGCGGCTGCGAAAGACGCGGCGGGCTTCTTCCGAGAGATCCCTGGTCTTCACCCTTGAGGGGTCAGCGGAATCGCCGATGTAGGCCTTCGGGTCGCGGCCTGTCAGGGCGCGGACGGCGGCGATCATGCCTCCGTGATACTGGAAGTAGTCGTCGGAGTCGAAGAGGTCGTGCTCGCGGTTGTCTATGTTCTTTACCGCAACCTCCGTGCGGCGCAAGTTGGACTCCAGCGCCTCCCGTGCCTCGACGCCATCTAACTCTCTACCATATGCATAGCCTCCCCAGACGGCGTAGACCTCGGCAAGATCCTCGTCGGTGTGCCAGTTGCGGGCGTCCATGAGGGGGAGCAGGCCGGCCCCGTAGGCGCCTGGCTTGGACCCGAAGATGCGTGTGGTCGAGCGGCGTTCGTCCGCGCCCTCGCTTTTCTCCTCGCCCGCGTGCTTTTTGATGAAGTTCGAATCGTCGGGCTCGTCGAGGGCGGCGACGGCGGTAAAGGCGTCGTCGAGGAGCGAGATCAGGTTCGGAAAAGCGTCCCTGAAGAAACCGCTAATCCTGACGGTGACGTCGATTCTCGGCCGACCGAGTTCGCTCGAGGGGATCACTTGGAACCCCGTTATCCGCCTGGACTCCTCGTTCCAGACGGGCCTCACGCCGAGTAGGGCGAGTATCTCGGCGACGTCGTCCCCCTGTGTCCGCATGGCGGCCGTACCCCAGACCACGATCCCGACGCTCTCCGGATACCGTCCTTCTTCCTCGACATAGCGGCGCAACAGGTCGTCCGCGAGCCCCTGCCCCACCTCCCACGAGAGCCTGGAAGGGAGCGCCTTCGGATCGACGGAGTAGAAGTTGCGTCCCGTAGGCAGTACGTTGACTAGGCCCCGCGTCGGAGAACCGGAAGGCCCGGATGGCACGTACCCGCCCCCGATGCCGGAGAGCAGGTTCCCCATCTCCTCGGGCGTCCGCATAAGACGCGGCACGACCTCCTCAGCCGCGAAGCGCAGGGCGCCCACGACGCCAGGATCGTCGACGCCGAGAACCTCCTCGCAGACCGCACCTGCGGCCCCGGCGTCCCAACCGCTGTCTTCCAGCGCGAGGAGCAGGGCCTGCTGCGCCTCTTCCAGCCGGTCGATCAGGTCCGAAGCCGTCGCCGCCGTTCCGGGGAAGCGTTCGGCGAGCGCTGGCGGGGCTTCGATGTTCGTGCCGCCGTTCTCAACCATAAACCTCTCGTCAAGGTCGAAAGCGTCGCCGATAGCGCGGCGCAGGCCGGGGATTTCGCCGGCGCCGAGGCGCAGGATGGAGGACACGAGGTAGCGCAGGGGCCCGTTCTCGGGTGTCTCACCGAGGACGTGGAGGCCGCCGCGGATGGGGAGGTCTTTGATCTCGCAGAGGTATCCGTCCACGTGGGTGAGGAAGTCCGAGAACTCTTCCGGCTGCTCTTCGACGCCGAGGTCGCGGTGGAGTTCAGCGTCGCGAAGGGTCTCCCAGATCTTGACCCGAATGGCAGGCAATTTCGAGGGGTCTAGCGTCTCCACCTGGTAGTACTCGTCGAGGAGTTGCTCCAGTTTCGCCAGGTCGTCGTAGGTCTCGGCGCGAGTCATCGGGGGGATCAGGTGGTCTACCACCGTGGCGTGCGCCCTCCTCTTGGCCTGCGTCCCCTCGCCGGGATCGTTGACGACGAAGGGGTAGAAGAGTGGCACATCGCGCATGGCGGCATCGGGGGCGCAAGAAGGCGAAAGACCGAGAGATTTGCCGGGCAGCCACTCCAGCGTTCCGTGCTTGCCGAGGTGGACTATCGCGTCGGCGCCGAACTCTTCGATCATCCACCAGTAGGCCGCGAGGTAGTGGTGCGTCGGCGGGAGGTCGGGGTCGTGATAGATGGCGATCGGGTTCTCCCCGAACCCCCTCGGCGGCTGGATCCCTAAGAAGACGTTCCCGAACACGAGCCCTGCGACCACGAAGTGCCCGCCGTCCACGTACAGATCCCCCGGCGGCGGCCCCCAGTGCTCCTCGACCCCTCTGCGCAACTCCTCGGGCAGCCGGGCGAACCAACTAGCGTAACGCTCCGTATCCAGGCGTCCGGCGGCGTTTCCGAGCTGGTCTCCTGTCAGGAACTCCAGGTCGTGGCCCCCCGCGGCGATAAGCGAATGGATAAGATCGTCGCCGTCCTCGGGCGCGTCTTCTACGGCGTAGCCAGCCTTGCGCAACGCGCCGAGCAGCCCGATGGCGCTCACCGGAGTATCCAGGCCGACGGCGTTACCCACCCGCGAGTGTTTGGTCGGGTAATTGGAGAGTAGGATAGCGACCTTCTTCTCCGCGTTCGGGAGGCGCCCCAGACCGGCGAAGCGCGCCGCGAGCCCGGCGAGGCGAGCCGTGCGCTCCGGGTCGGTCTTGTAGAAGGTGAGCGGCGCACCGACGGGCGAGCCACCGCCGAGGCGCTCTTTAAATGAGAACGGGACCCCGATGATGCGCCCGTCGAACTCGGGGATCGCGACCTGCCAGGCCGTGTCGAGCGGGGACAGACCGGCGTCCGAGGCGAGCCAGGCCTCATGCGTCGAGGTCGTGCAGATCCCCTGCACTACGGGCACACCGAGCTCTTCGAGCGCCGGGACCTCCCATTCCAACCACTCCTCAGGCGAACCGGCTCGGTGCGCGTCGGCGGCGTTAGACCCCCCACCCGCGAGCACGGTGGTGACGAGGCAATCTACCCTGTTCTTTAGCATCTGCAGGGCTGGCACGTTCCCGTCCGCGCTGGCTCGCAGCGAATAGCAGTAGGCCGGCAGGGCGTTGGCGCCGGCCTTCTCCAGCGCGTAGATCAGATCGTCCACGAAGGCGGTGTTCCCGCTCATCCAGTGCGCGCGGTAGAAGATCACACCCACCGTGGGCCGCGCAGTGTCGTGCCGCGCGAGCAACTCCTCGGCCGTGGAGCCTTCCGGCAAACGCGGGTGGTAGAAGCCTACCTCCGGCAGCGGCATGGCCGGCTCGAAGCCGTACCCTTCCATCAGAACGGTGTCGGTGACGAAGCGGAGCAAATTCTCCGTGTTGCGGACACCGCCGTGGCGCAGGTACTCGAAAGCCTCGAGCACGGCCCCCGAAGGCACGGTGGAGAGCGCCGTAAGCTCCGCGTCGGGCTCGGCCTCCCCGCCGAAGGCCAGAAGCGGAATGCTCAGCCGCGCGCAACGCCGCCTCAGTTCCTCCAGCCCCTCTGGCCACGCCCTCCGCCCGCCGAGCAGCCGCACCAGCACGATCCGCGCTCCGTCAAGCTCTTTATCAAAGAACGACCACGGATCCTGCAGGGTGACCGGGTTGGCGCACCTGAGCTCGGGGAAGCCTTCGGGGAGGCGTTCCGAAGCTCTGGCTGCGGCCAGGATTTCAGTGTCAGCGGTCGTAAGCAGCAGGAGCCGTCCGGCTCCTGCTGCGCCGTCAGCTATCAGCCTGCCAGCCATCAGCTTTTGCCTCGCTGCTCGTCGCAACCCGCTGCCACAAACGCGGGCGAAGAGAACACTTTGGTAGCTTCGTTGTCTTCCCGATGTGAAGCTTCCGCGTCCACCATACCGCCGCTGACGGCTTGCTGAGGGCTGAGAGCTGAAAGCTGAGAGCTAACGAAGGGAAGCCCAGACGGCTTCCCTTCGTCGATCAGGCGCAGCAACGCGTCGCGGTCTACGTTGTCTGCGATGAGCTCCCCCAATTTTTCCAGTTGCGTCTCGCGGGCGGCGGCGAAGGTCTGCCCGCCTGGGCTCCAGTCCAGACCGTATTCTGCCGACACCCACGTGAGGAAGGCGCGCCGGAAGTCGTCCGACTCTAGAACACCGTGCCAGGAGGTGCCGAGCGTCGCGCCGATGCGGCAGCCTTCCACGTTATCGCCGAACCTGAAGAGTGGGTCGCCGCCACTTTGTTTGATTCTTCCGTGGTGGATCTCGTACCCGAAGACATCCGCGTCACCAAAACCGGGAGCCTGCCCCTCCGGACGCCCCAGGATTTTCTCCCCCTCGAAAGAGGTCTCGACGGGTAAGAGCCCGAGCCCTTCGGCCCTGGCCTCGCCACTCTCCACGCCGTCGTCGATGCGTCCACCCAGCATCTGGTAGCCGCCGCAGATGCCGAGGATGGGAAGCCCCCGCTCCGCCCTTTCGGCTAAGACTCCATCGAGGCCCCGGGAGCGGAGCAGCTTCAGGTCTTCGACGGTCGCTTTGGTGCCTGGAATGATAGCGAGGTCGGCGTCGAGTATTTCTTGCGCCGAGGTGGTGAAGCGCACAGAGACACCAGGTTCGTGGGATAGGGCGTCGAAGTCCGTGAAGTTGCTGATGCGTCCAAGTCGCGCGACGGCGACGGTCAATACGTCGCGGCCGAGCGGGGGCTTCACGGGACGTGGCGCGTCGAGGGCCAAGGAGTCCTCCCCGTCGAGGCCGAGGCCGGAGACCCAGGGCAGCGTTCCGAAGAACGGGCGTCCGGTAAGAGAGGCCAGTTGTTGCAGACCGGGCGCCAGGACTGCCGGGTCTCCCCTGAACTTGTTGACGAGGAACCCGGCGAGGAGCGACTGGTCTTCCGGCGAGAGAAGCGCGAGCGTTCCGTAGAGGCTCGCGAAGAGGCCGCCGCGGTCTATGTCCCCGACGAGGAGGACGGGCAGGCCGGCGGCGCGCGCCAGGCCCATGTTGGCGAGGTCGTTCTGCCGCAGGTTGATCTCCGCCGGGCTACCAGCCCCCTCGCAGACGACCACGTCGAAGCGGCGGCGCAAATCGGTCAGCGATTCGAGAACGACGGGCATTAGGTTCGTCTTCATCCCCCCGTAGCTCATGGCGCTGGCCGTGGCCCACGCCTTGCCGCGCACGACGACCTGCGTGGTCTTTTCGGCGGTAGGCTTCAGGAGGATGGGGTTCATGGCCGCCTCGGGCTCGACCATCGCGGCCGCGGCCTGGGCGGCCTGGGCGCGGCCGATCTCCGCCCCCTTCCGGGTGACGAACGAGTTGAGCGCCATGTTCTGGGCCTTGAACGGCGCGACCTCGACGCCCTCGCGCGCCAGCCAGCGGCAGATGCCTGCCACTACGAGACTCTTCCCCGCATCAGAGTGGGTGCCCGCGACGAGTAGAGCTCCGCTCAAGCCGTCCCCTTCCGGCGCGCCCTCTCGCACAACCACCCGAACATCAAACCGAGCCCGGCCCAGAAGACGATTTGGGTACCCATCGACGAGAACCTGAAAGCCCACAGCTCCCCTGAAGGGAATCCTTCGGCAGAGGGCCCAGCCGGTAGAGACAGGAACAGTACGGCGACCACGACGAGCAGCCCGGCCCCGACTATGAGGCGGCGTCTCGGGGCGTCATAACCGCGCGCTTTCAGGTCCCTGGCGGCGAGCCAGGCGACGAGCATCGTTAGAAGCGAGAGGACGACGAGCGCGAAGTAGGCCGCCGTGCGCTCCCTTATGGTGGAGGGGTCGCCGACCGAGGGGGGGTTCGCCGGATACTTCAGGAAGGGGATCAGAAACGCGCCGACGAAGACGGTGCCCGCGAGGGAGATGCTGCGCCCCAGTTCGCTGTTCGCAACAAGACGCTCCCGGAAGAAAGCGTAGACGATACCAAACACCCCCCCGACCGTTACGCCGAAGAGGCCTGTCGCGAAAAAGAGGCCAACCTTCTGGGTCGAGCGCGAGAAGACCTCCTCGTGGTGGGTGCCATCGGATGCCTCTTCCAGGGCTATCGCACGGTCGAGCGCGGGCTCTCCGAGGACGAAGGCGAAGAGGCCGGCCAGAACTCCGGCGAGCAGCCCGGCGGCTAAGCCGCGGCGCAGGTAAGCCGAGACCACGGTCTGGTCTAGTGGCAGGGAACGCCGAGCAGGTGTCGCCCGTCGTGGGCGAACTCGTGCAGGTAGTCGAAAGGCCCGGCAGCCCGCCCGAGGAGCGGCACCAGGAGGTCCCCGCTCGCCGAGAGCAACACGAACAGCGCGAGGAGCAACAGCGCGAGGGCCAGCAGGCTCCATAGTGGCAGGGCGGGAGGATGACTCCGTCCGAAGATCTTCTCCATGATGCCTCCTTCTCGGGGTCCTCGCCCCGGTTTGGGGTCACGGGCGAAAGGCCAGTCTCCTGACTCCCGGATCTCCGCTGTCCCGGCCTTCCCGCGCCCTCGCGGGCGGTGGCGTCTTCGGGTTCGCTCCCCGGTCACAGTGGCGGGACCGTGCCGGACTCGCACCGGCTTCCTGGACCCCTTCGCCCACTGTTTGTTCCCGGGTAGCATAGCCGCACTGCCGGCACGCGTCAATGTTTCAGCGTTTCAGCACTTCAGCAAGCACATAGCTGACTGGCTGAAATGCTGAAGTGCTGATTGGCGCGCGATGGCGAAAGGGCTCACCTTTCCCCATCGCGCATGGTATAACCCGTCCGGATCATGCAAAGCCTTCTGGACTTCATCGGATCCATCCCGAAATCCCCCCAGGGTGTTCTGGATTTCGTGACGAGTTTGCTCGTGGCGCACGGCTACCTCGTCATTATCTTAGGGGCGGCGCTGGACAACTTCGGGCTGCCCGCTTCGGGGGACATCGTCTTGTTTGCCGGCGGGCTCGTCGCGAACGGGGGACAGCTCGCGCTCCCGCTGGTGATGCTGAGCGGCTTTGTGGGGGCATTCATCTCGGATAACTCAGTGTATTGGATCGGACGCATCGGCGGGCGGCCCATGATCTACCGCATCCTGAAGATGCGTTTTCTGCACTTCCTGATCAATGAGAAGAGCCTCGACAGGGCCGAGCGCTACTTCGAAACGCATGGCGGGAAGACGGTCTTCGTCGGACGCTTCGGCCCGGGCCTGCGCAGCATGACCCCGCTCTTTGCCGGGGTCAGCAGGATGAAGTATTACAGGTTCCTATCCTACAACCTGTCCGCGGCGGTCGTGTGGGGAGTGGCCTACTCGCTGGTCGGCTACGTCTTCGGCCAGTACTGGGACGAGCTCCTCGCCGTCGCAAGGTCCCTGGGCTACGGCGTCGTCGCCCTCGTGGCGCTTGCGCTGCTCGCCTATTTCCTCAGACGTCGCTGGTCCAGGCAGCAGAGGTAGTAGAACCGCACCCTGCGGCCGGGTGAGCCTTTGGTCCCTAACCCGCCGGTGACTCTCCTTGCGGGTCTGTGCTTAGAGTCTCGAAGGCTGTTAAGGCCAGCAAGACCAGGGAGACCGTTGCGGCGAACGCCAGGGGCGAGAGTAGGGAACCGAGCGCGGTAACGAGGACCAGGAGAGCCACCGCCACGAGCCGCGCGAGCAGCACGCGCTCGTTCTCGGTGCCTTCGTTGATCCGGTCGACAAAAGCGATGCCTAGCAGGAAGAGGATGACGCCGCCTGCAAGCACCGTTCTTTGTCCCAAACCGTAAGCTTCAGAGGGTAGTGCTCCCGCGGCCAGCGCGTACTGCGGGGCCGCGGCCTCGACAGCGAGCTGGACGCCCACGCCGAAGGCGGCGATGCCAGCGTAGACGGCGAAATGGCCGTAGCCCCAGTAGAACGCCGGGCGCGGGCCGAGCTCGATCCCCGAGGACCCCACGTGATCGAAGTACAGCCACCAGATGCACGCCGCCGCGACAAAGCCAACGACCGCCGTAAGAACCGCAGCCGGGGCCCAGTCCGTGCCGGCCGTGCCAGAGGCCACCGCCAATACAGACTCGCCTAGCACGATCAGGGTAAATAGCCCGTAGCGCTCGGCGATGTGACGCGGGTGGAAGGTGACCCTCGGATTGTCCAGGGTTATCACGGCGAGTATCGGGCCAACTAGCTCCACGCAAAGCCCCAGCCCCCATACCACGTAGCGCAAGGGCGACGGCACGAGGAGCGAGGAGAGCCAGACGGCTGCCCCGAGGACGTTCCCAGCGACATAGAAGTCCACAAAGCGGCGCAGGGCAGCGGGAACTTGGCGTCTGGCCCTCAAGAAGAGGCCGGCCACAATGAGCCGCATCAAAGCGTATGCCAGCACGAAGCTGGGAGCGGCAGCAGCGTCCACGCCGATACGCCCAACCGAGGCGGCAAGCCCCAGTATCGAGAGCATCGCGACGAAAAGCATCACGCGGTAGGGTACATCGTCGTTGTCGAAGCAGGTCGCGTACCAAGTGAAGATCATCCACGACCACCATACCGGTACGAAGAGCCCGAGGAAGCGCAGCATCCCCTCCACGCTCGGATCGTGGTGCAGCCCGCGTGCCAGCGCCGCTACAGCCACGACGAAACATAGATCGAAGAAAAGCTCCAGCCAGGTGGATTTTCGCTCCTCGGCCCGTGCCTCGCTCGTCAGGTTGCGCATCGCCTGCGGGCGCACGAAGCGCGAGGAGTACCGCCCTTCGGCAGGATCTTCCCCCGGGACGGTGCCCTGTTTCGGGACATCGGTCATGGCGAAATCTCCATTGCGAAGGCGAGCAGATGCACGTCGTTGCGCGGGTCCCCAATAAGAGCCACCCCCTGCCTATTGTGCGGCAGGTCGTCGGGTTCTCCCGCCGCGTTGACGCCGAGCAGGAGCTTGTCAGCGTCGTCCGCGTCGTAGAGGAAAGGGTTGCCGAGGGGCCCTTCAGCGCAGAGGCATTCACTTCCGGGCACCGCGCCTCGACCTGTCCTGATCTCCCCGGCGGCAGCGTGATGGGCCAGGAGCGACCGGCCCGCCGTAATATCGTGGGCGACGAACTGCCCGAGGATGGCGAACCCGGCCGGGATGCGCCGGTTCTCGAGACCCTCGTAAACCACGGCAAGCGTCGCGTCCATTCGCGAGGCCGCACGCCCAAGACCTATCATCACGGTCTCGTCCACCTCGCAAGGCGATAGTCCGGGGAACATACTTCCGTACTTGTCGCCCACCTGAGCCCCAGCATCCTTGACCTCCGGATCTATGACACAACTGTGGGCACCAACTATGACATCCGTTGCCATAAGACCTCCCGCCGGAAACGTTCAGTCCACCCTACATGCGGCACGGAGGTCATGCATCACCCGAACGGCTAGTCTTCGCAAGAACGTCACGGTACTTCGCGGCCTTCGCCGGCTAACGGGACGGTGTCGCGCTTCGGCTTTGCTTTCTTTGGCGCTCGTCACGATGAACCTAAAGATCTCGGTTACGGTGAATGTTACGGTTTCCAGCTTCTCGAAAGCCTTGCGTGGGTCTCGTGCGTTACATAAAGACGCAACTCCCTGCGCGACGCTCGAGCCAGAATACGGTTCTGGGAAGACAGGGTTCCCGGATGCGAGGTAGAGACTCTCTTAGACGTGATCGTCTTACACCCTCCGGAGTTACTTGTAGAGTCCGATGAAGAACTTCGCGTAGTATCTGGCCCAGTTGGCGCCCGGGGCCCTGAGTGGCTGCTCGGCCGCAACCAGGACGAGCAAATGGACGAGCTCGCTCTTGGTGAAGCTCGCGTCGAGAAGTTCGCCTAGCCTCTCCCGCAGGTGGTCCGCGTACCACAACGGCCACTCCGGGTCGGCGCAGTCCGTCTCGATGTAGGCCTGATGGTGTGCCTCACCGACCTCATGGACAAGTTCTTCGAGCTGGTGGGCAGTATCCATCATCTCTTCCTCCTTGATACCACGTAATTTGTGTATCACGCGCAAGGATAGTTTCCGTTCGAATGCCCCACAACCGCACTTCGGGTTTCCGAATCTCTCGCTGCTAAACTCATCTGAGGTTGGAGAGAGTGGAGAGAAGCGAGGATGTCCGAGCAAAGCACTTCGGGGAGAGAGGATCTTGAGCGGCGAAACCACGAGCTCTCGGTGCTGAATGAGATCGCGCGCGAGCTCAACCGCTCGGTGGAGCTCGGCGAGGCGCTCGGGTTCACGCTCTCGCAGGTGGCCGAGCTTCTTGGTTTACGGACGGCCTGGATCTGGCTACTAGAAGATGCCTCCCCGGAGCCCTACCTCGCCGCGGCCCGCGACCTCCCCCCCGCCCTCGCGGACGACCCGAGCCGCATGGACGGCTCGGGCTACTGCTATTGTTTGGATACATACAAGCGGGACGACCTCGAAGGCGCGGCCAACGTCAACGTCCTGACCTGCAGCCGCCTCGACGGCCTCGTCGACGGCACCGGCGGACTGCGCTACCACGCCAGCATCCCGCTCTACGCCGGGGAGAAGAAGCTAGGCGTCATGAACGTCGCCAGCCCGCAGTGGCGGTGGCTCTCGCCCGAGGACCTGCAGCTCCTCTCCACCATAGGCGATCTGCTCGCCATCGCCGTCGAGCGGGCGCGCCTCTACGACCGCAGCCTCAGGCTGGGCGCAGTCGAGGAACGCAACAGGCTGGCGCGTGAGATCCACGACACCCTCGCCCAGGGGCTCACGGCGACGGGCCTCCAACTGGAGTCAGCGGAAGCCTTCCTCGACCACGAGGTCGGCGCGGAGCGCGCCCGCGAACCGCTGCGCCGCGCCCTCGCCCTCACCCGTTCCAACCTCGACGAAGCCCGCCGCTCCGTCCTCGACCTCAGGGCCGCCCCGCTCGAAGGCCGCTCGTTGCCCGAAGCGTTGAAAACGCTCGTCGACCGCTGGGAAGCGGAGACGGGCGTCGCCACCAGGTTCAAGGCCATCAACGGCAGCCACCCGCTCCCGCCGCGGGTCGAGGTCGCCCTGTACCGCATCTGCCAGGAGACCCTGACCAACGTCGCCCGCCACTCTGGTGCAAGCCGGGTCACGGTCCGGCTCGTGGCCACGCCCGATGAGGTGCGGCTCGTAGTACAGGACGATGGCCGCGGATTCGACCAGTCTCGCGTGCGGGATGACCGGCACGGCATCGTTGGCATGAGGGAGAGGGCCGGCACGATCGGCGGTTTCCTCGAGGTGGAGAGCGAACCGGACGGGGGCACGCGCGTCGAAGTCACGGTTCCACTCGAGGGAGCTCAGGGTGGATAGGATCAGGCTGCTCGTCGCCGACGACCACCCGATGCTGCGCGAGGGCCTCGTCGCCGTGCTCGGCACCCAACCCGACTTCGAGGTGGTCGGCGAAGCCTCAGGCGGCGACGAAGTGGTCAGGCTGGCGCAGAGCCTCGACCCCGACGTTATACTCCTCGACCTGGAGATGCCCGGGACGGACGGCGTCGAGGCTCTCGAAAGGCTGCGCGACGCGGGCTCGCGCGCGCGGACAGTCGTCTTCACGGCCTACGATACGGACGAGAGGATCCTCGGTTCCTTGCGCGCCGGCGCCCGCGGTTATTTGCTCAAGGGTGCGTCTCGGCAGGAGATCTTCGGCGCCATCCGCACCGTGCAAGCCGGGGGCTCGTTGCTAGAGCCGGGCGTCGCTGACAGGCTGTTAAATCGCATAGACGGCGAGGAAAACGTCCCGCAGAACCGACGTCTCACGCCCAGGGAACTCGAGGTGCTCGCGCTGCTAGCGCGCGGCCTTAAGAACGCCGAGATCGCCGACCAGCTCTTCATCTCTGAGCGGACGGTCAAGTTCCACGTCGGCTCCATCCTGGCAAAACTCGAAGCCCAGAACCGCACCGAGGCGGCCAGGATCGCCGTCCGCCGCGGGCTCGTGGAGGTTCCTTGAACCGCCACGCCGAACCTCGCTACCGCGGGCCCACGTGGGCCCCAGCGGACCAGTAGTGATAGGGGCTCGACAGATCTATCGGGATCAAACCCTCTGTACCAAAGTACAGGCCGAAAACCGTCCCTCCTGCCGTTCTCCTGCAGAGGCGTGGGCGATACATTGTATTCAACTAAGATCGGGAGGGACGCCAAATGAACGAAGAGTCACCACGACACACGGCGCTCATCACAGGCGCTTCGCGCGGCCTTGGGCTCGCGCTGGCACGCGCCCTGGCCGAAGAGGGCTGGACCTTGATCATCGACGCCCGAGGCGAGGACGCCCTAGAGAGAGCCCGCGCCGAGCTGTCTGAACGTACTCGCGTGGTCGCGATACCCGGAGACGTCTCCGACCCTGAGCACAGGGCGGCGCTGGCGGACGCGGTGCGCAAGGTTGGCGGCCTGGACGCGCTCGTCAACAACGCGAGCATCCTCGGCCCGAGCCCGCAGCCTGCCCTGCTCGACTACCCGCTCGACGTGCTCGAGGAGGTTTACAGGGCGAACACGCTCTCACCCCTCGCGCTCGTCCAGGTAATCAGGAACGAACTGAAGCAGGATGCGCGCGTCATCAACGTGACTAGCGACGCCGCGGTCGAGCCGTACGAAGGCTGGGGCGGCTACGGCTCGAGTAAGGCCGCGCTCGAGCAACTCTCCAACATCCTCGCGGCTGAGAACCCGAACCTGCGCGTCTACCGCGTAGATCCAGGCGACATGCGCACCCGCATGCACCAGGAAGCCTTCCCCGACGAGGACATCAGCGACCGTCCTCTCCCCGAAGAGAGCGTACCGGGTTTCCTTAAACTCATTGCAGGCGATCTGCCGAGCGGCCGCTACGAGGCCCGCTCGCTGGCCGTGAGGGACTGAGTCGGGGATGTCCACCACGGACCTGCTCGAGCCCCTCTCCCCGAGAGGAGGCAACCCATGAAAGCTAGAGGACTGGTCTGGCTCGGGACCCGAACCCGAAACTTCGACGACACGGTCAGGTTTTTCGGAGATACTCTCGGTCTTCGCGCGGTACACGAGGAGCCGGACTTCGCGGTCTTCCGGCTGCCCAACGGGGACAAGGTTGAGGTGTTCGGTCCCGGCGACGAGGAGCACGAACACTTCGACAAGGGCCCCTTAGCAGGTTTCCTGGTCGACGACGTAAGGGAGGCGCGCGCGGATCTCGAAGCGGCCGGAATCGCCTTCATCGGTCCCGTTCACGAGGCCGACGACGGCGGATCATGGTCCCACTTCAGAGGACCCGACGGCAACGTCTACGAGGTCACCACGCCAGCGAAACTAGGCTAGAAGGAAAGAATCATGACCCACACTATCGAAGCAACACTGGAAACTACAGACGCTTTTCCCGAGTATCCCGAAGCGCACGGCCCCTTGCACTTCGACCTACCCTCGGAGTTGGAGGCAGGCGAGCCCCCGGAAGCACGAGGACTGCGCCGCGACGAAGTCCGCCTGATGGTCTCCCACCTCGGCGACGACAGTATCGTCCACTCCAGCTTCACCAACCTGCCCGGATTTCTGGAAGCCGGCGACACCCTCGTCATCAACACCAGCGGCACGATGAACGCCGCGCTCCCCGCCAGTTATGCGGACGGAACGCCCCTCGAGGTGCACCTCTCGACCCACCTGCCGGCAGACCTGTGGGTCGTCGAGCTGAGGTCGTCCTCCGGCAATGAACCTGTGCTCGACGGTGAGGCCGGAGAGGTCCTGACGCTCCCCGAAGGCGCCAGCATCGTCTTGCAAACGCCCTATCTATCGGCGCAACGGAAGCGGGGTGGAGGATCAAATCGGTTGTGGATCTCCACTTTGAACCTGCCTACAGACCTCGATGTGTATCTGGACAGGCACGGGTCTCCCATCCGGTACGGCTACGTCAGGGAGAGCTGGCCGTCGAGCTACTACCAGACGGTCTACGCCACGGAGGTCGGTAGCGCCGAGATGCCTTCGGCGGGGAGGGCGTTTACGCCCGAGCTCATCACGCGCCTGGTCGCGAAGGGGGTGCAGATTCTGCCGCTCCTACTGCACACGGGCGTGGCCAGCCTCGAAGACGACGAGCCACCGTACGAGGAGTTTTACCGGGTCACCCCGGAGACCGCGGCCGCGATCAAC